>CALGOO010000171.1 GCA_937960715.1 uncultured Candidatus Competibacteraceae bacterium
CGGTGCAGGATTCCAGCGCGGCTCGGGCGGCGGGACTGAGATGCTCCAACCCGCCGGGGCCGGTGCCGATAATGTAGAGTCGTCGAGTGAGAGGCATGAAGGTTACATCGCGGTAAAGTGATTCCAGGGCGAATTCTGGCACACTTCCGCGAACCGTCCCCAGCTTTCGACATCCCGCCGCTCCAGCAACCGCCCGGCAAATTTCAGCGCCACCGCCAGATTCGCTTCGGCCGCCGCGCTCAACGGCTGGCCCAGCTCGAACCGTTCGCCGCGAATGGCCAGTTGAAACGCCGGTGGTGGCGGGACGTGATTGATCTGCTGGTAAACGTGCAACACGGCGGCGGACGACAGGGCGTGGCTGGTGTAGCTGGTATCGCGCGCCGGCCGCAGGCGGGTGAATTGAAACGGCGGCGGGCAGGAGACGCTGGCGTCCACGAACAATGCCAGCGCTCGATTTTCCAAATCCACCGCGTGTTCGATCTGCAACTGAAAATCGGTGAGCAGTTCGATGTCGTTCCAGTCACCGCGTTGCTCCCGCACCGCCGCCAGCCGTTCCAGAAACAGCGGCCCTAAGGCGTCATCGCCCCGGCTGGGATTGCCGACGGCGAGAACCAACAAACAGGAACAACGCCCCTCAACGCGCGTCCCGGACAACTCCATCCACATCCCGCGTCAGAGAATCGACCACCGCCCCACTCTCTTCCTCCACCAACTCCACATAAAGCGGCATCTGACCCAGGGCGTGGGTGGCGCAGGACAGGCAGGGATCGTAGGCCCGCACCGCAACCTCGATCTGGTTCAGCAACGGCTCGGTCAGTTCCTTGCCGTCGAGATAGCGTTCCGCCACCTGGCGGATGGACTCGTTCATCGCCTGATTGTTGTTGGTGGTGGACACGATCAGGTTGGCCTTCTCGATCAGTCCATCCTCGTTGATGCGGTAATGGTGGAACAGCGTGCCGCGCGGCGCTTCGATCACGCCAACGCCCTCGCGCGTCATCTCGCCGCACACCACCAGTTCGTCGCCGAAAATGTCCGGATCGAGCAGCAGTTCCTGGATCGCCTCGGCGGCGTGCAACAGCTCGATCATCCGCGCCCAGTGATAGGCCAGGGTCAGGTGAACCGGCTGGCCCTCGCCCAGCGCGGCGAACTCGCGCCGTTCCGCTTCGGCCAGGGGCGTGGGAATGAAGTCGCAGTTGTTCACCCGCGCCAGCGGACCCACCCGATACCAGCCTTTGTCCGGCCCCAACGAGTGGATAAACGGGAACTTCATGTAGCTCCATGGCTTGACCTGCTCGCGCAGCACCTGGGCATAGCGCCGGTAATCCAGATGATCGAACAGGATGTCGCCCCGGTCATTCCGGGCCCGTAGCCCACCGTGGTACAGGTCCAGCCCTCCATCAGTGCGAACCAGACCGAGGTAGTTGGAGTGAATGGTGGCGAAATGGGTGAAATAGCCGGGATTCAGGGCGTAGGCCTGCTTGATCAGCTTGAGGATATTGCGGCCCCACTGGATCATCAGATCGAGATCGGCCAACAGGTAGTTGCGCTCCTGCAAGGTCAACGCCTTGTTGACCCCGCCGGGCACGTTGCCGGAGCCATGCACCCGCTTGCCGGTGGTGATTTGGATCACCTCCTGGCCGTACTTGCGCAGTCGCACGCCCTGGCGGGCGATATCGGGAAAATCGGCCATGACGCCACCGACGTTGCGGTGCGCGGCGGGATCGTCGAAATCGAACAGGAAATCCGGCGAGGCCAGATGGAAGAAATGCACCGCGTGCGATTGCAGGGTCTGGCCATAGTGCATCAGCCGACGGATCTTCTCGGCGGTCGGAGTGATTTGCGACGCTCCGACCAGTTGATCCACCGCCTTGGACGCCGCCAGGTTATGGCTGACCGGACAAATTCCGCACAGCCGCTGCACCACTACCGGCACCTCCCAGTACGGCCGGCCCTGGATGAACTTCTCGAAGCCGCGAAACTCGACGATATGCAACCGCGCCTGGCGGACGTGATGATCCCGATCCACCAGCAACGTGACCTTGCCGTGCCCCTCGACCCGACTGAGCGGGTCGATGGCGATCCGACGCAGATATTCCGGCTGGGCAGCCGTTTCCAAGGTGCTCATGACGCGCCTCGCTCAATCATAGTGAATCTGGGTATAGGGCAGCGCGAGCGGCTGGCCCGACAGCAGTTGATTCACGAAGGTCCAAATCGCGTCCGCCGACGGCGGGCAGCCCGGCAGGAAGTAGTCGATCTTCACCACTTCGTGCAGCGGATGCACCTGGTTCAGCAGCAACGGAATTTCCGGATCGTTGGGAATCTGGGGATTGACCAGGCCGATCCCGCGCAGGTACGACTCCTCCAGGCATTCCTTGAGGTCGTACTGGTTGCGCATCGCCGGAACGCCGCCGTTCAGCGCGCAAGCACCGATGGCGACCAGAACCTTGCAATGCGCCCGAAACTCCATCAGCACATGGACGTTCTCGGCGTTGCAAACCCCACCCTCGATCAGGCCCAAATCGCAGTTACCCAGTTCCTTGATGTCGGTCAGCGGACTGCGGTCCAGTTCCACCCGTTCGGCCAGCTCGAACAGCCGCTCATCGAGATCGAGCAGCGACATATGGCAGCCAAAACAGCCGGCCAGTGAACAGGTAGCGATCTTCACCTTGGGTTCACTCATGGCGGCGTCCCCCCTTGCTTTCCGCCAGCGTCGCCACATCGCCGACCACGCTGATCGGCTTGCGGTCGTAAAGCCGCTGGCCGATGGGAATCTCATAGCCGCGGTGCTTGGTCAAAATCGCTCCGGTCGGACAGACTTGCGCCGCTTTGTCGGTGACGCTGAAATCGGTCGCGCCGAGCTTGCCGGATGGGGTATTGACCACCAGATGAGCCTGGATACCTCGTCCCTGCACCGCGAAGATATTCTTGCCGTCCACGTCGCGACTGGCGCGCACGCACAGCTCGCACAGAATGCAGCGGTTGAAATCGATCACCGCCTCGGGATGGGAGGCGTCTACCGGCCGGCGCGGATAGAAGTGGGTGTAGTGCGGCGCCAGCATCCCGACGTAATAGGCCACCGCCTGTAATTGACACGCCCCGCTCTTCTCGCAGGCCGGACAGACGTGGTTGCCTTCCACGAACAGCATTTGCAGGATGCCACGCCGAATCTCGCGCAGTTCCCCGGTTTCGTTCTGCACCGCCTGGCCCACCGCCGCTGGGGTGGTGCAAGCCGCCTGCACCCGACCGTTGACCTTGACCAGGCAGACCCGGCAACTGCCGTGCGGGGCGAATTCCGGGTTGAAGCACAGATGCGGGATATAGACTCCAGCGGCCAGCGCGGCGGCCATGATGGTCTGGCCGTCCTGGAACGGCACCCGCCGCCCGTCCAGCGTGAAACTCCGGTCCGCGCTCATGGCATCGCCCCCAGTATCAATTCTTCCTCGCGCAAATAGGCGTCCGGGTCGCTGCGCCCCGTCAATTGCCGGGCCTGCTCCAGCGCCGCGTCCAGATCGAAAGCCGGCTCGAAGGCGGTGGACCGCAGCCGCCGTTCCCAAGCTTCCGGAAACTGCTCCAGACTGTCCAGCACCGGATTGGGCGCGGTCTGACCCAGCCCGCAATGACAGGCGACCTGCATGATCCGGCCCAGCTTGCGCATCTCTTCCAGGTCGTAACGGGTTCCATGGCCGGTGTGCATCTTGGTCACCAGATCACGCAGCAGCGAGGTGCCGACCCGGCAGGGCGTGCAGAAGCCGCAACTTTCATGGACGAAGAAATGAGCGAAATTGCGGACGCCATCGAGAATGTCGCGCCGATGGCTGAACACCATGAACGAGCCGCCGGTCGCCAGATCCTCGAAGCAGATACGCCGGTCGAACTGGCGGGCGGAAATCATGTGCCCGGCCGGACCGGCCATCTGGATACCTTGCGCGTCCAGCGCCCCACAGTCTTCCAGCACCCGCCGCACCGTGACGCCGAACGGGTATTCGTAAATCCCCGGCCGCTCGCAGTCGCCGCTGAGGCTGAGCAGCTTGGTGCCCTTGGACTCCGCCGTGCCCCGGCTGGCGAACCAGGCGCCGCCCTCCACGGCGATCTTGGCGGCGGCGGCGAAGGTCTCGACGTTGTTGACCACGGTGGGCTGGTTCAAATAACCGTGCGTGGTCGGGAACGGTGGGCGGATGCGTGGCACCCCGTGCTTGCCCTCCAGCGATTCGATCAGCGCCGATTCCTCGCCGCAGACGTAAGCGCCCGCTCCAAGGTGAATGTCAATGTCAAAACCGAAGGTCGGATCGCCCAGGATAGCCTTGCCCAGCAAACCCACCTCGCGGCGACGTTGCAGGTGGGCTTGAAGCGATGGCAACAAGTAGCGGTACTCGCCGCGCAAGTACACGAAGCCCTGGCGGGCGCCGATGACCCGGCCGCACAGGGTCATGCCCTCGAACACCAGGTCGGCGAAATCCTGCATCAACACCCGGTCCTTGAAGGTGCCTGGCTCGCCCTCGTCGGCGTTGCAGACCACGTATTTCACCTCGCCCGGCGCGTTGCGGCAGGAAATCCACTTGGCCGCCGATTTGAACCCGGCGCCGCCCTGCCCGCGCAAACCGGACTTGACCATCTCTTCCAGGATCGCCTCCGGGCCACGCTTGAGCACCGCCCGCAGCGCCGAACCGTCGGCGAAATGCCGCCCCAGCAAGATATCGGCGCGGCGGATGTTGCTGATCACCTCGAAAAATTCACACGGCCATTGCGCCAGTGGGATTTGCCCATTCACCAGTTCGGCGATCCGATTCAGGCGCGGTTTGTCGAGGCGAGTGAGCGCATAACCGTTCACCAGCGCCGCCGGTCCCTGGTCGCACATACCGGTGCAGGACGTCGTACCGACTGTGACTACTCCATCGACGCGGGTTTTACCGACCTCGACGCCCAGCCGCTCGCAAAGGTAGTGCAACAGTTCGCGATTGCCGAGCATCCGGTCGGTGATGTTGTCGCTGAAGAGGAGGTCGTAGGAACCGCGCGGCGCGGTGTAAAGGAAGGAATAGAATTCGGCGACGCCGCGCACCTTGGCCGGGGAAATGTGGAGTTCCTCGGCGACCCGGTCCAAGGTCTCGGGCGACAGCCAGGTCAGGTGGTCTTGCACGTCGCGCAGGATTTGCAGCAGCCGGGTCGGCGTGCCGCCGTGGCGTTGGACGATTTCGCAAACCGTCTGGGCAGGTAAGTCGGATTCCGCCATGGATCACCTCCATCGTCGATGGGCCAATCCGGCGTCGTGGAGCGCGGATGGCGATTTTTTCGAGCAGGCCGCTAAACCACAATTTTTTCAATCATAACCCAAATCAAGATAAAAATCTTTATTTCCTTATGGGTTAAGACCTAATCCAGCAGTGGCGTGGAACGTGGTGGGCCATGTCGAATCCAACGATTTAGAAAAATCGTCCGCCCTTTCCCCAAACCGCCTCGCGGTAGCCTCGGCGCGATTGCGTTCTGGCGTTACCAGGGAATTGCGGGCAGAATTTTGATTTCCCGCGACCCACTACCGGAGGCGAGACGCTCCCATGCCGAGCCCACATTCGAAATCCATCCGCTGGCTACTGCTCGGATGGTTGGCCACCAGCGCCGCGCAGGCGGCGTTCTATCCCCTGCCGCCCCCGGACACCGACGTCATCGGACAAGTCAAGGTGATGTACGCCACCAAGGACGACACCCTGCTCGACATCGCCCGCCGCTATAGCCTGGGTTATGACGAAATCGTTCACGCCAACCCGGGCGTGGACCGCTGGGCGCCTGGCGAAGGCACGCCCATCGTCCTGCCGACCCGCTACATTCTGCCCACCACCCCACGCGAGGGCATCGTCCTCAACATCGCGGAGATGCGGCTGTACTACTACCCGAAGACCAACGCCGGCGAGGAGCGGGTGGTGTACACGTATCCGGTCAGCATCGGCCGGATGGACTGGAAGACACCGATGGGTTTGACCAAGGTGGTCGCCAAGGAAGTCGATCCGGCATGGCGACCGCCAGCCTCGATCAAGGCCGAACACGCCGCCGAGGGCGACATCCTGCCGGACGTGATTCCCGGCGGCCCCGACAATCCGCTGGGGCGTTACGCCATGCGCTTGGGCGTGCCCGGTTATCTGATCCACAGCACCAACAAACCTTTCGGCATCGGCATGCGAGTGACGCACGGTTGCGTGCGGATGTACCCGGAAGACATCGAACGTCTGTTCGGCATGGTGCCGGTCGGTACGCCGGTGCGGTTGGTCGATCAACCGGTGAAGGTCGGGCGGCTGAACGGCCAATTGATGGTCGAGTCGCACGCGCCGCTGGAAGAAGACAACCTGCCGATCAAGGTGACCCTTGAGCAGGCCCACCAGGCGGTCATCGCCAAGACCGGCCCCGACATGGCCGGCGTGGATCAGGCCACGCTGGAACTGGCGGTGGAACAATTCAGCGGCATTCCCGTGCCGATTTCCGCGCCGGTTTCGCATCCGGTCACCCAACCCACCGGGCCAGCGCCAGGGCAATCCGCCTCCGAAGCGCCCGTCGCCAACCGAGCGCCGACTCCCTACCCACCCCCCACGGCTTACAGCCCTCCTCCCAGCCCGGTTTACCGACCCGCGCCGCCCGGAGCCGCCCCCGGCAACTCAGCAGCGGATTACCGATCTCCTTATTCTTACTCGCCGGACGCGCCGCCGCCCGTTTCCCGACCCGCGCCCGTCTATCCCGCGCCCTACCCCTACTCCACCCCGCCCGCGGCTCGACCGTCCGCGCGCGACGAGATTCGCGAACCGCCAACTCTCTCGCCGCCCAGCCGGTTGTAACGCCCACAAAAAAACCCCGTTCGCACGGGGTTTTTTACCGCCCTTAAAAAGTCGGGCTTACTTGTACATCGACTTTTTGAACATGCGGTTAATCTTTTCCTCGGTCGCCATGCTCATGGACTTGGCGTCGTTGGCGGTATCCAGGGCATTGCGCGCCATGGCCTTGGCTTCGTTGGCATCATTCTGCACTTTTTGCAAATCACTGGTGCTGGCGCAACCCACGGTCAAACCGGCGATCAGGGCCAGCGCGGAAAGCTTGGTGACGGTCTTGAGGGACATCTTCAACTCCTTAAACATCATTACATGACAAACACAAAGGTGCTGACTAGCGACTCTGTCGCTAAAGCACAACCAAGTTGCAACAACACAACAAGACCATTATATAACGAAACCGAAGTTCACGGACAATGGCGAAAACACCGCGATCAGCGTATTTCGACCCGCATGCCTTTTCTGACCCATGGTCTGAGCGCCTCGATCTGATGGTTGTCCAGCGCCACGCAGCCGCTGGTCCAGTTGATGCCCGCGTTGTGAACCCGTGGATCGCCCATCCCCACCCCATGAATACCGATCTGCCCACCCAGCGGCGTGTCCTGTGGCGGGGTATAGCCATGGGTCCAGGCGGCGCGGATGCGCTCGTAGGTGGCGCGGTCGATCCGATGTTCCCGCAACGCCCGCTCCGCGTAGTCGGGATTGGGATAATCGAGGCCGATAAAGGTCTTAAACCGGCTCTGATCGTTGATCCAACCAATCCGGAACACTCCGGTCGGCGTCCGGTTGTCGCCGCGCCGAGACTTGACGCCGGCCCCGCTGCTGCCCAAGGCAATCGGGCGAAATACCTTGATCGGTTGCTGGCCCTGCATGATGCTCAACGTATCCGCCTTGGTGTCCACCAGCAGCCAGGGCTCGCGCAACGACGCGAACTGATTCGCCAACGGGGGCGGCGCCGATTCCTGAAGGTCGTTCGGGGCGCAGGCGCTGATCAACCAGGCCAGCAGCCCAAGCAACACAACCCGTTTACCGAACTTCCACATACCGGTCCTCACGCCTCTTGCTGTTTTACTCAAGGTAAATTTATAGGCAGCCCGCACGATGACGCAAGCCCATTCCCCAAGCTCGCTCGCGGTTAGAACCGGGGCTCCAACGCCACCTGGCTCAGCAGCGAGTTGCCGACGAAGCAATTTTCCTTGGCCTTGCGGTGCAATTGCCGCACCGTATCCTCATCGGGAATCGTCGCGCCGCCGAACGTCACCTGGGGGCGCAGCGTCATCCGGGCGACCATGAGCTTGCCCTTCTCGTTCTTGCCGAGTTCGGCCACCGGTTCGTCCTCGTAGCGATCCACCACCAGTTTCCTGAGCGCGGCGATGGAGAGAAAGGTCAGCATGTGGCAACTGGACAGCGCCGCCAGCAACGCCTCCTCGGGGTTGCTCATCTCGGGATTGCCGGAATAGTCCGGCGCGGACGAGCCGCGCACGGTCTGCCCGCCGGCCAATCGCCAGACATGGTCGCGGCTGAAGGTTTTCACGTCAAAATCCGGCGTGGAGCGTTGCCAGCTCAAGCCAATGGAAAAACTGGACATGATGCATTCCTCATGGGGATGGACAAGGAAAATCCACGAGGTCGTCGACCCGTGGAACCCGCGTCAACGGCTGGTCGGTGGCAGCGCCTCCAACGCCGCCGACGCGCAAACGTCGCCGCGCAATGTCTGCTCCAACCGGGCGATGCGCTTGCGTAACTCGTCGTTCACCGCTTCCCGCTGGGCCAATAACGCCGCGCCATCCACGGCGCGGACGCCGAATCCCGCCCCGCTCATCAGCCAGCCGACGGCCAGCCCGCACAGCAGAATCGCCAGCGCCGCCAAACCCCAGGCCCAGGCCCGCTGGTGGCGCGGAATGGCCGTCTCGGCGGCGTAAACCGTGAATTGCTCCTGTTCCTGTCGATTCATGCCGGATTCCTCAGCGCTCGACGGTGAAGGTCGTGACCGGCGTCATCGCATTGGGCCGGACCGTACCCTTGAATACCGACTCCTGGCCGCCCCGGATCAGGCGCACCTGAAACGGCGTCTCTCGGGGGTTCTGCTCGTCCTTGCGCGGCGCGTAACGCACGGCGATTTCGTAGCTTCCCGGCGTGGTCCGACCCGCTGGCCAGAAAGCATTCTCCACCGGCCGGTCGCTGAGCGCGCCGCGCGTGGCATTGGCGTCCACATCCAGAGTGCCGCCGCATGCGGCTGGATTGCGGTAATCCAGTTGCTGGCCGGATGGGCAGCGCACCACCAAGTCGAGATCGCCTGGACCGTTCCACAACAGCGTCGCGGTGATTTCACCGGTCGTCGCGCCGGTCTCGGTCATGCGGTTCGTAAATTCCCGGCGTTCCTCGGCGGTTGGCTCGGCCTTGACCGGCGGCTCCGTCAAGGCGGGTGGTTCGGCCTTCCTGATCGGCGGTTCGGTTCGAGCGAGCGGCTCGGTCTTGACCGGCGGTTCAGCCTGGGGTCGTGGCGGTTGGCGGGTCGGCGCATCCGCCACCGGCGCACGCCCAACCAAAACCTCTTCCAAGGTTCGCGTGGGCGATTTCGTTTCCGGCGAAGCGCGAGATTCCAGCCTCGACAATGGTGGGCTGACGCTGTCCGAAGGATCGATGGCGCTCACTGGCGGCATGGCTGTCGGCGACACGGCATGGTCCGGCGTGATGGGTGTTGCCGTCGCTGGAACCGCGGGGGCGACGGGCGGCGCCATGCCGGGGGTAGTCGCCGCGCGGGCGGCAGTTGGCGCATCCACGGTTGGAATTGCCACAGAGTGGTTGGAGGGGGCGGTGACCGCCGGTTCACGCGAGCCATTCCCGCTCGCGACCGCGACCGCGGATTGAGCTGGAGCCGCGCGGCCCTGGCCGGATTCCCGAATCGCGGGAACGGCGGTGTCCGCTCTGGCGGCCGGCAACGGACACTGACCACGTCGCTCGGCGAGTTGCGTCAACAAACTTTCCAGCCGGCTCCGCAATTCCGCCTCGGTGTGCTGGGCCTGGGCCAAGACGCGCTCCAGGTCGGCGTCCAGGACGGACTTCGATTCCTGACCCGACGCGGAAAATGGCGCTGGCCACCCCATCCCCCACCGGAACGCCGCGATCACGGCCAGCAATACGGCCAGCGCGAACACGCTCCAAAAATACCGGGAACCGACCACCACGTAACGCCATTGGGTTCCGGATTCGAACTCAGACCCGGATTTGGGCTCCACCGCCGCATCGAGCGGTGCCGCGGCCGACCTAGGGGTTTCGGATTCGGATTGAGAATCCTGTGATGCTGGGGACACGACCGCCGCTGGTGGGGGCTTGGATTCCGACGGCAGTTCCGGCGGCGATTCCGACAGGGTCGGAGACGAGGCCGGCTCTGGGGGTGGAATCGGTTCCGGTGGCGGTTCCTGCGCCGGGGTGGGCCATGGCGCGACCGGCGGCGATTCGGTCAACGGCGGCGGCTCGGTTCCGGACTCCGGCGCGGCGGCCCGTTCGGGCATGGCGATTTCCGGTATCACCACATCGCGTGCTGGTTCAGCCGGTTTCGACGCAGCCGGCGGAACCAGCGGGCTTCGCGCCGGCTCCGCCAGCGTCTCCCAGGGTCGATCCGGGGTGAAGCCCCAGCGGATCATCACCGGTCGTCCCTCGACCAAAAACAGTTCGGTTTCGGCTGGCGTGCTCAGGGCCACCCGCAACATCGCCCCCAATTGCGCCCGGCGGGCTTCCTTTGAAGCGGCGTAACGCTCCGCCACCTCCCGCCCACGGTCCAACAGGTCGTGGACTTGAGCAAGTAGCGGCTGGCGCTGTTCCTCGGGCAGATCGCCCAGCGCCGCTGGCGGATGATCGGGATCGCCTTCGGTATACCAGTCGATCCGGTCGTTGACGCGATCCACCACCGGTTCGGCCAATAGCGCCGCCGCCTCCGATCCCAGCTCACTGGCCAGCACCGCCCGAATCTGCGGGTACAGGGCGTGCAGTGGCTGACCAAAGCCGCCGGTCTCGCGCATCCCCGCGAAGGATCCACTGCTGAGAAGAATCTGTTCCACCATGCCCGCCGCGCCTCGCTAGGTTCCTGAATCCCGAACGACTTCCCAATTCAACGCGCCGAGGCGCTTGATCGGCTTGGCGGAGCCACCGCGTCGGCCGGCTCGGTCAGGGCAATATCGACACCACCGCCACCCAGGGTCAGATCAAGGCCATACTGTACGTTCTGCAAATACAGCATGACGCCCTTCTCGTTGCGCAACACGGCGTTGCCGCCACCCTGCACCACGGTCAACCCACCCTCGACCACGATATAGCGTCCGGGGAAATCAGCCAGTTCTCGCAGGCGGTAGACCTGACCGAGAGCATCCACGCTGGCGATGCCCAGCGTCGCCGCCTTGATCCCGGAAACGGTGAACGGATATTTTCGCCCCTGGAATTCCAGCGCGCCCTGCCCCCACTGATAGCCGAACACCAGCCCGATCGCCGTGCTGGAAAACGCCAGGCGAGCGTCTGGTCGCCGATCCTGGGCCAGGGCCGTACCCGCTCCGGCAATCAGCGCCATCATCAAAACCATTTGCATGAATCGCATCGGTTTCTCTCCCCAGATGAAGCTCAGGCTGCCGGGATCGAATACCGGGGCCATTCAAACTGATTCAGCAACATCTTTTCCAGTTCGCGGGTCAAGTCCACCTTCGGACCGCCACCCTTGACGCCGCTGCGCGAACAACTGTCCAACGGCCAGACGCCCACTTTTTCGTCAAGATTGACTTCCTTCCACTTGGGGTGGCCGGTCTGCCGGAGCACATCGATGTTGGCGCGAATGGCCTGGCCCAGTTTCGCCAACTGCTCACAGCGCTGGGCGAAATAGGGACTCCGCTTGCCGGAAAAGTCGAAGCTCATCAGCACCGCCTTGACCGCGATGGTCGATACGTCGCCGCTCAACCACTCGTAATCGACCGGGCCGATCCGGGCGGGCTGATATTCGCGCAGCATCCGCGGATCGTCCAGCGGCACGAAATGGACGTTCGCCAGCATGGGCGCGAATTCCGGCTTGGTGATCAGGTTGCCCACCTTGGTGAACAGGCTGACCGGCTTGCCCGCCACGTAGAACGTCGCGTCGGCCTCGCCCTTGAGCACGGCGGTCACGCCCTGCAACGGCGGCAAATGGATCAGTTCGGCGGGTTTGACCCCGGTCAGTTGCAGCAGATTCATCGCGGTCAGCCAGGTGCCGCTGCCCTGCTCGCCCACCACCACCCGCTTGCCCTGCAAGCCGTCGAACGAAGTAACGGTCTTGTTGGCGAACAAATGGACCTCTTCGTTGTAGAACGGGAAGATCAGCCGCAACCGGCTGGCAACCTGGCGCGTTTCCGGGTTTTCGGAGCGGCTGAGGAAACCCAGCACATCCGACTGGACGATGCCGAAGGTCGCGTTCTCCTTGCTGTTGATGCGCTTGATGTTGTCGATCGAACCCTGGGAGTCCTTGACCAGGATATCCAGGCCGACGGTCTTGGCCACTCCGGCGATATCGTTGCCAAACTTGATGTAGGTGCCGGTCTGAGAACCGGTGACCATGCCGATTTGCCTGGCGTCGGCGTCGTCGGCGCGCGCCGACGTCGGTCCACAGCACAGTAACAGTAACAAGCCGCTGATCAACAGACGATTCATACAGATACTCCTCGCGGTAAGTCGCGATGCGGGAATCGGTTCGCTTCCGATGATTTACGTATTCAAGGCGATGACTTGGGTCGACGCAACCCTTTCTCCAATTCCCGTAAGGTTGGATCGAATTGCGATTTCAGTTCATCCTCCAGACTGCGTCCGGAGCCGCCTGGCTGGATGGGCGGAGCCGGCGGCGATTTCAGCGGAGCTTGGGGGGCCGGCGCGACCGGCGGCGGAGCGGGCGTTCGCTCGGGCGCGGGCGGTTGCCTTGGCGTAACCGGCGCGGGGGCCGGCGGCGGGGTCGAAACCGGCGGCGGAGCGGGCGTTCGCTCGGGCGCGGGCGGTTGCCTTGGCGTAACCGGCGCGGGAGCCGGCGGCGGGGTCGAAACTGGCGGCGGAGCGGGCGTTCGCTCGGGCGCGGGCGACTCCGGCGCGGGGATCGGCTCCGGCGCGGGCGCCGGGACTGGCGCGGGGATCGGTTCCGGCGCCGGTTTCGGTTCCGGCGCCGGTTTCGGTTCCGGTGCCGGTTTCGGCTCGGGGGCGCGGTGGATGCTGGTTGGAGCACCCGTCGGCGACGCGGCCATGGGAGCATTGCCGGAGCGCTGACCGAACCACCACCAGCCTCCCAGCGCCGCCAGCGCCGCCAGCAGGATCAGTCCGGTCGACAGCCCGAAACCCCCTCCAGGTCGTTCCTCGCCAGCCGCCTCGACGGGAACGGGCGGTCGCTCCGAAAGCGACGCGGGACGGCGGGATGACGCTGTAACCGTTGGCGGCTCTTCGCCCGGACCCGGCGCGACAAGGGGCGGCGGTGGAGACGGGACGACCGTTGGCTGGTCATCATCCACGGTCGGTGGAACCAGACGCCCCGACACCTTGCGGGTCGGTTCCGCGACCGGGGGACGCGGACTTGAAACCGGCGGCCGTGCCCGCCCCTCCGTCACCACCCGCGTCGGCCCCTCCTGGCTCGAATGCGATTCCCGCACCCGGTGCCCCACGACCTGGGTCGGCGCAGCGCCAGGGCCCGCCACCGTCGGATCGGCGCCAATTTCCGGAATCGCCACGTCCGGAATCGGCAAATCCGCCTGGCTCACCTCCGGCGACTCGACCGTCGGCATGGCGTCGGGTTCCGGTTCCGGGCGCGGTTTCGGGGCCGCATCCACCCGCGTGCCGCTAACCACCCGCCGCTCGCCACCGGCGGCGCCCTCTTCCAGTTCCAGCTCCAGGGGCCAGACGAAGGTCACGGCGACAGTATCCGACAACCCCTGCCCGCGCACCCCCAGGGTGTACGGCCTGTTCTCCAGTTGGAACGCCAGATCGGGATGGACGATGAATTTCAGCGCGTCTCCGCTGTACCACGCTTCATCGGGTTGCAACCAGCATTCCGCGCCCTGCCAGCCGTCCGAACCGAGATGGTTGGCGGCAAAACCGTGGCGGCTGAGCGTGAACTCGAAGGTCTCCAGCCCGCGCGGCAATCCGTTGAGGGTAATGATGGCGTGTCCCAGCGGACGAGCGGGGTCTTCCGAAACACGAACCGATAGGGTGGCCATCCAACATCCTCCAGGATTCTTATGGGTTAGATTGTAAACGAAGCGTGGAGGAACCGCATGGCCCACGGCCGGACCGGAAGTCGTGGCGACGGTCCCGGCGCGATCCGCTATATCGCGCCCGAACTTTCTGATAGGGTTATCAAAAATCAGCCCTTCCGATGGAGCTTTCCGATCCATGACCTGTGACCTCCTCTCCCTCGCGGCACCCGGCGTGCGCACCCTGCAACCCTATCAGCCCGGCAAACCGGAAAGCGAGCTGCGCCGGGAATACGGCCTGAGCGATATCGTCAAGCTGGCGTCCAACGAAAATCCGCTCGGCCCCAGCCCCCGGGCGCTGACCGCGATCCGCGACGCCCTAAGCGGCTTGGCCCGCTATCCCGACGGCAACGGCTTCGAACTCAAGGCCGCGCTGTCGGCCAAACTCGGCTTGTCCACGGCGACGCTGACCTTGGGCAATGGCTCCAACGACGTGCTGGAACTGGTGGCGCGGGCGTTCCTGACCCCGGAGCATGAAGCGGTGTTTTCCGAACACGCCTTCGCGGTCTATCCCATCGTCACCCAGGCCATCGGCGCGACCGCCCGCGTCGCCAAGGCCAATCCGCCCGATCACGCCATGCCTTACGGTCACGATCCAGCGGCCCTGCTGGCGCTGATCAACGACCGCACCCGCGTCGTATTCGTCGCCAACCCCAACAACCCGACCGGCACCTGGTTGAAAACGGGGGAACTGGAAGCGTTTCTGGAAGCGATTCCCGAATCGGTCATCGCGGTAGTGGACGAAGCCTATTTCGAATACGTCGAGGCCGACGCGGATTGCCCCAACGCCCTGCGCTGGCTCGACCGCTTCCCCAATCTCGTCGTGACCCGCACCTTCTCCAAGGCTTACGGACTGGCCGGACTGCGGGTCGGCTACGCGATCTCGCATCCCCAGGTGGCGGATTTGCTCAACCGGGTTCGCGAGCCGTTCAACGTCAACAGCCTGGCGCTGGTCGCGGCGGCGGCGGCGCTGGACGATTTCGGGCATCTGGAACGGAGCCGGGCGGTCAACCGGGCCGGGATGGAGCAGTTGCGGAACGCCTGCCGCCAACTGGGATTGCCCGGGTTGCCCTCGGTCGGCAATTTCCTGTGCGTGGATGTCGGCCGGCCCGGGCGGGACGTGTTTCTGGAACTGCTCAAGCGCGGCGTCATCACCCGGCCGGTGGACAACTACGGCCTGCCCCGCTTCCTGCGCATCAGCATCGGCGCCGAGGCGGAAAACGCCCGCTTCATCGAGACGCTGACCGACGTGTTGAAGGGTTGACATGACCGCGACGCAACCCCTGATCCGTCGTCTGTGCGTCATCGGCGTCGGCCTGATCGGCGGCTCGTTGGCCCGCGCCCTGCGCGAGCAGGGCGAAGTCGCCGAAGTGGTCGGCTCCGGCCGCAACGAGGACAACCTGCGCGCGGCGATTCGCCTGGGCGTGGTGGACCGTTACGACACCGATCCCGCCCGCGCGGTCGTCGACGCCGACGTGGTGGTGGTAGCCGTACCGCTGGGCGCCATCGAATCCGTGTTGCGCGCCATCGTCCCGCGCCTGGCGACCGACGCGGTGGTCACCGACGTGGGCAGCGCCAAGGGCAGCGTGGTGGCCGACGTGGAGCGGGTTTACGGTCACATCCCCCCCCACTTCGTGCCCGGCCATCCCATCGCCGGCACTGAGAAGAGCGGGGTCGAAGCCTCGTTCGCGACTCTGTTCCAGCGCCGGCGAGTGATCCTGACGCCGCTGGCGGAAACCGCCGCCGCCGCCCATCGCCTGATCAAACGGATGTGGGAATTGACCGGGGCCGAGGTGGTGGACATGGGCGTGCGCCATCACGACGCGGTGCTGGCGGCGACCAGCCATCTGCCGCACATGCTGGCCTACACCCTGGTCGATACCCTGGCTCGCCTGGACGACCGGGCTGAAATCTTCCGTTACGCCGCCGGCGGTTTTCGGGATTTCACCCGCATCGCCTCCAGCGACCCGACGATGTGGGGTGACATCTGCGCCGCCAACCGCGAGCAATTGCTGGAAATGATCGCGTTGTTCAGCGCCGATCTGGCGCGGCTGGCCGAAGCGATCCGCGCCGACGACCGCGCCGCGATTCTCGCCGTCTTCCAGCGGGCCAAGCGCGCCCGCGACAACCTCTATCTGGATTGATGGAGAGCGTGGCATCACCGACCCGAAGGGGAGAGTGGGTATCATCCGTACATGGCCTGAACGGCGCGGTGATTCGGGCGCACCGGTGTGGGCGTCTCGTCGCCGCGTTCCTTGATCGCCACCTCGGCGGTCAGGCACCGATAGAACTCGCGGGCGCTGGGAGTTTCATCCCATAGCTCGTACTGGCGGACCACGGCGGCCACGTCGCCCGGCGCGAGGCGGTCGAGCCGCAGCACGGCCTCCTTGCAAACCGCCACCTCGGCCAAATCGCCGCCCAGCCGGGCGAACTCCTGCGCGAACAGCCCCCAGCGCTGGCCGGGCTTGAGCCAGTCGAAGCGGATCTTCCACGGGAAGCGGCGCAGGCTGGCGGCGTCCAGGCTCTCCATCAAGTTGGTGGTAGCGATGAAGATTCCGTCGAACGCCTCCATCTGGGTCAGCAGTTCGTTGACCTGGGTCACTTCCCAGGAGCGATGCGCGCCGCGTCGGTCGCGCAGGAAGGAATCGGCCTCGTCCAGCACCAGCACCGCATCGCGCTGGCGGGCGTCGTCGAACATCGCGGCGATGCTTTTTTCCGTCTGGCCGACATACATGTCCAGCAGGTCGGAGGCGCGCTTGACCAGCAACGGCTTCTCCAGCGTGTCGGCGATATGGCGGGCCAGTTCCGATTTGCCGGTGCCGGCGGGGCCGTGGAAGCAGAAGGTGCCGTGCGGGCGGCGCTGCAACGCTGCAATCAGCCTGGGAATATCCTGATCGACGTTGAGGAAACGCAGGTCGTAGCCGGTCGGGACGTGGTTGCGCGCCGGCGCCCGCTTCTGCCGGAGCAGGGTCGCCGAGCGGTCGAGCGCCTGCCGCACCAGCGACCGATTCGCTTCCAGATCGCCGTTGCCGGCGTGGCGGGCCAGCTTGGCGGCCCGCTCCAGTTGCGCCGGGGTCAGATGTTCGTGGGCGGCGATCCGCGCCAGCCAGTCGTCCTCCCCGGCCCAGTCGCCCAGATGGTGGCGGGCGATCTCGATCCGCACCGCCTGCGGCGGCACGGTGAAGCGAATGGCGTAGTCGAACCGGCGCAGATAGGCCCGGTTCATCGAATCGGCGTCGTTGGTCAGCCACAGCGCCGGCACCGGGTTGTTTTCCAGGGTGCGGTTGATCCACGCCTTGCCGGCGGTGGCGTTGTCGCCCTCCCCGCCGAACAGCCGGGCGAAGGGATTGCGCTCGAACACGTCCTCGACCTCGTCGAACAGCAGCAGGGCGTTGTCGCGCCGGGCCAGCAGACGCTGGCCCAGATTGAAGGCGCGCAACCGCCGCTCGCCCCGGATCGGATCGCCGTCCTCGTTGGCGTAATCCACCTCGTACAGGTCCGCGCCCACCGCCGCGGCCAGCACGGCGGCGAATTCGGTCTTGCCCACGCCCGGCGGGCCGTACAGCAGCAGGTTGGTGCCGGGAATCCGGCGGTCGAGCGCCGCCCGCAACAGCCCGACCGCCGCCGCCGTGTCCTGGCTCAGATGGGGAAAATGGGCCAGGGTCAGGGTGCGCCGGGGCGAGCGCTTGAGGAAGCGGGCCATCAGCGTCTCGGCGTCGGCGTGCGGCGTGAACAGGATGTTCGGCAAATCTTTCCACACGTCGAGCTTGTCCTCCAGATCGACGCTGTGCGCGGCGATTTCGACCAGCCCCGTGGTGATGAGCGTGCTGGTGGGACTCAGGGCCGCGCGGATGTCGTCCTGGGGGAGGCCGGTCAACCGCGCCAACAGCTTGTGCAGAAACGGCGTGCTCGTGCTCTGTGATTGTTGGGCGATGGCATTCTGGAAGGTGCGATCCCCTCGCAGAAACACAGCGAAACAGAGCACGGCCAGTTCGACTTCGCTCAGCCCGAGCAGCCCGGCGAGCAGATTCATGTTACGCACCAGCGGCAAATCCGGGTTCAGGGTGATTTGCGCCAGTTCCGCGCGCCGCTGCCGGAGCCGCTGGAGCAAGCGCTCCGCTGACTGAGATCGCCCGCGCGGGTCCTCGTCCTCTTCTTCTCTCTCGTCCGGCTCGGCGTCATCGCCTTCGGCCAGGCCGGTCAGGGCCATGAATTCGTCGTTGTCCCAGCAGCGATGGTGATGAAAGGGGTGGCGGCGGCGTCCGGTGCGCACCCAGCCCAGCAACAGGGCCAGATCAATCAGCCAGCGGCCCAGCACGGCGCGATAGGCGACGGTGTCGTCGTCGTCCAGCGTGGTGAGGGTGGCGACGGGGTTGGCGTGCAAAAAACGGGGTAGAGTCATGAGGCGCTCCGATCAGGTTGGTGAACGGAGCGGAGCATACGGCGGATATCCGACAGGATGCGTCGGCTGGGTTGCGGCGGCACGGTTGAGGAAGGAACAGAGAATCAGACGCCGGACAGCACGCCCGTTACGGGTCGGTCATGAGGCGGTCATGGTGAATTCAGCCAGTTTTCCACGGTCAGGCCAGGAACCCGGCCAAACTCGCGGACGTTGTGGGTCACCATGATCGCCCCCAGCGCCAAGGCGTGGGCCGCAATCAGCGTATCCAGAGGTCCAATCGGCGTGCCCCGGGCTTGTAACTGGGCGCGGAGCGAGCCGTAGGCGGCAGCGGCGGGCGCGTCGAAGGGGGCGATTTCAAAGGTCGCGAGGAACAGCTCCAGCTTGGCGAGGTTGATCGCGCGGCGTTGGCTGGCGGCGATGCCGAAGCGCAATTCAGCCAGCGTGATGGCAGACAGCGCGATTTCGCCCTGTTGCCGACCGTCCAGGCGTCGCAGAATCGCCTCGAAGCCCGGACGCTGGTTGAGCAGGTAGATGCAGATATTGGTGTCGAGCAGCACCATGCCGGTTCAACCAAAATCCCGTGGCTGATCGATTTCCGGTTGCTGGCGTTCCAGATCCAGCGGACCGATTTCGTCGAGCAGCGCCTTCAGATCCTGATAAGCATAGATTTTTGGCAGCAGGATGACGGCGTTACCGACCTTTTTGATCACGACCTCGTCGCCTTCAAACCGGAATTCCTTGGGGAGGCGCACGGCTTGACTGTTGCCGTTGGTAAACAGGCGGGCGGTTTGCATGGCAAGTTCTCGGAATGAATGTACATCCCAAGTATATACCTTTCGGTTCGTAGCTGTCCTGCGGCACGGCGCGGCGCCCGTCGAACCTTATATTCATCACTGCAGCGCAACCTGCCGCAGCAACCGCTTGCTTAGTGTGGATTTTCCTGTGATAGGGACCTGATGAGTCAATAGGCGCCACACAAAACCGCATGAAACACAATCAGGATGCGTCGGCTGAGTTCCGGGGACACACGCGACGATGGTATCCGACGCAACTGGTCGCAAAGCCAGCGTATTCTTGTATCCGATAGCGGGCGACCGCCAAACACCGCCCGCGCCCAACTTCCCCACCCGAAGGACATCGCCATGCCCCGTAAATCGACGCTGGACCCCCAAGTCAAGGCCCTGCTGGACAACCTCAATCTCGACGACGGCGGCGAGGAACTGCTCGCCGAACCCACCGAGGATACCACTCAGCACCTGCACACCCTGTACGAACGCCTGACCAATGGTCGGGAGCGGACATTGCGCCCCGGGCAGATGGTCACATGGAAGCCGGGACTGAAGAATCGTCGCTTCCCAGCGTATGGTCAGCCGGCCATTGTGGTCGAACGGCTCACGATTCCGATTCTTGATCACGAAGCTGAGGCCGGGTCTCCGTATTATCGCGAGCCACTGGATGTGCTGTTGGGCATCTTGCGCCGGGACGGTGATTTTCTCGTCTACCATTTTGACAGTCGCCGCTTCCAACCGTACCAGGCAGACGAAACCGGAAGTCGTTAGCGGTCGTTGTCAGCGCCCGGACGTTCGGCGCAAACGCCCGCTCTCCCCCGCCCCATCAGGGAACCGCTGATGAAAGAAGACGCCATCACCACGTTCAACCGCCGCCTGCGCATTCTGGCGATGTTCAAGGGCAGCGAGCCGCTCACGACGCAAATGATTTTCAAACGGTTGCAGGGGACCGCCGAGGAAATGGACGAGCGCTCGGTGCAACGGGTCCTGGCGCTGCTGGGCGAGGCCGGTTTTCTGGAAACGGTCAATCTCGATGCCAAGCCGTTGCAGTGGCGTTGGCCCAAGGGGCGAAAGTTCATGGCTCTGCCCCGGCTGTCGGATCAGGAGGTGCTGGCGTTTCGGCTGCTGGAGCTGTTTCTGAAACCGCTGTTACCCCGCGAGTCCTACCGGGCGCTACGGCCCTACTTCGAGACCGCTCGCGGTGAACTCAACGACATGCCGTTCTGGGCGCCGGTCAAGAACTGGGAGGCGAAGGTGCGAGTGGTGCCGCCGGCGCAACCGCTGTTGCCGCCGGAGCCGCCGCCCGGACTGACTGGGGAGACCGCCCGCCAGGACTGGGAACGCCAGCAGGAACAGACGCGAGCGGCGCTCCTGGAAGCCCTGTTCGAGAACCGGCAGTGCGCGGTCGAGTACCAGCAGCTCTGGCGGGACGAACCGGCGCGCTGGACGCTGCATCCTCTCGCGTACCTGCAACGCGGACCGGCGTTCTATCTGCTCTGCACCATCGCCGAGTACGCCGACGTGCGGCAACTGGCCGTGCACCGGATGCTGTCGGCCATGGTGCTGGACCGGAAAGCGAGCAAACCGGCGGGCTTCGACGTGGATCGGGAAGTGGAGCGCAGTCAAGGCATGGGCGGTAGCGGCGAACCGCTGCGACTGGTGGCCCGGTTCTGGAAACGCGCCGGACTACATTTGCTGGAAACCCGCCTGGCCACCGATCAGGTGGCGGAGGACGAGGGCGACGACCATTTCCGGCTCACCGCCACCGTCAACGACACCGCGCAACTGCGCTGGTGGCTATTGTCGTTCGGCTCCAAGGTGGAGGTGCTGGAACCCACTGAGCTGCGGGAGGAAATGGCGACTCAGGCGTATTGGATGAATCGGATGTATGCGAGGTCGAGTTCGCCACCAGAGAGCGCAATCATTATGGAGCGGTCATGAGGCGGTCGTGGCGAATTCAGCCGGTTTTCCACCGCCAGGCCCGGAACTCGGCCAAACTTGCCGACATGAGTGGATCGCCACGACCGCTTCACTCACCCCTTGATCGGTTCCATCACCGCGTCCAGGTTCAGGTCGTCGCAAAAATCCAGAAATTCCTCGCGCAACAAGGCGATGTGGGTATTGGCGGGGACACCGATGGCCAGGTTGACCGAGAACATCGGCGTGCCGGTATGCGGCGCGCTGTAGCTCTTGGTGACCATGTCCTCGATGTTGATCGAGCGGCTGGCGAAGAAGCCGGCCAGATGATGGACGATGCCCGGTTGATTGACCGCCACCACCTCCACCGCGTAGGGCAGCGCGTCGCCCACCGGCGGGCGGTTCTCGGTGCGCTTGGCGACGATGGTCAGGCCCAGAGTCTGCTCCAGCCGCTTGAACTGCATTTCCAGCTTGGTCAGGGTATTCCAGTTGCCTTGCACCAGCAGCAGGATGGCGAATTCGCCGCCCAGCACGGTCATGCGACTGTCCACGATCCCGCAATCGCAGTCCAGGATCACGCGGGACAGTTCGTTGACCAGACCGGGGCGATCTTCACCCAGGGCGGAGACGACCAGATAATTTTTCACGGATGGAGTTTCCTAAACGGGCCAGGGAACGGGAATCGCACCGCGCCAGTGTACCGCCATCCAACCGGGGTGAAAACCGCCCCGCTCACCGCCCATCCGTTTGAGCTAACGCCGCGCGGGGGTGTGGGGGGGCGGGCAAGAACAGGGGTACTCAAAATCCCGCTCAAGGAAAGCCATGCGCGATTGTGGAATATTCTGTAGTAAGGGCATCGGGTTATCCGGGGTGGCGTTTGCTAGAATCCCTTCATGGCCACCGGGCCGGAGAACGCCGCCGCCATGAAGACCGACAAGCAGATTCACGCCCTGCTGGCGTCCAGCCCGGAGGCATTCCGCTTCCTGACCGACGGGATCGAGTTGAACGGTCCCTATCAAGGCCGCTCGGTGGTCTTCAAGGACCTGGAACGGCGGGCCGACCACGTGTTCGAAGCCGATGACGGCAAGGGACCCACCTACCTCATCGAGGTCCAGGCCCAGCACACCGGCGATGTCTACGACCGGCTGGTGCTGGAACTCCTGCTGTACCGCCGCGCCCACCCGGAACGCACCGTCCAAGGTCAGGTCATTTTCCTCACTGCGAGCTGCGACGAACCGGACTGGCCATGGGCCGAATGGGTCGGGCGAGGGCCGCTGCGCAAGCCGGTCTATCTGGACCAGGTGCTGGAAAAGGCCCGGCAACACCACCCCGATCACCCCCTGCTGGCGGTCTTTTTACCGTGGTTCGCCCGCGATGCGGAACTGGCGCAACAGGCCCCGCTGGCTTGGCGACGGCTGGAAGCGCTCACCGAACCCGGCGCCGCGGTCCTGCTCGACGTGTTCATGTCCTGGATGATGGAGCGATTTAAAGGTCAAACCTACGAGGAGGTTCTCCGCATGTTACAAGTACTCACTCCCCTGGAAGAAACCCGCGCTTATAAGGAACTGGTCGCTATCGGTATCGAGAAGGGTAAAAAGGAAGGCCGCGAGGAAGGTAAAAAGGAAGGTAAAAAGGAAGGTAAAAAGGAAGGTCAGGCTGAAGGTGAAAAATGGGGTCGCCAGAAAGAAGCGCGGGCGCTGCTGACCAAGCAACTTCGCCGGCGGTTTGGCCAGTTACCCCGCTGGGCCAGCGCCCGTCTGCGCCAGGCAGACACACAGCAACTGGAAACCTGGGCCGAGAACATCTTCGATGCCAAGGAGTTGACGGATTTGCTCGGCCCAAAGCCTTGATCGCCCCGACCAAGGAAACCGATGCCCGCATCCTGATCGACGATCAGTTGCGCGCGGCGGGCTGGAATCCGGCCGACAAGTCGCAGGTGTTGACCGAGGTCAAGACCTCGGGCTGCTGGCATGGCGTGGCCGAACCGGAATCGCAAAGTACCGTTCTCTCGACTCAAGACGGCGACGCCATTCCCACCGGACGGGCCGATTACGTCCTGCTGGATTCGCGCGGCAGGCCGCTGGCCGTCATCGAATCCAAGCGGCAGGCCATCCAGCCGTATGTGGCAAAACAGCAGGCGCTGCCTTACGCCAAACAGATCGGCGCCCCCTTCATCTTCTTGACCAACGGCGAACTGATCTACTTCTGGGATTATCGGAACGACGACGCACGCATCGTCCAGTCGTTTTTCTCGCGCCGGGACTTGGAACGCCTGGTCCACATGCGCGGCACCCGCCAGCCGCTGGCCACGGTCCCCATCCCGGACACCTATTTCCGCCAGGGCGAAACCCGATGGCTGCGCCCCTATCAAACCGAGGCCATGCAGGCCCTCGACCGCACGGTGGAACTCGGCAAGCGCCGCTTCCTCATCGAATTGCCCACCGGCTGCGGCAAAACCGATTTGATCGCGCTTTACCTCAAGCGCCTGATCGAAGCCGGCCACGCCGAACGGGTTTTGTTTCTGGTCGACCGCGATCAACTGGCCAAGCAGGCCATCGAAGCCATTCAGGACCTGTTGCCGGGACATTCGAGCTATTGGCTCAAGTCCGGCATGGTTCGCCAGGAACAACAAATCACTGTGTGCCTGCTGCAAACCATGATCGGCCGCTACCCCGAGTTCACCAGCGGCTACTTCGACGTGGTGGTCGCCGACGAATGTCACCGCTCGATTTACGGCGCCTGGCAGACGGCGCTCATCTACTTCGATGCCCTGCACATCGGCCTCACCGCGACACCGGCCCTGTATATCGAGCGCAATACGTTCCAGTTCTACCACTGCAAGGACGATACGCCCGACTACTCGTACTCTATCCAGCAGGCGTTCCAGGACAGGTTTCTCGCGCCCTACCGTTTCGCCACCGGCATCACCACGCTGGTGTCCGAGGGGGCCGACGTGGACGAAGAACATTACGACCCTGCCGAGTTCGAGCGCCAATGGACCAACGAGGCGAGCAATCGGCTGATGATGGCGGAGTTCGACCGCCTCGCCTGGGAAAATTACCGGGAACTGGCTCCCGGCCAGAAAATCGGCCCCGGCAAGGCGGTGATCTTCGCCATCACCAAACATCACGCCGCCCGATTAACCCAGTATTTGAACGAACTGCACCCCGAATATCAGGGGCGCTACGCCGAGGTCATCACTTCGGATGTCGCCAACCCCGACGACCTGATCCGCTGTTTCAAGCGGGAAGAGTTGCCGATGATCGCGGTCAGCGTCGGGATGCTCGACACCGGTTTCGATTGCCGGGAAATCCTGCATCTGGTGATGTGTCGCCGTGTGCGCAGCCCGATTCTCTACCAGCAAATGCGGGGTCGCGGCACCCGCCCGGCGCCGCACATCGATAAACGGAAGTTCGTCATTTACGATTTCTTCCGCAATCATGAGTATTTCAACGACTCGGACACCGACATCTTCTCTGGCGGCGACAGCGGCCACGCACGCAAACCTCAGCCCGTCAAGGCCAAGACCGCCCGCGAGTTGATCGAACTGGGGTTGGAAGACGAATGGCTCGATGCCGTTCATTACATCGAAATCGGCCCCGACGGCGAGCGGGTGGACAAGCGTGATTACGTCACCGACTGGGAGCGGGCCATCCGCCAGCAGGCCGACCGCGATCCGATTCTCGCCAAGGTCAAGGCCGGCGAGGCGCTCACCGACGCGGAAGAAACCGAACTGGCGCGGCGCTTGAACCAGCCCGAATGTTATTTCAACGAAGACAACCTGCGCCGCGCCTATCGCAATCCGGGCGGCAATCTGGTGGACTTCATCCGCGCCGCCCTGGGAATGCTGAAACTCAAGAGCCGCGAAGAGCGCGTCGAGGACAATTTCCGCGCCTGGCTGGTGGCCAAGAATCTCGCCCCGGCGCAGGCACAGTATTTGGCGCTGCTCAAGAATCGGGGCCTGGTCAAGGGTCGGGTCTCGCTGGACGATCTTTTTAACCCGCCGCTCTCCATCCTGAACGCGGCCAACATCGGCATCGAACTGTTTGGCGAGGAGGGTCTCAAGGCCGTGATGGATGAAATCAACCAGGCCGTGCTGGTGGCGTGAATAGACCCCCCACCCCAACCCTCCCCCACAAGGGGGGAGGGAGTCTTATTGGCTCCCCCTCCATCAAGGCCACGATCAACGAGGCCGCGCGAGGTGGCGGGAAGGAGTCTTGTTGGCTCTCCCTCCCCTCCGTGGGAGGGAGTTGGAGGGAGGGGCGAACGATGACAACCAAGGCAACAACGTGAATCCACAACTGCGCCGCAAGCTCGATCACATCACCGACACCCTCTGGGCCGGTGGCGTGACCAATCCGGTGACTTATATCGAGCAGATTTCCTACCTCATCTTCCTGAAACTGCTGGACGAGGAGGAATCCGACCGCGAGCTGCGCATCCGCCTGGGCGCGACGGGCGGCAACGCCAAACTGCTGTTCCCGGCGCAGGCCGAGCGTTATCGCTGGAACAAATGGCGCTTCAAGAGCGGCAACGCGCTGCGCGATTTCATCCGCGATGAGGTATTTCCCTACATGGCCTCGCTCGCCAGGGACGAGCCGGAAGTGGCGGAATATTTCCGCGATGCGGTGCTGGAGATCGTCGATCCCAACGTGCTCAAGCAGGTCATCGACGAACTCGACGGTTTTGAATTCCGCAAGCTCGGGCCGGACGTGAAGGGCGACATCTTTGAATACCTGCTGGTGCATCTCGGTTCCAGCGCGCTCAACGGCCAGTTTCGCACCCCGCGCCAGATTCGCGCCTTTATGGTCGAGATGGTCGATCCCGACCTCGGCGATGCCCTTTTTGATCCTGCCTGCGGCACGGCGGGTTTCCTGATCGATGCGGTGGATTTCCTGCTCGCCAAGTATTCCGATCACATCAGCGAATACCCGATTTACGGCGAGGACTGGCTGGACAAGAAGGGCAAGACGGTCGCCGAACTCAAGGCCGAGAACCCGCGCTTGCAGACTTATCGCAAGGGCGCGGGGGAAAAGATTCCGGAGTGGGCGTTGCTGGAAAGCGCGATTTACGGGACCGATGTGTCGCGCCAGATGGTGCGGATCAGCATGATGAATCTGGTGCTGCACGGTATCCGTCACGCACGGCTCAAGCGCGCCAATTCGCTATCCGACATGGGCGGACTATCCGAGGACGATCTGCGCCGCCGCTACCAGGTGATCCTGGCTAATCCGCCGTTTGCCGGTCAGTTGCCCAAGGATTCGATCCGCGCCGACCTGCCCACCCACAGCAAGAAAAGCGAGTTGCTGTTTTTGTCGCTGATGATGCTGCACCTCGCTCCCGGCGGGCGCTGCGCGGTGGTCGTGCCCGAAGGGCTGCTGTTCGGCTCCACCGGCGCGCACGTCGATCTGCGCAAGAAGCTGATCAACGACTTTGATCTGCTGGCGGTGGTGAGCCTGCCGGCGGGTGTGTTCAAGCCTTACGCGGGCGTCAAAACCGCCGTACTGGTGTTTCGCCGGCCTGCTTCCACGAGCGCCGCCCGGCTGGATAAAGTCTGGTTCTACGAGGTGCGGAACGACGGTTACGACCCGGACAAGGTCGCGGGCGGCGGTCGCGTGGAAACGCCGGACAAGAGCGACATTCCCGACCTGCTCGCCCAGTGGAAAACCTACAAGGCCGGCGGCTTCAAAACCCCGCCGGGACTGGAAGCGAACAGCTTGTTACCGCACGGCAGCGCAGAACCGAGTTGCTGGTGGACCACGAAGGAGAAGCTCATTGAGGCGGATTACAACCTCGGCGCCGGGCAGTGGAAGCCGCGCGTGGCGGAGAAAGTCAGCGATGAAGACCCGTGTGAGTTGGTGAAGGAAGTTCTCGCCGATTACCGGCATGTGGTGGCGGGACTGGAAAAGCTGTTGGCGGAGTTAGAGGAATGAGGTGGTTGCAGACAACTATAGGTGAAATCTGCTTGCCAACCGTGCAAATAGATCCCACTCGAAAGGGCACAGAAAGCTTTCGCTATATAGACATCGCAGGTATTGATCGAGAGCAAAAAACTATTTTCCGTGCTGATCCTAGCCCATGCGAGTCTGCACCCAGTCGTGCCCGAAAGCTTGTCCAAGCTGGAGATGTCTTGGTCTCTACTGTTCGCCCTAATCTAAATGCGGTTGCACTCGTACCTGAAGAGCTTGATGGTGAAATCGCCTCAACTGGCTTTTCCGTGCTTCGTGCAAATCAAAAACTCGTTAATCCTCACTATTTGTTTTATCGGGTACAGCACCAAGAGTTTGTTGCCTGCCTAGTGGCAAACGCTACGGGCGCAAGTTATCCCGCCGTAACGGATGGTGTAGTTCGACGTGTTTTCTTACCCTTGCCGTCCCTGAAGGAGCAAGCCCGCATCGTCGAAATTCTCGACGAAGCCGACCGGTTGCGCCGACTGCGCCGTGTGGCCGACTCCAAAGCCACCCGCATTCTACCTGCGCTGTTTCTCAAGATGTTTGGCGATCCTGAAACTAATTTGAAAAACTTTCCGGTTGTAAAATTGGGAACCATGATTGAGGATGGTCCACAAAATGGACTCTATAAACCGAGTTCAGCCTATGGTAAAGGCGTCCGAATCCTGAGAATAGATGGTTTTTATTCCGGTCAAATAACCGATATTTCGGTCTTAAAACGCTTGGAAATTCGCCCTAATGAAATCGCAAAATATGGCCTCCATGAAAATGATATCGTCATAAATCGTGTGAATAGTGAAGAATATCTAGGAAAATCGGCAATCATTCCTAAACTCGATGAATCAGTTGTCTTTGAATCGAATATGATGCGGCTTTCAGTCGATTTGACACAAATAGATCCACTCTTCTTGATCGCACATCTCCAGACGCCATTCACGAAAAAAGAAATTCTCCAAAAAGCAAAAAGAGCCATTAACCAAGCAAGTATCAATCAGCAGGACATTCGAGCATTATCTATTCTCAAACCTCCGATAGAATTGCAAATTCGTTTTGCCTCAATTGTCCAAGGAGCCAACGCAACGCTTTCAGTAATGGCAGCTACCATAGGTAAACTGGATCATCTTTTCGATCTTCTTCTACATCAAGCCTTCTCCGGCCAACTCACCGCCAAGTGGCGCGAAGCGCACAGCAAAGAACTGCTGGCCGAAATGGAGCAGCAGGCCCGGCTGCTGAACCTGCCGCTTCCGAAAGAATTGGAACTTGCCCCATGAGCGCAAAGGTACCGGCGCACTACACCGCCTTGCTGAGCGACATCAAGCAGCGCATCCGCCATGCCCAGACGCGGGCGGTGCTGGCGGTCAACGCCGAACTGATCCGCCTCTACTGGGAGATCGGCGCTCTGATCGACGCCCGACAGAAACAGGAAGGCTGGGGCGCGGCGGTGATTCCCCGCCTGGCGGCCGATCTGCACAACGATCTGCCGGAAGAGAAGGGCTTTTCCGAGCGCAACATCAAACGCATGTTGGCGTTTTACCGCGAATATCCGGCGCTTGAATTAGCGCCACCGGCGGTGGCATTCCCACAGGCCAGCGCAGAAGTGCCACAGCCTGTGGCACTTTTTACGCCGGAGATGGTGCTGGCACTGCCCTGGGGGCACCACGCAGTGCTGATGGAAAAGATCAAGGATGCCGCCACCCGCCAGTGGTACATGCGCGCCTCGGTCGAAAACGGCTGGAGCCGCAATATCCTGCTGATGCAAATTGAATCGGCGGCACACACGCGGCAAGGCGCGGCCGCCAGCAATTTTGCGCTGCGCCTGCCGGCGCCCGATTCCGACCTGGTGCAGCAAACCCTGAAGGACCCATATCTGTTCGATTTTCTGACACTGCAAGAGCCTTTCCACGAACGGGAATTGGAAACCGGCCTCATCGCCCATCTGGAAAAATTTCTGCTCGAACTCGGTCGGGGTTTTGCTTTCGTGGGACGGCAATACCACTTGGACATTGGCGAGCAGGATTTCTACATCGACCTGCTGTTCTATCACCTCAAGCTGCGCCGCTACGTGGTGATCGAACTCAAGCGCGGCGCTTTCAAACCGGAATACGCCGGCAAGATAAACTTCTATTGCAACGTAGTAGACGACCATCTGCGCCACGGCGATGACAAGCCGACCATCGGCCTGATTCTATGCCAGCAACCCAACCGCGTGTTGGCCGAGTATGCGCTGCGCGGCATGGATAAACCCATCGGCGTATCGAGTTTCGAGCTGACCCGCGCCCTGCCCGAAACTTTACAATCCAGCCTGCCCAGTATCGAGGACATCGAGCGCGAGTTGGGCGATGTCAACGGAGATACCTCGTGAGCCGCCGCCTCACCGCCCTGCGCGTCGGCAACTTCAAGGCGTTTGCCAATACCCAGCGCATCCCGCTCAAGCCCATCACCCTGATCTTCGGCCCCAACAGCGCCGGCAAATCCAGCTTCATTCACAGCCTGGCGCTGGCCCACGAAGCGCAATTTGGCCGCGACAAGCGCAGCCTCGCCCGCCTCGATGTCCATCACACCGATATCGGGGGCAGCAGCATCGATCTCGGCGGTTTTCGCCAATATATCCATCGTGGCCAAGCCAACCGCCGGGTCGAATGGGGCGCGGAATTGGCGGTCGCCAGCTTCGGCGGACGTCTCGCACAACTGCTCGCACCGGTGAACACGATTACGGTGACGCTCTGCCTGGGCATTGAACTAGACGATCAGGACCGCCCCAAACCGGGCGCCGCGCCGAAGGTGGAAGCCATCGAGATCAGCGCCGACAGCGCCGAACTGCTGCGCATGAGCCGCCGACGTTCCGACGCTCACGGCAGCCTCCTGCGCCTGGACCGTCTGGATGCCGCTCATCCCGTTTTCCGGCAGGTGCTCAAGGCCATCGTCGAATCCGCCACCACCTCCGAAGAGATGCGCCCGGAAGACTTCGAGGGCGCCAACACGGCCATCGCCGACCTGCTGCCCGAGTTGCAAGTCCGCGTCGAACAGTTTTTCCCGACCGCCGTGGAACTGCCCAAGGCTGAAGGCGCGGAACTCTCGCCCGTCAGCCTGCTGTTCCCGATCAGCAAGGGCAATCGGCGCGAAGACATCGCCCAAGCCGTGCGTTTCTATCTGCCCCGCACGATCAACGACCTCGTCAAGGGACTTTCCGACGTGCTGGCCGATGAACTCAAACACCTTCAGTATCTCGGCCCCCTGCGCTCCTTCCCGCCCCGCCACCTCGCCTTTGCCGAGCACGAAGACGCCAACTGGTACGCCGGGGGCGGCTATGCGTGGGACGTGGTGCGGCGCGATGACCAAGTGCGCGAAGTGGTGAACGGCTGGTTGGGTTCCGACAAACTGAAGACGCCCTACAAGCTCGTCGTGCGTTCGCTTTTCGGTATGGATACCATCGAAGAGGTTATTGAGTCTCGATTGGAAGAGATCGAAAAAAGTGAACTTGACTTCATGCCTGGTGATTTTCAGGAAAATCCTGCTGCTTACCCTCAAATTGGTCTTCCGTATCTCAGGGATCATCAAAAATCTCTTGAGAAAACGATTGCGGCTTTTCAAGAAGAACCGGGCAGATTGCTGAGTGAGCTAGTCCTGATTGATAAGCGTATTAACACGGTCGTCACTCACCGAGACGTGGGTATTGGCATCTCTCAAGTTCTTCCCGTTCTGGTCATGGCCTACGGTTCACAGGGTAAGCTGATCGCCATGGAACAACCGGAAATCCACCTCCATCCGGCATTGCAAGCGGAATTGGGCGATGTCTTTATCGAAGCCGCACTCGGCGAGCGCCAAAACACTTTCATTCTGGAAACCCACAGCGAGCATTTGATTTTGCGATTAATGCGCAGAATCCGTGAGGGAAAGATCCATCCGGACGATGTCGGGGTGGTATTCGTCGAACCGTCGAGTCATGGGAGCCGATTGATCGAATTGCGCCTGGATGAAGAGGGTGATTTCATCGACGAGTGGCCTGGAGGCTTTTTCGAGGAGTCCTTCCACGAGAAATTCGCGGGGCGCTGAAGATGCTTGTTCCATTTGTCATTGATGTTGACAGCCTTGCTCCTGATCCCGGATGGACGCCGGCGCAGCTTCAGACCTGCCATCAGTCCCTACTCGATGTTTGGCAACGCATTGGAATTCTCAAGCACGATACTGATCGCTTTGAAACTTCGCGCCTTCAACAGGCCGTCCAGCAGTTGCCCCAAAAGATTCGGCCGCAATGGCTCGCCATGCTTCAGCGTAATCTTCTGCTGGCTTGCGGTAATGGTTGGGACGGAAATGTCACCCCAAACAGTATCAACCAACTCGATGGTATTGCGCAGGTCGCTTTGGTCGATGACACACGCGCCGAAGTGGATTTTGGACTCTCCGAAGAGGTGTTGTCTTCCCCAGCCCAAGGCATCCCGAATGTGGAGGTTTGCAGAATCCTGGCGGCAGCGCACGCAAAGACTTTCCGGGATGCGCTCGCCAGATCGACCGCCCACATCGAACCGAAAGAAACATTCAGGGATATTTGGACGCAACGTTTCAAATCGCTGGCTTGCGCGCCCATCAAGCGCGTTGTCATCGTCGATCGGTTCGTGATCGGACAACTATTCAATCCGCCGCACCAGCAGCTTTCTGGATTGGACCGCTTTTTGAGGCTGTTGGACGCGGACGCCAGTGGGCCTCGGCATGTCACTCTTTACTCTTCATGGGCAGATCTTCCGAGAGCAACCGGGATAGCTGAAATAGAAGCCGAAATTAACCTGGCGATGAACCGGTTGCAGCACAGAAATATCAAGCAATTGAAAGTAGTGATGCTCCCAAACGCGATCTTTGGCGATGTCGCCCATGACCGCTTTATCCGATTCGAAAGGGTGGTCTGGGATATCGGATTGGGGTTGAAAGTCTTCGAAGGAGCCTTTGCAGCCGAACGGTCTTCGGCTACGTTCAAGGCAGAGAAAGTTGCAGTGGATAGTTACAAAAAGGTAGAAGCGGAACTTGCGCGACATCCGCAAGCAAAATCTTGGGTTCTCCCATCCCCACTGGGCTAACATCGACCTGCGCTAAGCCGACGCCGAGCGACTGGAACCCTGGGCGAAAACCATCCTCGACGCAAAGAGTTGATCAACTCGCCCGGATCAAGGCCGAACTGATTCAGCGATTTTCGCCCCTATTGCAACAGATTTGCCAGCAGATAGATCATGTGCTTTATGTCCTTATACCATTTCCTGTTAGGTTTTGTTTTTTCAGGGGTCAAAAACTGTTCCATTCGTCATACCCGCGAAAGCGGGTATCCAGTGGTTCGGTGGCTGACTGGATTCCCGCCTTCGCGGGAATGACGAAAATCTATTCAGAATTAGTATTACGTCGTCATGATGAAGAGACAGAACGGCCTCCTCGACATCTGGTGAAGGACAGCTATCAGGCGCATGGGGAGCGATTGGCCGGTGCATCGAGTCACCCCCGCTCACAATAATCATGGGAACCGACAGGTGGCGAGACCGCTCCCAGGGCAATCGCCCCATGTGTTTTTATCAATATTTATCAAATATTTGAAAAATACAGGCAGGGTGCGTTGACAAATCAATATTCAGTTAAACCAATTTCTTACACTGACACAGCCCGATTGCCCTGGGACCGCCCCGGCGGGCGCTTGTCAAGCCCGCCCGGTCACCGTACCATGCGGCGATTGCGGGTACACCGGGAGCATAAGATCATGTTTCGTGGCAGTATGGTGGCGGTGGTAACGCCGATGAAGGAAGACGGGGCGCTGGATTTCGAGGCGCTGGCGCGGTTGGTGGAGTTTCACATCGAAAATGGCACCGACGCCATCATTTCCGTCGGCACCACCGGCGAGTCGGCGACCGTGGATTTCGAGGAGCACATCCAGGTCGTACGCCGGGTGGTGGAACTGGTCAGGAACCGGATTCCGGTCATCGCCGGCACCGGCGCCAATTCGACCGCCGAAGCCCTGCATCTGACCCAGCGCGCCATGGAGGCCGGGGCCGACGCCTGCCTCCTGGTGACTCCGTATTACAACAAGCCGACCCAGGAAGGACTGTACCGGCATTACCATCTCATCGCCGACAGCGTGGCGATTCCGCAGATTCTCTACAACGTGCCGGGCCGCACCGCCTGCGATCTGAAGCCGGAAACGGTGGAGCGGCTGGCCGATATTCCCAACATCGTCGGCATCAAGGAAGCCAGCACGCTGGAACGCATTCAGGACCTGGTGCGCCGCCTGGGCGACCGCATGGACGTCTACAGCGGCGACGACGGTATCGCCGCCGAAGCCATGCTCGGCGGGGCCAAGGGGGTGATTTCGGTGACGGCCAACGTCGCTCCACGCCTGATGCGCGAGATGGCCGCCGCCGCGCTGGCTGGCGACCGCGCCCAAACCGAGGCCATCAACGCGCGGCTGGTCGGCTTGCACCAGGCGCTGTTTCTCGAATCCAATCCCATCCCGGTGAAATGGGCGGTCCATCAGTTGGGCCTGATTCCGCCGGGCATTCGCCTGCCGCTGACACCGCTGTCCGAGTCTTGCCAGTCGGCGGTGCGCGCGGCGATGCAACAGGCCGGAGTGATCTGACCCGCCATGACGATACGTCTTTCCTCTCCCCTGCGGCGCGCGGCGCCGCTCGCCGCCGCGCTGACGACGCTGACCGCCTGCTCCACGACCTTCGATACCCTGTTGCCCGACCGACGGCCGGATTATCGCCAGAGCAAGCCGGGACAGACGCTTGCAGTGCCGCCGGACCTGACCTCGTCCACCATCGACGACACGCTGGTGGTGCCGGAGATCAACCCGGCCGGCTCGGCCAGCCTGTCGGCCTACGCGGGCGAGCGCGGCGATTCGCGGCAACCGCAAGCCAGGAAAGCCGAAACGGTGTTGCCGCCGCAGACCGGCATCACTTTGGAGCAGGACGGCAACCAGCGCTGGCTGCGGATCGCGGCCCCGGCCGATCAGGTCTGGCCCAAGGTACGGGAATTCTGGATCAGCAACGGTTTTGCCCTGAAGCGCGATGATCCGACCATCGGCATCATGGAAACCGACTGGGTGGAAAACCGCGCGGACATTCCCCAGGACGGCGTGCGCGCCATCCTGAAAAAATATTTGGACGTTCTCTATTCATCGCCTACTCGCGACCGGTTTCGCACCCGGCTGGAACGGAGCGCCGACGGTCAGAGCACCGAGGTCTACCTGACCCACTCCGGGGTGGAAGAAATCGCGATGGGCGGCGCCAGCGCCAGTTCCACCAATACCTACATCTGGCAGCGGCGGCCCTCGGATCCCGAACTGGAAGCCGAGATGCTCAATCGGCTGACGGTTTATCTGGGCGCGTCGGAGAAACGCGCCGAAGCCCAAAAGGCCAAGGCGGGGACAACCCCGGCCGGGCCGCGCGTGCGGCTGGTCGAGCAGGGTGGCGAGAGCCAACTGGTGATCGGCGAAGACTATTCCCGCGCCTGGCGACTGGTGGGGCTGGCCTTGGACGGCGGCAATTACGCGGTCGAGGAGCAGAACCGTGGCCAGGGGTTGTACGTGGTCGAGTATCGCGATCCCGAACAGGAAAACCAGAAACCAGGAGACGAAGGGTGGTTGTCCAAGCTGGCGTTCTGGCGAAGCAAGCCGGACGCGCCGCCGCCGGGAACTCGTTACCGGGTTCGGTTGGCGGGCCAGGGCCAGCAAACGGTCGTGGTCGTGCGCAACGCCAGCGATCAGCCGGATAACTCGCCCGGCGCCCGGCAGGTGCTGGAAACCTTGCGGACGGTGATCAAGTAAACCGCGCTGGGCCGCGTCGGCGTTCGGTCGGCGCGGCCCAGTCGCGCGATCTTCCTTCCTCCCCTTTCGTCGCTGGATTTTCCTTTACTGGTGAGCGCGCGTATCCAGCGGTTGCCGCCGCAATTGGTCAGCCAAATCGCCGCCGGCGAGGTAGTCGAGCGCCCGGCCTCGGTGGTCAAGGAGTTGCTGGAAAACAGCCTGGACGCCGACGCGACGCGAATCACGGTCGAAGTGGAACAAGGCGGCGTTCGGCTGATTCGGGTGCGCGACAACGGCATCGGCATTCATCCCGACGACCTGGCCCTGGCGTTGAGCCGTCACGCCACCAGCAAGATCGCCAGTTTCGACGATCTCCAACAGGTCACCAGCCTCGGCTTTCGCGGCGAGGCCCTGCCCAGCATCGCCTCGGTGGCGCGGTTGACTCTGACCTCCCGGGTTTCCGGCCAAGAGACGGGTTGGCGCGTCACCGGCGACGGCGGCGACACGGTTGGCGAGCCGTTGCCGGCGCCGCATCCGGTCGGAACCACGGTGGAAGCCCGCGACCTGTTCTTCAACGTTCCGGCCCGCCGCAAGTTCCTGCGCGGCGAGCGGACCGAATTCGGCCATATCGAGGACAATCTCATCCGACTGGCGCTGAGTCGGTTCGAAGTCGGTTTCGGGCTGTGGCACAACCAGCGGGCGACGCTGGACCTGGAGCCCGCCACGAGCGACGCAGACCGAACCCGGCGGGTGGCGGAGTTGCTCGGCCGCGAGTTCGCCGCCGCCAGCGTGTTCCTGGACCGCGCCGACGCCGGATTGCGGCTGTGGGGCTGGCTTGGGCTGCCGACGGTCGCCCGCGCCCAGCCGGACCAGCAGTATTTCTTCGTCAACGGCCGGCCGGTGCGGGACCGGACCCTCGCCCACGCCGTGCGGCTGGCCTTTCAAGACGTGCTCCCCCAGGGCCGCCATCCGATGCTCGCGCTGCATCTGGAGCTGGAGCCAACGGCGCTAGACATCAACGTCCATCCCGCCAAGCAGGAAGTACGATTTCGAGAGTCGGCCCTGATCCACGCCTTCATCCGTCAAGGCGTACAGACGGCGCTGGCGGAAGCGCGACCCGGCGTTGCCCCGGCCCCGACCATTCGGCCCGGCCAACGACCGTGGCCGGCGAGCGGATTCGGCGGTGGATCGGGCGGTGGGGTCGAGGTTCGGCAACCCGGCTTGCCGCTGGCGGTGAACGAACGGCTGGCGGCGTATGGCCAGCTTCACGCCCCTCGGCTGGAGGTTGAGTCCACCCCCGTCGCCCCGCCGGACGAGGTCGCCGAACCGCCACCGCTCGGCTACGCGCTGGCGCAATTGCACGGTTGTTACGTGTTGGCCGAGAACCCCGCCGGGCTGGTGGTGGTGGACACGCACGCCGCCCATGAACGCATCTTGTACGAGCGGCTAAAAGCGGCGCTGGCCCAAGGCGGCGTCAAAACCCAGGCTCTGCTGGTTCCGGTGGCGGTCGCGGTCGGGCCGCGCGAACGCCAGTGGATCGAGGAGCACGGCGCGCTGTTCGCCCAGGCCGGGCTGGACGTGGCGGCGCTGGGGCCGGAAACCGTGGCGGTGCGACAGATCCCGGCGCTGCTGGCTGGACTGGACATTGCCGGGCTGGTGCGCGACCTGCTGGCCGATCTGGCGGCGCGCGAGAACAGCGACCGGGCGGAGCGGGCCGTGTTGGACGTGCTGGCCCGCCTGGCCTGTCACGGCGCGGTGCGCGCCAACCGGCCGCTCAATTTGCTGGAAATGAACGCCCTGCTGCGCGACATGGAGCGAACCGACCGGAGTGGCCAATGCAGTCACGGCCGACCCACCTGGACGCAACTGACATTGGCCGAGCTGGATCGGCTGTTTCGGCGCGGGCGCTGACGGCGGACCATGACCAAGGTTCCCGATTCGCGCCCACCCGTGCTGTGCCTGATGGGACCGACCGCGGCGGGCAAGACCGCGCTGGCGGTCGATCTGGTCCAGCGGTTGCCGTTCGCTATCGTCAGCGTGGACTCGGCGCTGGTCTACCGGGAAATGGACATCGGCACCGCCAAGCCCGACGCCGAGACCCGACGCCTTGCGCCCCATCGCCTGGTGGATATCCTCGACCCAGCGGAACCCTACTCCGCCGGCCGGTTTCGCGCCGACGCCCTGCGCGAGATCGCCGCCATTCAGGCGGCGGGCCAGGCGCCGTTGCTGGTGGGGGGGACCATGCTCTACTTCCGGGCGCTGGAACGCGGGCTGGCGAAATTGCCCTCCGCCGACCCTACCCTCCGCGCCCGGTTGGTGGCGGAGTTGACCGAGCAGGGCAGCGCGGCCCTGCACGCCCGGCTGGCGCAGATTGACCCAGCGGCGGCGGTCCGCATCCATCCCCATGATCCGCAACGGATTCAGCGCGCGCTCGAAGTTTACGAACTCACCGGTCGGCCGCTGACGGAACTTTGCGCGCAATCGCGCAACGAATCCTTGCCGTTTCGCGCCATCAAGCTGATCGTGGCGCCGGCGGATCGGGGCGTGTTGCACGCGCGCATCGAGCGCCGATTCAAGATGATGTTGGAACAGGGATTCGTCGCCGAGGTCGAGCGTCTACGCGCCCGTGGCGATCTGGATCCAAACCTGCCCTCGATGCGAGCGGTGGGCTACCGGCAAGTCTGGGCCTATCTGGATGGCGCGCTGGACCACGCAGCCATGGTGGAGCGTGGCATCGTGGCTACCCGCCAGTTCGCCAAGCGGCAATTGACCTGGCTGCGCGCGGAATCCCAAGCCATCTGGTTGGATGGCGTCGAAAACCGCCTGCTGGATCGAGTCGTCGTCCACCTGCGCGAGCAGGGGGTTTTTCCGAACACGCCAAAATGCTTATGATAAAATGTAACCGCTTTCGGTCGACCGCCTCCACTCACGCGGTGGCGGTCCATCCCGCGATCTTCGATAATCCCACGGGCCACACATCATGGGAAGTGATGAGCCGGTCGTCCGGCGGAACGCCCTGGGAAGCAGGCGCGCGTTTTGTGGCGCGCCATTCGTTTCCTTGAATTTTTAGCGAGCATTCTCGCGTTCGTTAGTTGATGGTTTTTTCCAAGCCTCATAAAAACAGGGGAGAATCATGATGGCAAAAGGTCATTCCCTCCAGGAACCGTTCCTGAACGCCCTGCGCAAGGAGCGGATTCCGGTTTCGGTCTATCTGGTCAACGGCATCAAGTTGCAGGGTCAGATCGAATCCTTCGACCAGTTCGTCGTGCTGCTCAAGAACAGCGTCAGCCAGATGATCTACAAGCACGCCATTTCCACGGTGGTGCCAGTACGCAACGTGCGGCTGAATCTGGCGATGGACGACAGCGGCGCAGGCGGCGAGCAGTCCTGACGGGCGCAAGCGTAGGGGTGGGAGGCGGTTTGTTCGAACGTCCGCGCGGGGGCGAGCGCGCCGTTCTGGTGCGTTTGCTGCTGAATGGGGCCGAGGAATCCCAGGACACCGCCGAATTTCAAGAGCTGGCCGCATCGGCGGGCGTGGCCCTGATCACTGGCCGCCGACAGACTCCCGATCCACGCCTGTTCGTCGGCGGCGGCAAGGCCGAGGAAATCCGCGCGGCGGTCGAGGCGCACGGGGCGGAACTGGCTCTGTTCGATCATGCCCTGTCGCCCAGCCAGGAGCGCAATCTGGAAGCCCTGCTGAAATGCCGCGTGGTGGACCGCACGGGTCTGATCCTGGATATCTTCGCCCAGCGGGCGCGCAGCTTCGAAGGCAAGCTTCAGGTGGAGCTGGCGCAATTGCGTCATCTGTCCAGCCGGCTGGTGCGCGGCTGGACTCACCTGGAACGGCAGCGCGGCGGCATCGGCCTGCGCGGTCCCGGCGAAACCCAGTTGGAAACCGACCGGCGGCTGCTGAGCGACCGCATCCGACAGATTCGCCTGCGGCTGGAGCGGGTCGAGCGCCAGCGCGAGCAGGGGCGGCGGGCGCGCCGCAAGGCCGACTTGCCGACCGTTTCGCTGGTGGGCTATACCAACGCCGGGAAATCCACCCTGTTCAACGCCTTGACCCAGGCGAACGTGTACGCGGCCGACCAGTTGTTCGCCACCCTGGACCCGACCTTGCGCCGACTGGAGTTACCGGGCGCGGAGCCGGTGGTGCTGGCCGATACGGTGGGCTTCATCAATCGCCTGCCCCACGAACTGGTGGCGGCGTTTCGCGCCACCCTGCGAGAAACCCGCGAGGCCAGTTTGCTGTTGCAGGTGATCGACGCCAGCCACCCCGACCGGGACGCGGTGATCGCGCGGGTCGAGACGGTCCTGGCGGAAATCGGCGCGGACGAAGCGCCACAACTGCGGGTGTTCAACAAGATCGATCTCAGCGGCGAACCGCCCCGGCTGGAACGCGACGCCGAGGGCCAGGCGCGCGCCGTGTGGCTGTCGGCGACAACCGGCGCGGGTCTCGACCTGTTGCTGGCGGCGCTGACCGAACGTCTGCGTGGCGACGCCGTGCATGGCTGGTTGAGCTTGCCGCCGAGGGCGGCCCGACTACGGGCCAAGCTGTTCAGTCTGGGCGCGGTGGTGGCCGAACGCGCCGGCCCGGAGGGCGAATGGCTGGTCGAGGTGCGCACGTCACGTGGTAATCTGGAGTGGCTGCGCCGCCGGGAAGGGTTGCGGATGGAGTGGGTGCGTTCGGGTTTTGAAATCCCGGTGGTATCAACGGTGATCTGACGAGGTTGGGGTACCGACATGGCTTGGAATGAACCCGGTGGCGGCAATCGCGATCCCTGGAGTGGCGGGGGGCGCGAGCAGGGGCCGCCCGATCTGGATGAAGTCGTCCGCAAGCTGTCGGACAAGTTCGGCGCCCTGCTGGGGGGGCGGCGCGGTGGCAACGGCGGCGGCTCGGGCGGTTCAGGCTCTGGCTTCGCCGGCATCGGCTTGATCGTCGGCGTCATCGCCGTGATCGGCTGGCTGATCGCCAGTATCTATATCGTGAACGAAGGCGAACGCGGCGTGGTGCTGCGGTTTGGCCAATATCTGAAAACCACCCTGCCTGGCCCGCACCTGCGGCTGTTCCCCATCGACCGGGTGGAAATCGTGAATCTTGAACAGCGCCGATTCCGGGAGATTGGCTATCGCTCCGGCGCGGGTGGCGCACGCCAGCCCGCGGTGCGCACGGTGCCCAAGGAAGCGCTGATGCTGACCCAGGACGAGAACATCGTCGATGTGCGGCTGGCGGTGCAGTATCAAATCAGCGATCCCTACGCCTATCTGTTCAACGTGCTCGATCCGGAGAACGTGCTGGTGCATGTGGTCGAAAGCGCCGCCCGTGAAACCATCGGCAAGAGCACCATGGACTTCGTGTTGACCGAGGGTCGCAGCAGTATCGTGGCCGACATCAAGACCCTGGCGCAGCGCATTCTGGACAGCTACGGCCCCGATCCAAAACGGCCGGCCGGGGCCGCGACGCCCGGAAAGAAGGAGGAATCGCCGCTTCCGGGCAGGGGCGCCGGTCTGCAAATCGTGACCGTCGTGCTTCAGGACGCCCAGCCGCCCGAGGAGGTGCAGGACGCCTTCGCCGACGCCATCAAGGCGCGCGAGGACGAGCAGCGGTTGAAGAACGAGGCCGAGGCTTATGCCAACGAAGTGATTCCCCGCGCCCGCGGTCAAGCGGCGCGACGGTTGCAGGAAGCGTCGGCCTACAAGGAACAGGCCATCGCCGAGGCCCAGGGCGAGGCCAGCCGATTCGAGCAATTGCTGGCGGCCTATGAGAAGGCGCCGGAGGTGACCCGCGAACGGCTGTATCTGGAAACCCTGGAAACGGTGCTGGCGCGATCCAGCAAGGTGCTGGTGGACGTGAAGGGAACCAACAATCTGTTGTACCTGCCGCTGGATCGTCTGTTCAAGCCCAGAGAAGGGGCAGAGACGCGCGCCGCGCGGATAGACGGCGTCTCGCCGGTCGAACCGTTGCCGGCCACTTCGACCACGGCCGACGATAATGCGGCGGCCAGCCGCTTGCGTGACATGAACCGTAATCGGGAGGTGCGCTGATGGCCCTGTCGCGATGGCCGATGTCTCGTAACGTATCGTTGGGCGCGCTGGGCGCCGTGGTGGCGTTGCTGGCCATGTCCGTGTTCACGGTGGACGAAACCCAAACCGCCATCCGTTTTCAGTTGGGCGAGATCGTCCAGGCCAACCATGAACCGGGCCTGCACTGGAAATGGCCGCTGATCAACAACATCCGCAAGTTCGACCGGCGGTTGCAAACCCTGGACACCGAGCCGGAACGATTCCTGACCGCCGAGAAGAAGAACGTAATCGTGGATTCCTTCGCCATGTGGCGGATCGAGGATGTGCGCCAGTTCTACACCCGAGTTGGCGGCGACCCGGCCCAGGCCAATGTGCGGCTTGACCAAATCGTCAAGGACGGCCTGCGCAGCGAGTTCAGCAAGCGCACGATTCAGGAGGTGGTGTCGGGCGACCGTGACCAGATCATGGAAACCCTGAGTCGCCTGCTTCGCGAGCAGGCCACGCAATTGGGCATCGCCGCGGTGGATGTGCGCATCAAGCGTATCGACCTGCCGCCGGACGTGAGCAACTCGGTGTTCAGCCGGATGAAGGCCGAGCGATTGCGGGTCGCCAAGGATTTCCGCTCGCGCGGCGGCGAAGCGGCCGAGCGCATCCGCGCCGACGCCGACCGGCAAAGCACGGTCCTGCTGGCCGAAGCCTATCGCGACGCCGAGCGCCAGCGCGGCGAGGGCGACGCCCAAGCCACCGACATCTACGCCCAGGCCTACGGCAAGAATCGGGATTTCTACAGCTTCCACCGCAGCCTGGCGGCCTATCGGCAGAGCTTCAGTTCCAGGGACGACGTGCTGGTCATGCAGCCGGAAGGCTCCCAGTTCTTCCGTTTCTTCAATCAGTCGCAATGACCCGGACAGCTTGTCAGACAGACGATGGCGCCGCGCCGCCGACCGAACATCGCCATGTGGGATGAACTGCTGGCGGCGTTCGGGTTGATGCTGGTGCTGGAAGGTATCCTGCCGTTTCTCAACCCCGGCGCCCTGCGTCAGACGTTGCTGCGTCTGGCTCAACTGGAGGATCGGACGTTGCGGTTCGCCGGTCTGGCCAGCATGGCGTTGGGATTGCTGGTGCTGTATTTTTTCCGCTGAAGCTTTTCGTGAATTCGCTCGTCGCCCGCCTTTGCCGATTTACCCACCGCCCGCCATGACCGCCGAAGACCGCTGGCTGTTGCCCGAAGGCATCGAGGAAATCCTGCCCCCCGCCGCCGGTCGGCTGGAGCAGTTGCGCCGTGGCCTGCTCGACCTTTACGCCAGATGGGGTTACGAGCTGGTGATTCCACCATTGATCGAATTTCTGGAATCGCTGCTGACCGGCACGGGTAACGATCTCGAACTGCAGACCTTCAAGCTGACCGACCAGATCAGCGGCCGGATGATGGGGGTGCGCGCCGACATGACTCCACAGGTGGCGCGGATCGATGCCCATCTGCTGAAACGCGACGGACCCGTCCGGCTGTGCTACATGGGCACGGTGTTGCGCACCCGCGCCGACGGCTTCGGCGGTTCCCGCAGCCCCTATCAGGCCGGGGTGGAGCTGTACGGCCACCGCGGCCATGAAAGCGACCTGGAAGTGCTGACGCTGATGCTGGAAACCCTGGCGGCGGCGGGCATCGATGGCGCGCATCTCGATTTGGCGCATGTGACGATCTTTCGCGAACTGGCGCGACGGGCAGGTCTGGACCGGGAGCGCGAAGCGCTGCTGTTCGAAGCCCTGCAACGCAAGGCGCTGCCGGAGATTCGTCAGCAACTGGCCGCCTGGGCGCCGCCAGCGCCGCACGGTGAACTGCTGTTGGCGCTGGCCGAGCTGAACGGCGGGCCGGAGGTGCTGGATGAGGCCGAATTCCGCCTGGCGGCGGCAGGCGAAGGCATCCGCGCGGCGCTGGCCACCCTGCGGCGGTTGATCGCTGCCTTGCGGCGACAGTGGCCAGCATTGCCGATTCATGTGGATCTGGCGGAGCTGCGGGGCTACCACTACCACACAGGCGTGGTGTTCGCCGCTTACGTGCCGGGGCAGGGGCAGGCGGTGGCGCAGGGCGGGCGTTACGACGAGATCGGTCAAGTGTTCGGCCGCGCCCGGCCAGCGACCGGTTTCAGCACCGATCTGGCGACCCTGCTGCTCCTGGGTTCGACGCCGGGTGCGGTGAGTGGGGGTATCCATGCGCCAGCGGTCCCTGACATCGACCTGGATCGGCGCGTGGCCGAGTTGCGCGGCCGGGGCGAACGAGTGGTTCGGGAACTGCCGGGCGCGACGGCGGCGCCAGAAGATTTGGGCTGTGATCGCCGACTGGCTTGGCGGGAGGGAGAATGGCGCGTGATCCCGCTGGCGGTGGTCGCCTGAGTTGGAACATCGACTAAAACCATCAGGAAACCGACATGGGTAAGAACGTGGTCGTCATCGGCGCGCAGTGGGGCGACGAAGGCAAGGGCAAGGTGGTGGACCTGCTCACCGAGAACGCGGCGGCGGTGGCGCGCTTCCAGGGTGGGCACAACGCTGGTCATACCCTGGTCATCGGCGGCCAGAAAACCGTGCTGCACCTGATTCCCTCGGGCATCCTGCGCGAAGGGGTGGCTTGCCTGATCGGCAACGGCGTGGTGCTGTCGCCGGCGGCGCTGCTGACCGAGATCGACCGGTTGGAAACGCGGGGCGTGGACGTGATGGAACGCTTGCGGCTCAGCGAGGCTTGTCCGCTGATCCTGCCCTATCACATTGCGCTGGACCAGGCGCGCGAGAAGGCACGCGGCGCGCGGGCCATCGGCACCACCGGGCGCGGCATCGGGCCGGCCTACGAGGACAAGGCCGCGCGGCGGGCGGTGCGGCTGGCCGATTTGCTCGACCGGGAACGTTTCGCCGTCAAGCTGGGCGAGGCGCTGGATTTCCACAACTTCGTGCTGCAACATTATTTTCAGGCCGATCCGGTGGATTTCCAACGGGTCTTCGACGAAACGCTGGCGATGGGCGAGCGCCTGCGGCCGCTGGCGGCGGATGTCACCGCACTGCTGGACGCGCATCGGCGGCGCGGCGACAACGTGCTGTTCGAGGGCGCGCAGGGCGCGATGTTGGACATCGACCACGGTACCTATCCCTACGTCACCTCCTCCAACACCACCGCCGGCGGCGCGGCCACCGGCACGGGGCTGGGGCCGCGCTATCTGGATTACATCCTGGGGATCACCAAGGCGTATACCACGCGAGTCGGCGGTGGGCCGTTCCCAACCGAGCTATTCGACGCAACCGGCGACTATCTGACCGAGCGCGGCCACGAGTTTGGTTCGACCACCGGCCGGCGGCGGCGTTGCGGCTGGTTCGACGCGGTGGTCCTGCGTCGTTCCATTGTCAACAACAGCGTTTCGGGGTTGTGCGTGACCAAGCTGGATGTGCTGGACGGGCTGGACCACATCCGGCTGTGCGTGGGCTATCGATGCGGAACGGAACGGCTGGACGACGCGCCGGTGGGCGCCGAGGCGCTGGCGACCTGCGAGCCGATCTACGAGGACATGCCGGGCTGGCGCGAATCGACCCTGGGCGTGAAGCATTACGAGGAATTGCCGCCCGCCGCGCGGGCTTATCTGCGGCGGATCGAGGAGTTGACCGGCGCGCCCATCGACCTCATTTCCACCGGCCCGGACCGGGTGGACACCATCGTGCTGCGGCATCCGTTTGCTGGGTAAGCAACGTTCGGTGACCCTGTCGGGGAGACCAAAATCAACCTACGAAACCTAAAAACTGTCAGGCTGGATCGGCATTGCCGGTTTTCTTGCGGCCACTTGCCTTGGGCTTCGTTGCCGGAATATCTGGCTCCGCTACCTCAGTCCTTTGTTTCAAATCATGAAAATTCATGGTCGGCAACGTGACGGGGCCAGCCAACATGCGCGAAGTAACGGTCAGCACCTGTTCGCGCACCGCGGCCCACAGTAACGAAGCCCCATTCACCGCCGCCAGATCCTCTGGCGGTGCCAGTTTTTCGGCACCTTTGGGTACCACCACCACACCACGCACGTCGACCTCGATGAGGTAGGGGCAAAACTTGCGTTCAGGGGCCTGATCCGACGGCTGGTTGTTCACCATGACTTTCAGTGTTACGAGAAACAGTCGCCCTCGCTCGTGATCGGGGTCGATCTCGCCGATGCCAAACTCAGTGTTGATCTCGACCCCATCGAAAATAAAGATTGTCGTGAAGGGATTGAGGGGTTCCCTAGGAGCGTGCCTCTCATCGATTTGAACCGATACCTTCTTGAAAAACAACTGCAATAACTGGATCGGAGCAAGCTTCACGATGCAACTACCTCAAGCAATTCATCCGAATCATTGCAAGCCACAGTTGCTTCAAGCCTGCTTGTGTATTTGATTACCCCCTCTAGTTGCTGCGTAATGCCTACGCGCTGTTCAATCGACAGCTCCGGCCGCATGGTTTGCTTTCGCGTCACAGAATGATGCGGCATCTGGATCGGTCGCAACTTCACGCGCTGCTCATCTTCGCAGCGTTCGGTCCACAGCGGCAAATCCACCCCTGCCTTGTCAGCCAGCCATTTCATGGCATCGGCTTTCTCAATTGCCAAGGTCATCAGTAGAGTCGTGCTTTCATCCGGGTAACTGGTTTCGGACTCGTAGCGGGAAAATGCGATCTTACCCTTGCCAAAGATGCGGGAAGCCTGCTGTTGCGTCAGGCCATAGCGCTTGCGTAGCGCGAGGATTTCCTCGCCCATGAGCAGCTTGCCGTAGTGCGCCTTGCGGGCGGCCAACGCACGCAGGTTTTCCTTGTGCTGTGACGCCTTGGTGGTCGCCTCTTCGCAAACGTCACAAACCGAGGTTTGCAACGGCACCTCGACACGCTTGCCATTGGGTTCAAAAACGCGGATGCGCTGCGCGGCCACAAGGTGGCCCTTGCGGCACACCGGGCACAGCCCAAAATCTTCCGTCGCTTTCATCATGATCTCTTTCCCCTCAGCGAGAGCTGTGGCACGAAACCAACACCAGACTGAGTTGGCCATCCTCTGTCACGGAAAACTTCATGTACACCTCAAGACCACGCGGATTTCGCTCGCACCGTTCGCAGTCGTAGGGCAAGCGGTAAACATCGCAGGGGTACATCGCCCCGCCTTTGGTCTGACACCACTCCGCTTTCTTAAAATCCCTTGATTTCAGACAGATCAGCATGCGCAGGACATCAGCAAAGCTCCACTGCCAGTTTTGCAGATCCTGCTCGCAGCGATCCTTGGCCACCCAAACCTCATCCTCTCCCAAGGTGCCATCCGACACCAACGCTTGCAGGACAACCAAATCAAGCAACGGTTTGTGACCGATTAACCGCTGCTTGTTGGTCGGTGGAATGAGCAAACTGCGGTCTCGTTTCCATAGACCAGACATTCAGTTTATCACCATGATAAGTTTAGGTCTGAAATTTCCGCTTTCAAGCCCGCCAGTCAAGCAGGGCTTTTCCGCCAACCGAAATAATCACTTCCAGTATACACTCCATCCCACCTTAACCCCCTCCCCGCCAGGAGTTTTTCGACAGTCCCTGAAAAGCGCGTGGTGTCCTATCAGGCCGAGAAAGCCATCTCGCCCTATCGGGGCAACTGCTCCAGGCTGTCCAGCACCGCCCGTGGTTCGAGCTTGCCCTTGAAGAACAGTACCGGGCCGGGAATGTCCCGGAAATCGTCCGCGCCGACGTTCAACCGTTCCGAGACAGCGACGATGAGATCGGGCATGGCGGCGCGGCGCAGCTTGTCCAGCTTGCGGCGCAGATAATCCGGGTGCCAGAACCCCATGATTTCGACATGCGCCACCCGGCCATCGGGATGGCGCAGGGCGAAGTCGGGCACGAACACCGTCCCCTTCAAATCCACGATTTCCACTTCCCGCTCCAGCGTCCACGGCGTTCCCAGCTTTTCCCAGCGGCGGGCGAAGCTTTCCTCCAGCAGGCTGTCGTAGGCGGGCGGCGCGGCGGTCAACGGCTTAAGCGGCGATTGCGCATCGAGCCGGTAGCTCAGTTCCTGCCCGTCCCGCTGTAATACCGCCTCCATCTCCCAGCGGCTGACTCGCAGCAGCGCCGGCAGGAACAGCGCCATTTGCAGACCGTACTTGCGGGTCTGCTTGAACAGGCTGGCGGGCCCGTCCACGTAGATTTGATAGCCGTCGTCCAGGTTGCCCTCGACCGCATACATCAGGCCGTGGAATTTGAGATGTTGAAACAGCCGGCGGTATTCGCCGGGGACGTTGCGGTGGGCGGTGAGGCGCAGACACAGCGCCGAGTACAGCAGACCCTGGGCCTGGGCCAGGTTGTAGCGGTCCACCAGTTGATCCGGGGTGAAGTCCGGCAACGCGGTCAGCAGATGGTTTTCCGGCAGGTCGGCGTACAACGCCTCGCGCAGGGTTTCCGTTTCGAGTCGATAGCGCGGCGTCACGGCTTCGAGCACCTCCCGCGCCTGAGTTTCGCCATAAACGCCGCGTTCGGTCGCCAGGGTGAAGACTTCGCGCCGCAACGCTTCCGGCTCCAGTTCGCCGGTGGCCAGGGTGAATTCGGCGGCGTTCAGGGCCAGATGGGCGAAGCCGCGCACGATGCGGTAATCGGGCGAATCGCCTTCCAGCGCCCGCAGGGCCGTTTGCAACTCGCCGCGCGTGCGGTGCTGATGCTCGCGGATCAGGCTCAGCACCTGCTCGGCCCAGACGTATTGTTCCCGCCGCAGAAAGCGGGGATGGACCTGGGCGCCGCGCTTGTGGGAGAAGAGGAGATCGGAGGGCAGCATCAGCGGTCGGGCTTGTGGCCGGTAGACCGTTCCGGGTCGAACAGCGCCAGCGTGGCTTCGATCCGCTCCGCTTTGCGGCTGGCGTCCGGCGGCGTTCGCCGCCGGTCGGCGACCCGCTCTTCGCGGGTTTCGCGGGCGATGACTTCGTACAGCACCGCCTGCTTGCCATGGCCGCGCCGCAGGATGCGGCCCAACCGCTGCACGAATTCCCGCGCCGAGGCGCTGCCGGACAGGATCACGCCAATCGAAGCGTCCGGCATGTCCACCCCTTCGTTGAGCACGTTGCTGGTGGCGATGGCGGCGTAGGCGCCGGACTTGAAGCGGTCGAGAATGTCCTGTCGCTCCTTGATCACGGTCTGGTGGGTCAGGCAGGGGATCAGAAAGCGTTGCGAGACTTCGTAGGCGGTGGCGTTGTCCTCGGTGAAGATCACCGTCCTGGCGCCCGGATGATTGGCCAGGATCATGCCCAAGGCCCGCAGCTTGGCGGGGGTGGCGTGGGCGATGCGGCGAGCGTCGCGGTGGGCGCGCATGGCGCGGCGGCCCTCGACGCTGCGGGCCGACAGCATCACGAACCGGTTCCAGCCTTCCAGCGTGCTCAATCCCAAACGGTTGGCCTGCAAAAAGGCGTTGCGCTCGTCCAGGGCTTGTTGATACGCGGCCCGCTCGGCGGGCGACAAATCCACATGCACCGGCCGCACCTGGAAATCCGCCAGCACATCGCCGGCCAGTTGCTCCGGGCGCTTGCGGTAGACGATGGGACCGATCAATTCCGGCAAATCGGCATCCTTGCCATCGCTACGTTCGGGTGTAGCGGTCAACCCCAGCCGATAGGGCGCGAGCGCAAATTCGGCGATGACCCGGTAAAACTCCGAGGGTAGATGATGCGCCTCGTCGAAGATCAGCAGGCCGAAGCGGTCGCCCAACCGCTCGATGTGGCGGGCGGCGGAGTCGTAGGTCGCGATCGTCAGCGGTTGCGGTTCGTGGTAGCCGCCGCCGATCAGGCCGATCTCCTGATCGGGAAACGCCGCCCGCAGTAGCGCGTACCACTGCTGCATCAGGTCCAGGGTCGGGACCATGATCAAGCCGTCGCGCCGCGCCCAGCATAGCGCCAGCAACCCGACCAGGGTCTTGCCGGCCCCGGTCGGCAGCACCACCACGCCGCGCCCCTTCGCCGCCTGCCAGGCCGCGAGCGCTTCCTGTTGATGGGGATAAGGCGTCATTTCCAGCGCGCAGGCCAACTGCCGAACCTGGTAGCGCGGTGCCTTGTTGCGGGCCAGTTCACCCTTCAGCGGGCCGATGATGTCGCCGTAGCGGTGGGCGGGCGCGCGGTAGGCGTCCACCCGGGGGTCGTAGCAGAACCAGGTTTCCAGCCCGGCCGGCAGTTCGGCCACGCCTTCCAGCAACAGTGTGCCTCGGTCGAAGCGAAGCTGGCGCTCCGCGTCGTCGCGGCCGGTGCGGTACAGACCAGCGGTGTCCTTGGTCCGGTGCTTCATATCCATATCCGCCATAATCGCTCCCGAACGGTTGCGCCGTGCCAGTCGGTTTCCAGCCGTTCATCCTCGACTTCGGCCAGCGGCAATGCGGCGCGATAGTGGCTTTCCGCCGCGCGCTCGGTTACCCGCATGGAAGACGGCGCGGAACCGGCGTGGGCCAACTCACCGTAATCATCGTCCACCGCCGGCCCTCCCAGCGCCGCCCGCACCCGGCCCAGCGCCAGATCGCCCAGCAGCAGCACGCTCTCGAAGCATTCGTTTTCCAGCGGTTGACGCGACAGCGCGGCGTCGATCTCCGCCCAGCGTCCCGCCAGCGCGAGCACTCGCAACGCTTCCCGCCGCGCGCCGAAATCGCGGTTGCCCTCATGGACGGCCGCCAGTAAATCCAGGGCCCGTTCGACCGGTGCGGCGGTGCCAGGATCGAGTGTCCGCCGCGCCCGCCAGTCCAGCAACCGCGCCCGTTGGACCAATTGCCACTCCAGCGCCTGGGCTGGATGAAGTCCGACAAGGGTTTCGGTCAATCGCGCCAATTCGTCCATCGCGCGGCGGCGGAAGGCGACACGGCACAGTGCCCAGAGATGCGTGGATGCGGTCAGGCGGGGATATTCGTCACGCCAGCCGGCCCAGGCGCGGGAATGCCAGTCCCAGGCAGCGGTGAAATCGCCCTGGCGCAACGCCAACTCACCCTCCAAAAAATCCAGCGGCGCGGACCATGGCCGCCGCAGGTCCGCCAGCAACCGCCGGCCCTGATCGAGCACCACGCGGCAAAAGCCGGCGGACTTGTGATCGAGACTGATATGCACGATGGCGATCAGCGCGCTGAAGACATCGGCGGGATCGGCGGTCGCGGCCCGTTCGCTGGCCGCCTGTAACAAAGCCACCAGCGCCAGATCGTCCTCGCCGGCCTGGCGCAAGCTGTAGCCTTCCCACAGCAGCGCCCGCGTCCGCTCGCCGACCCGACCCAACGCCTCGGCCCGCTCCGCCACCTGGCGCTCCAGCCGGGCCGCCCGGCCATAATCCCCGACGACGCGAGACTGGCGGGCCTGGGCGCGCAGCGAATCGAGCGTCCGTCGGTCGGCGATCATCGCCGGGGCGCGCGCCGCGTCGCCGGAGGTCGAGCGGCGGTCAATGCAACAACGAGAACATCCGCCGCCGGTAGGTGGCCACCAGCGGATCCTGGTTGCCAAGCATCTCGAACAGCATGATCAGACCCTTGCGGCCCGCGCCGTCCTCGAACTGGGGATGACGCCGCAGGATGTCCATGAATTGCTCCAGCGCCGCCTCGTAGTCGCCGGCCAGCACGTAGCGGGCCGCCAGTTGTCGGCGGGAAACGCAATCATCCGGCTGCGCCCGCACCTGCGTCTCCAACGTGGCCAGGTCCGGCGCGCCCTGGACCAGATCGGCGAATTGCAGCCGCGCCAGCAAGCCGCTGGCCGGTTGCCGATCGCGCTCCTCCGCTGGCAGGCTCTGCAACAGCGTCCGCGCCTCCTCGCCCCGATCCAGTTGGATGAGCTTGTCGGCCAGCGCCACCTTCAATTCGCCGCGATCCGGCTCCTGCTTCAGCGCCTCGCGCAACAGCTCGACGGCCTGCTTCTGGCGGCCATGCTCCCAAAGCGCGTTGACCTGTTCCAGAATCTGGTCGGCGGGACCGGCGCGCAATTGATCGATCACCGCGCGATAGGCCGATTCCGGCTGCACCCCAACCATTTGATCCACGATTTGCCCCTGCCAGACCACCATCACCGTCGGCAGGCTGCGGACCCGGAAATGGCTGGCCAGGCCCTGCTCGGCGTCGGCGTTGACCTTGGCCAGAACGAAACCGCCCCGGTATTCCTGGGCCAGCCTGGTCAGCAGGGGGGTGAGCGTCCGGCAGGGCTGGCACCAGTCGGCCCAGAAATCCACCAGCACCGGCACGCGTTGGGAGTTTTCCACCACCACCGCGGCAAAGTTGTGTTGATTCACGTCAAAAACGTAGGGCGATTCACTCATCGTTGAAGATCCGCAAGGGCCGCGCCGGGCGGCGATGACATTCGGCGATGACCCGGAAATGGAGGCGCTGGCCGGGTTTTCAACGGGCAGGGCCGGGAACGTTCGGAATCAGCGCTGGAGATATTGCAGCTTGTCGGGCTTGCCGTCCCAGGCGGCGGCGTCGGGCGGCGGATCCTTCTTGGCGGTGATCACCGGCCATTGCCTGGCCAGTTCGGCGTTGAGGGCCAGGAACCGTTCCTGGCCCGCCGGCACGTCGTCCTCGGCGAAAATCGCGCGGGCCGGGCATTCCGGCTCGCACAGGGTGCAATCGATGCACTCGTCGGGATCGATGACCAGAAAGTTCGGTCCCTCGTGAAAGCAGTCCACCGGACACACTTCCACACAGTCGGTGTACTTGCACTTGATGCAATTTTCGGTGACGACGAACGTCATGGAGAGTCCCCTGAAAGGCTGGAAAGCATGAAGCACGCTATCTTGACTACCCGCATCGTCATGTGAGGCGGGAACTTCCGGAAACGAGGAAGCGCGCTATCTTAACCGCGATCCTCCGGTTTGGGCAGGTCATGCTGGCGTGCGCCCTCGCTGCGGCAAACCCCTAACCGGCGGCGGACCGCAGCCGCGCCAACAGTTCACCCAGCCGGCGATTGGCGACGAGATCGACTTCCGCGCCGTCGCGGGTCCGGGCGTTGCGCTCCACCAGGTCCAGGAAGCCGCGAATCCAGTCGGTGTAGTAATCCTGGTCGTAACTGGAGGGTTGTTCGCCCAGTTGCGGACCGCCGCGCGGCACCGTCCGAGGCGGAAACACCGGCCGGGGACCCGTTTCCAGCGCCAGCGTCGGCCGCTGCTCCAGCGCCAGGACGTCATACCCCAGGAAGTCCACGTAACCATTGAGCAGGTTGGTGGTCAACCGGGCCGGCAACGCCACGATCTGTTCGAATTTCATGCGAAAACCGGTTACCTGGCGCACCAGCGCTTCGATGCGCTCCTCCAGTTTCAAGCGCTGCGCGCCGGCGATCAACTCCTTGACGAACTCGGCCATGGCGGCTTCCGGCACCCGATAATAATCGCACAGCGACTTGTTGCCGCTCAGATCGTGCAAATCCCGCATCCATTCCGCCACCGCCTCGCGGGCGAACAGCGCGGCGTCGTCCCGGCGGGGCGCCTCGGTCGGTTCACCCGTCGACGGGGCTCCCAACCCCAGCAACGCCTTCATCTTGCCGGTATCCACCACCGCGCCGATGGTCGGGGCGCCGATCGCCTGCTTCTCGTCCGGCAACCGGGTCTCGATCCGGTAATAGATACCTTCCAGTTCGTCGCTGTCGGCCTGCAACGCGCGCAGCAATTCGCCGAAACGCTGCTCGCCGGCGCAGTCGATCAGACTGCCGGCCACCTGCCGCGCCGCCGCCCGGCGCTTTTCCAACTCCCGCTCCGGGTTGTCGCTGACGTAGTAATGGGCCATGCGCTCGATCATCTGTTCGCTCAGCCGCGCCACCTGCCCGGCCAGTTGCTGGTGCTTGAGTTCGGGATTGCACAGCGGGCGCAGGCTCTCGGCCAGATAGCCGACGCCGCCGTCGTTGAGGGCGAAACCGGCCTCCCAGGCTTGTTCGGGATTCTGGAAATGGGCGCTGGCGGCGGCATCCTTCAGAAACGCCTGTCGGAACTGCTCGATCCGCTTGCGCTCGCCGGGCCGGACGTTCAACTCCTGGCCGTTCTCGTCGTAGTCGAAGATGTTCTTGGCCTTGAAGTTGGGATTGCGCAGCCAGAAGCTGTTGCGGAACGGCCCCTGGGCGTCCCACTGGTGGGGCCAGTCGTGTTGCTTGCCGAAGAAGTTGAGTAGCGAACTTTCCAGCCGGGTGATCCAGCGGCTTTCCGGCGAGCGCTCGCCCGCCTTCTCCTCGAACTCCATGTCGAACTTGGTCAGCACCAGAAACAGCGCGGTCGGCTGTTGCGACCGCTGTTCCGGGGTCGCGCCGTGGGTGGACACGATCCAGTCGAACACCATCTCCGGCAGGGTCTTGACCTCCTGATTGCTGGGGCCGATGCACAGCAACATGCTGGTCAGTTCCTGCTCGGCGCAGTACCGCTCGAACAGATAGGCCACCTTGCCCCGCAGGAACAGGCTCCACAGGGCGTCCGCGCCTTGCAAAAAGGTCGGCAAGTCCTTGATCTGCTCGCGGGAACGGGCACCGGGGAAGTCGAGCAGATCGGTATGCTGGAAGAAGTCCCAGGGCTGCTCGTTGATGACGATGCGCAACTCGGCGATCAGCGCCGTCACCTCGTTGCGCGGCAGGGTCACCCGCGCGCCGCCGCTGCCGATCAGAGCCAGCGTTCCGCCGCCGCCGGTTCCCAGGCCCTTGAGGGTCTGCACGTCGATGATGCTCTGCTCGCGGGGAAGCAGCGCCTCCAGCCCGGCGCTGGCGTCGGCGGCGAAACCCAGTCCCTGCAAGCCGGTGTAAAGCCGGACATAAAGCTGGCCGAACGCCTCCACCCCGCCCCAGATCACGCCAAACAGCTTGGCGCGGTCCTGAATTCGCAGCCGGGGGGCCAGTTGCGCGGCCTGTTCCCAGTAGCCGTGCCGCAACAGACGCACCCGCTCCTGGCCTTTGAAGTAACGCTCGAAATAGGCTTGCAGGTCGTAAACGTCCTCGGCGGTCAGTGGGTCCACCGGCTGCGGTTGCGCCGCCGGGGCGAGCGCGGTCAGCAGTTCGGTCAACTGGGCCTGGGTCAACGCTACGTCGTCGCTGTGGTCGCAGTCGGCGTAGTAGGTGTTGCCGAGAATCTTGACCAGATCGGTTTGGGTCAGCAGCCGCATTTGCACCGGGGCGGCGGACGTGGCGCCCGCGGCCGGCTGCAGGGTGAAGCGGGTCACCAGGCCGGTGGATTCGCGCCCGCCTTCCGGGTTGATGTCGCGGATGAAGTCGATGTCCTGGCCAGCGAAATCGGCCAGCAGCGGTGCGTTGCCCTTGCGGGCCAGGGCCGAGATCAGATAGGACTTGCCGGACTGGCTGGGACCGAACACGCCGACGCACATCGGCCGTTGCGCCGCCTGGTCCAGCCGGCGGGCCTGGGCGGCGAGCCGGCGGAATTCCTTGGTCAGCCCGGCCTTTTCCTGGCGGACCCGCTCGGCGTTGTCGTCCAGCCAGGTCAGGAATTCGGCGCCGACCTGTTCCAGGGTGCGGCAAGTATTGCTGAGGGTGGCGTCGGTGGCGGTCATGGCGAATTCGCTGGCGATGGTTAACGGGGCGTTCGAGACATTGTAGCGCAGCCGGACGGGTCGATTGAGCGTGATGCCAGGTCGTCGTCGACCGTGTCTCGGCAGGTTTCGTCCACGAATCGGGCCAGGTGATCGCCAATCAGGGAATAGGGCAGCAGCACCTCGTTGGCGCCGCTGGTTTTCAGGACTTCCACCTCATGCGCCGAATCCGCCGTGGCGACGATGACCGCATTCGGCGCCAAGGCCCGACAAGTGGTCACGATAGCTTGGTTACTGGTGCCCTTGAGCATCATATCGGGAATGGTGGACAGGATGATTTCCGCGGTGGCGACATGGGCGTGTTCCAGGGTGTCCCGACTGCTGATATCGCCAAACAGTCCCTTGATATTTCGGTCGCCCAATTCCTTCAACACTTCCAGATTGAAGTCGATCACCAGAATCTTCCGCAAGAGTTCCGGGTTAGTGATCTCCAGTTGCTCGATAAAAGCTCTGGCTCCACGATGATAGCCCAGCAGCACTACCGGATAATGATCGTATTCATCCTCCGTCACGGATTCCCTGACCTTGTGGTGAAAACCCATTCTGGTGAGCCATTGGTCGAACGCCAGGTAGGCCTGGTGATTGCCATTGATGAAATAGCTGGACAGGACCGAGGTAAACGCCATCGCATAGATGATCAGCGACATCATGCGTTGGTCGATGTGACCGTAACCCACGCCCAATGCCGCCACCACCAGGGAAAACTCACTGATCTGGGAAAGATTCAGGCTGGCGGTAAAACTGGTTCGTCGCCCGCTGCCGGCAAGGGAAAGCAGCGGATAGATGATCAAGAAGCGGGATGCGATGACGAACAGGACGATGACGACGGCTATGCTCAACAGGGCAACGTCCGGAACCGGGATCTTCATGCCGATGGAGAGGAAAAACAGGGTCAGAAAAAAATCGCGCAGCGGGAGGACCTTGGCCGTGACATGGATGCTGTACGGAAAGGTCGAGATGGCCGCCCCGGCGATCAGGGCGCCCATTTCCATGGAAAGGCCGATCCAGGCCGCCAGGCCCGCCATCAACGCGCACCAGGCAACCGACATGGCCACGACCATTTCCGGTGTGTCCGCGATCTTTGCGAAGACCCACTCCAGCAAATACTTGCTGAGGAGAAAGCCCATCGCCAAGAGCGCCAGGCTCTTACCCAGCGCCATGACGACGAGCATCAGCCGGGGATCGGTGAGATGCGGCTGCAAGGCCAGAATCAGGATCGCCCACAGGTCCTGGAAGATGAGAATTCCCAGGGTGATTCGACCGGGCAGGGTATCCAGTTCAAACTTGTCATACAGGAGCTTGACGACAATGGCGGTGCTGCTCAAGGCGCAGAACATCGCCAAGTAAAGGGCCTCGATGCGGCCTTGACCCAGGTCGTAGCCCAACAGCATGAAGAATCCCACGCCCATCAATATCGAGAGGGGAAATTGACCGATGCCGGGATAAAGCAATTGCCGTCCCGACGACAGCAAATGGGAGGGATTGAGTTCCAGGCCGATGATGAACAGCAGCAGGATCAGGCCGAGTTCGGAAATGACTTCAATATCCGCTGGATCGGATACCAGCCCGAGGCCAATTTCGGGTCCGATCACCGCGCCGGCGACCAGATACCCCAGAATCACCGGCTGGCGGAAGAACTGGAAGGTAAAGCCCAGCACCGTGGCCGCCAGGATGGCAATACCGATTTGAGGAAGAATGCCGTGCATGAGAGCCTATGCGAAAAATATGGGTCAAATGAAATAGTCACGAAAAAAACACAACGGTTTACCACTTAGAGCCATACCCTGATTCCTGTATGGGCTCTTAAATTTTTTGCAATATTCCGAGTATCACCGTGAATAGTTCCTCTAAATCTTCCGGGACCCGATAGGTATGCAAATCTCGATGGATGCTTTTTTCTTTTCTGTTCAGAATTCCAAAACGCCAAAGCTCGCCGATGCTAACCGCGCCATAAATTGAACCTGGTGATTTTGGCTCCCTGTACATATCCAACGCTATCATTTCGGCTATAAGCTGATTGAATCCCTTGTCAATATCCCCCTTTTTGGCTTCAATGACGATGATCTCCTGATCGGAGTAAACCAAATAATCGAGCGATCCACTCAGTCTATTGTCAACGTCAATCTGGTATTCGACATTGATTTTCGCTTTTGCACCGCGGATGATCTCCCACAAAACTGGAGCAATCATGAAATCCCTTTTCGCCATCTCGGAATCCAGGGTAATCTTTGGCAAGATTTCATAGAAATTTTCCCGCAAGACCATTATCGATTTTTTATCCACATTCGTTGCAGCCGGTAGATCAAGGATTTTGGTTGCAAACGAGTAACCAAAGGCGTTAGCGATCTCTTCGGTCGTATTGGTAAAATAAAAGTAATCACTGAACGTATATTTTTTCTCTTCCTTAAAGATCACTTTGCCCATATTTTCATCTCCAGACAGGGTATTTGCGCATTCACCGCATTCATTCAGCCATCTCTCCTTCCACCAATGGATAACCCTTGGAAAAATTCAAAACCCAACCCGTCTCCCACAGGCGGGCGAGAGAAGTGAATGGTTACACGCCCCCGAACACCCAAATCCCGGCCAGCGCCGCGCCGAGCAAAACCAGGGCCGCGATGCGCAGCACTCGCCGCTGGCGGTCATACGCCGTCCGATCCACTACCTTGCCCAGCAGCGGGACGCCGTCGGGTTGCAGCGCGACCAGTTCGTTGCCCGGCTTCAGTTCCCGACAATGAACCTGGACCTCGATTTCCCGGCGTGGCGGCGGACTCCAGCGAAACGACGGATTGATCAGCGCATGAGCCGGATCCGTCGGCGAGCGGCTCGCCAATGGGTGCAGCATGGTCAGCACGCCGTCGCGGCCAGCCCGTTCGATGGGCGCCAACCGAAAGGCTTGCGGCGCGCAATCCCGCAGCAGTTGGTCAGCGGTGTTCAGGGAACGCGCCAACCGGTGATCCAGATACCACATCAACCCACCCAGCAACGCCACGATCGGCAACATCAGCAGGCCGATCAACCCCAGCAACAGCAGGTTCGTGCCATCCTGGCTGGTGAAGGCGATCGCCATCTCGAACAGCAGCGTGCCCGCCACGGTCAGGAACAGCAGCAGGCTCAGCAACCGCAACCGCCGACGATGGACGGCAGCCAGCTTTTGCAGGCTGGGATGCAGGGGAGTGGTGGGAGTGACGGTCATGAGGAGCGTCCTGGTCAGCCGCCCGACCGAGCGGAGATGGAAAAAATGCCGGTGTCCAGCCAGTAGCCGTACTCGTCCTTGAGAGTCTGCAATTTGAGCAGCACCACGCCGCCCGGTTGCTGGTTGCCGTCGGCGTCGGCCACGTCGGTCACCTTGAAATCCAGGTCCACGTTTTCATCGGTGGAGCGTTCCAGCGTGACCTTGAGCGGCAACGCCCTGGCGCGAGCGTCCTGCGGGCGGGCGAAGGTGATTCGGTACAGCGGCGTGGCCGGCCAGCGCTCCACGCCCAGTTGCCGAAACCCCAGGAACACCGGCGCGTAGAAATCGAAGGTCGCCTCCGGCAGCTGGGTCTTGCGATCCTCCAGTTCCAGGTTGGCGAACAGCACATTGTCCTGTTTCAACCGGCCGGTCTGCTCCAACACCCCGACGAAGCGGGCGGTGGATTTCATGCCCAGTTCGCGGCTGCGCAGATTGAACTTGTACAACTGCCCTTCCGACAGCGCGCAGACCATCGCGCCGACCGCCGCCGTGGTCTTGGGATCGGTCAAGCGCCCGCTGACCGAGCGGAACGGGTACCAGTCGCCCACCCGATAAGCGTGCAGACTGACGATGCGATCCGGCGGCGTGGGCAGCTTGGCCAGGATCGCCGCCCGGACCGCCGGCAACCGGCAGGGTCGACCGGAAATCAGCAGATAGTCGCAGTCGTACAGGTACACCACCTCGCATAGATCGCTCAGCACCTGACCCAGAATGCGGCGCACCGTGGTGTCCAGCGCCAGCATGGTGGTGGCGAACGCGACTTCGGCCAGCTTGAATCCCTGGCTACCGTCGACGCGCACCGCTTCTTCCAGAAACGCCACCACCTGCTCATGCGGTCCCGCGCCAGGCGGATAGACATCGGCGAGCTTCAGGGTCACGGCTTCGTTGCCGGTGCTGAGATCGGCGTTCTCGTAGCGGCGCAGCAGTTCCAGCGCCAGCGGCAAGGCGACCTGGTTGGCGAACTGGCGGCGCAACACCCGGTCGCGCTCGGCCTGATCACCGCGGTTGGCGCCCAGCAGCCGGGCCAGTAGTTCCTCCGAATTGGCCGCGCCGCTCTGGCGGATGGCGTCCAGCAGCGCCGGCAGCACGTTGCGCTCGATCAGCCCGCACAACACGTCGTCGCCGGCGATGTTGAAGCCCTCGCGGAATTCCTGGGTCGGCTTGACCGCCGTGCCGCCTTCCAACTGATAGGTGGTGACGATCAAATCGGTGGTGCCGCCGCCGATGTCGATGCTGGCCAGCCGCAAACAGGGCAGTTCGCCGTAACCCTCGCGCGTCCGGCCAAAGACTTGAAACAACAGCGAGGCGTCGCCCTGGAAGTTGTGCTTGATCTCGTTGTACAGGAACACGATCTGGGTGCCGGTGGCCTCGTCCCATTGCAGGAACGGCTCCGGGGCTTGGCTCTCGTCCAGCCCCAGCGCGCGCCAGGTCAAGCGAATGGCGGTTCCGACCCGCCGGGCGAACAGCTTGCGCTCGGCCAGCGGCATGGCGGTCGGCAGGGTCAGGATGACCCGTCGCAGTCGGCGCGGGGCCTCGGAATAGACCCGCTCGTAGCGGCGGGCCGGCGAATTGGCCTGGACGAAAGCTTGCAGCAACACCTCGGCGACGAAGAAGCTCATCAGCGAGCCGCGAGCGAACAGGGCGGTCACGGCGGGTGGCTCGCCAGCGGCCAGTTCCTCGCCATCCTCGCGCAAATGGCCGACAAACGGGCCGGTGGTGACCGGGCCGCTGTCGCCGGCGCTGGCTGGACCGGGGTTGAAGCGCCACGGATGGTGACGCGGGTCCGTATCCCACAGATAACGCTTGGGGCCGGACAAGCCGGTGTTGCCCTCCGCGCCGTGACTGAACCAGGACAGCGCCTGGGCCTCGAAACCGACCCGAGTCACCGTCGGCCACAGAAACGCGCTGGCCCGCCCGCTGCGGCGCGACAACTTCTCGTCGCCGAACGCGCCGCGCACGAACTCGATCCGGCTGGGAAAGGGTTCGTCGTAGACCCGTTCGGGATGGCTCAAGTCGCGCAGCTCCAGCCGGTAGCTGTCGTTCATGTCCACCGGGGCGTCGCCGCTGGTTTCCATCAGGATTCCGCAGGTGCGGGAATTGCCGATGTCCAGCACCAGGTCCACGTCCACCGGCTGGTTGAGCCGGGCGGTCGGCCCCTCGTCGACGAAGGTAAAGCGCAGGCGCGGTGGCTGGATCGCCCGGCGCAGCAGGGTCAGGACGGTCAGATACGCGGCGACCGCGTCCGGACTCTTGCGCAATTCGACTTCGTCCACCCGGCGCGGAGCGCGACGACGCAGTTCGAAGGCGTGGAACCGCTGAAAGAGCCATTCCCGCGCCCATTCCTGTTCCAGGAACCAGGTCGTATCCACCTCGGTGTCGGTCAGGGCGAATTCCTCGCCGGACTGCATGTCCAGCGGGCTGGGCGCGAGATAGGGTCGGCC
>CALGOO010000172.1 GCA_937960715.1 uncultured Candidatus Competibacteraceae bacterium
TCATCTCGTCCGGGGCGTTCTTGAGGGTGTTCAGCACGATCGGCGCGCCGCAGAAGTGATTGACCTTCTCCTGCTTGATCAGCTCGAAGATCAGATCGGCGCGGACCTGGCGCAGGCAAACGTTGGTGCCGACGGTCGCGGCGATGGTCCAGGGAAAGCACCAGCCGTTGCAGTGGAACATCGGCAGGGTCCACAGGTAGACGGGGTGCAGGCCCATGCTCCAGACCATGGCGTTGCTGATCGCGTTCAAATAAGCGCCGCGATGGTGATAAACCACGCCCTTGGGATTGCCGGTGGTGCCGGACGTATAGTTGAGCGAAATCGCCTGCCATTCGTCGGCGGGATTTTGCCAGGCGAATTCGGGATCACCCTCGGCTAGCAGCGCCTCGTAATCCAGGTGGCCGAGTTTTTGCCCGCCGCTGTATTGCGGGTCGTCGACATCGATCACCAGCGGACGCTTGCCGACTTCCATCAAGTTCAGCGCCTTGCCGATGGTGTCGGAGAATTCGCGGTCGGTGAATAGAATTCTGGCTTCGCCGTGTTGGAGCATGAAGGCGATGGCCTCGGCGTCCAGGCGGATGTTCAGGGTGTTGAGCACCGCTCCGCTCATCGGCACGCCGAAGTGCAATTCGAACATCTCGGGAATATTGGGCAGCATCGCCGCCACCGTGTCCCCCACCCCGATGCCGCGCCGTTGCAGCGCCGAGGCCAGGCGCCGGCAGCGGGCGTAGGCTTCGGCCCAAGTGCGCCGGGTGGAGCCATGCACCGCGGCGAGGCGGTTGGGATAGACCGAGGCGGCGCGCTCGATGAAGGTCAGCGGGGTCAGCGGCACGAAATTGGCCGGGTTCCGGTCCAGGCTCATTTCGTAGGGATTGGTGGTGTTCATGCGGGTGTTGTCCTCATTATGTTTTTGGTGGAATGGCGATGGTGGTTCATTCGATGAGGCGATTGGGTCAGTGGCCCCGCCAGGTGGGTTTGCGCTTGGCGATGAAGGCGTCGATGCCTTCGCGGGCATCGTCGCTGTTCATGTTGCAGGCCATGACTTCGCTGGCGCGGGCGTAGGCCGCCTCCAGGCCCAGTTCCAACTGCTGATAGAACAGTTCCTTGCCCATGGCGATGGCCAGCGGTGATTTGCTACAAATGGAATCCGCCAATTGCCAGACGACGGCGTCCAGTTGGTCCAGCGGCGCGACCCGATTGATCAGGCCCTGGCGCAGAGCGGTCGGCGCGTCGATGAAATCGCCGGTCAACAACAGCTCCAGCGCCTGCTTGCGGCTCAGGTTGCGGCTCAGCGCCACGCCCGGCGTGGCGCAGAACAGGCCGACGTTGATGCCGGAGGTGGCGAAGCGGGCGTTGTCGGAAGCGACGGCGAGATCGCAGGCCGCGACCAGTTGGCAGCCAGCGGCGGTGGCGATGCCGTGGACCCGGGCGATGACCGGTTGCGGCAGGTGGTTGATGGTCAGCATCACCCGGCCACACTGGGCGAACAGCGCCTGGTGAAAGGCGGGGTCGGTCTGGGCGCGCATTTCCTTCAGATCATGGCCGGCGCAGAATGCTGGACCCGCCCCGGCAATCACCACCACGCGAATCGTTTTATCGGCGGCGACGACGTCCAGCGTCGCTTGCAACGCCCCCAGCATGGCCTGTGACAGCGCGTTGTACTGCTTGGGGCGGTTGAGGGTCAGCGTGGCGACGCTGGCTTCATCCTGGCGCAATACGAGAGCGTCCTCGGCAAGAACGGTTGCGGTCATGGTCGTTTTCCTCGAAGATGAAAAAGCCGTTGGCGGGAAATCGGACCGTGGCGTAAGCCGCGCCCCGGACGATTTGATGTGGATTTATTCTAGATGATCCCTGCCCCGAGACTTAGCCGATCCCGCCGTCTTTTTCCTGCCCAGGCTCTTCGTCCATGCATCCACCCCCCACTTCGATGGTCTACATCGTCGGCGCCGACCCGGCGCTCCACGATGCGCTTCGGGGCTTGCTGGAATCCGTCGGTTTGCGGACCCTGGCTTGCACCGACGTGGAAGCGTTCGTGGCTGCCTATCAGCCGGACCAGCCCGGTTGCCTGCTGTTGGACGCGCGGGCCTCGAAGCCCGACGATCCCGGTGCTCAGCAACGCCTGCGCCAGGAGGGAATCGACGCGCCGGTGATCGTGCTTGCCGAGCACGCCAGCGTCGCCATGGTGGTGACCGCCCTGCGACGGGGTGTGCTGGATTTCATCGAAAAGCCGTTCAACGACCAGATTCTGCTGGATGGCGTTCACCACGCGCTGACCGTGAGCGCGACCCGACGGCGCGCCCGCGCGCGACACCAGGAGTTGCTGCGCCGGTTCGATACCCTGACCGCGCGCGAGCAGGACGTGCTGCGTTGGGTCGTGGCGGGCCTGCCCAACCGGGAAATCGCCGAAACGCTCAATCTGAGCCGCAAAACCGTGGAAATTCATCGCGCCCGGGTCATGCGGAAAATGGAGGCGGAAACCCTGTCGCAACTGATTCAGATGACGGTGGCCATCGGCATTCTCAAACTTTACGATTCCGATGGCTGAACACTTGGCGACCTTTTCGGGGTGGTCCAAACATGGAACGGTATTACTCGGACGCTTACGAAAGTGGTAAATCGGCTCGATGATCAAACTCGAACAACTCCAGCCCAATGCGGCCGTGCGTGGCATCGTCCCCGACGCACTGGTCACCGTGGTCAACGTGCAGTGGTTCGGTTCCGAAGCGCTGGAGCTGACTTACAAAACGGCCGACGGCAAGGTCGCCAACCAGCTCATCTATCGCGACAGCGAACCTTCGCTGGAAATTGTCGAACAAGGGCGCCCCTGGAGTTTTGATGGCGATGGCGCGCTGTTCCGCCTGGTTTCCGAAGCCCAGCGCATTCGTCTCGCCCACCTGTTCGACCCGGTGCTGGCAGTCCACACCTCGATTGTGGAGCCACTGCCGCATCAAATCACAGCGGTGTACGAGGCGATGCTGCCGCGCCAGCCGCTTCGTTTTCTGCTGGCCGACGACCCCGGCGCGGGCAAGACCATCATGGCCGGCCTGCTCATCAAGGAACTGGTGGCGCGCGGTGATCTGCAACGCTGCCTGATCGTCTGCCCCGGCAGCCTGGCCGAGCAGTGGCAGGACGAGATCTACCGGCGCTTTCACCTGCCCTTCGAGATTCTCACCAACGACAAACTCGAAGCCGCCCGTACGGGCAACTGGTTCATGGAAACCCACCTGGTCATCGCCCGGCTGGACAAGCTCTCGCGCAACGAGGATGTGCAGCAGAAGCTGCAAGCGCCCGATTGCCGCTGGGACCTGGTGGTGTGCGACGAAGCACACAAAATGTCGGCTACGGTCTTTGGCGGCGAGGCCAAATACACCAAGCGTTACCACCTCGGCCAACTGCTCTCCGGCCTCACCCGTCATTTCCTGCTGATGTCGGCGACGCCGCACAACGGCAAGGAAGCCGACTTCCAGCTTTTCATGGCCTTGCTGGATGGCGACCGCTTCGAGGGCAAGTACCGCGACGGCGTGCATTCCGCCGATGTGTCGGACCTCATGCGGCGCATGGTCAAGGAAAACCTGCGCAAGTTCGACGGCACGCCGCTGTTCCCCGAGCGCATCGCCTACACCGTGCCCTACCACCTCTCTTCCCAGGAAGAGGCGATCTACAAGGCCGTCACCGAATACGTCCGCAACGAGTTCAACCGCGCCGAAGCGCTGGAGAACGACAAGCGCGCCGGCACCGTGGGCTTCGCGCTGACCATCCTGCAACGGCGGCTGGCGTCGTCGCCTGAAGCGCTCTACCAGTCGCTGCGCCGGCGCCGCGAACGGCTTGAATCCCGCCTGCGTGAACTGGAACTCCTGCAACGGGCTGGGCAAGTGTCACAGACATTGCCTTCGGTGCCTGGGCTCACCAACGAAGATGTCGACGACCTCGAAGATGCGCCAGACAACGAAGTTGAGGCCGCCGAAGAGGAAATCCTCGACCAGGCCACCGCCGCGCGCTCGATCCCGGAACTGCGCATCGAGATCGATTTGCTCAAGGCGCTCGAAGCGCAGGCACTCACCGTGCGTCGTAGCGGCACCGACACCAAGTGGACCGAACTTTCCAGCCTGCTGGGTGAAATCTTCACCCCGGCGGGCCTGTCGGGATCGCCTCGTGTCGAAGAACCCGCTGTACCCTATGGCTCGGGCCAGATACCGCCGCCCACGCCCTCGCCGCATCAAAAGCTCGTCATCTTCACCGAGCACCGCGACACGCTCAACTACCTGGAAGACCGCATCACCCGCTTCCTTGGCCGCAAGGAAGCCGTGGTCATCATCCACGGCGGGATCGGCCGCGAAGAGCGCCTCAAGGTGCAGGAATCGTTCAAGCACGATCCCGAAGTCAAGGTGCTGCTGGCCACCGATGCCGCCGGCGAGGGTATCAATCTCCAGCGTGCGCACCTGATGGTCAATTACGACCTGCCCTGGAACCCCAACCGGCTGGAGCAGCGTTTCGGCCGCATCCACCGCATCGGCCAAACCGAGGTCTGCTACCTGTGGAACCTGGTCGCCGACGATACCCGCGAGGGCGACGTCTACCGCAAGCTGCTGGAAAAGCTCGAACAGGCGCGCCAGGCGCTGG
>CALGOO010000173.1 GCA_937960715.1 uncultured Candidatus Competibacteraceae bacterium
CGCCATGACGGCGTGACTCACAGCAATCAGCCTCCGCAATTCCAGGGGCGGTTCAGTCTGTTCTTGCGTTCGTCCGAAACCTTGGTCGCGATTTGGCCTCGAACTGTCGGATCGCGAGGCCGGCGGCGGGTGTGCGGCTGACCAACGGAGGTTGATCTCGATAAAGAAAGCGGAGGTATCGGATGAATTGCCCGATCCCTCCGCGGCGGCTTGAAGCTGCAAACGTCGGCGGATCGCTACCAGCTCATCGTCTGGGTGCCGTCCTTGAACAAGGCGGCTCCGGTCAATTCCGGCTTGCCCACCTGGACTCCGGGCAGCAGGTCGGCCGTTTCGACGCCGTAGTGCTTCATGCACATCGGACAAGCGATGACGGCGGCGCCTTTACTCATCAACTCGCCCAGAACCTTCTGATGCTCGCCGTATTTCGCCGCATGGGCCTTGGAGCCTACGAAGACGCCCTTGTCGTTGAGGAAAATCGTCAGCGGATGGCCCCGCTCCATTTGCGCCTTGCCAAACGTAATCGCCATGTTGGCGCGGTGAGCGTCGTCGGTGGTCATGTTCACGAACAGCGGATCGGTATCGCCAGCCAGCGCGGGAGTGGTCAAATTGCCTGCGATCAGAGCCATCATCAGAAGTAAGATATTCACGAGTTTCATGTTCTTTTCCTGTTCAACGGGATTGAGACGATGATCAAGACCGGTTCAGCACCGGTCGCCGCGGATTTTAACCCATGCTCATCGTATCAGGCGGGTGGCGATATTAGTTTTTCGCCATCGCCGCCGCCAGCGCGGGCACGTTGTAACGGAACATCCCGATGTAGCTGTCCCCCGGCTGACCGGCGGGCGCCAGCGCATCGGAATACAGCGTGCCGCCTACAACCCCGCCCGCTTCGTCGGCCACGCGCTTGAGCAAGCGCGGGTCGCTCATGTTTTCCACGAACAGCGCCCGCGTCCCCTCTTTTTTTATTTGGCGGATCAGCGTCGCAATCTGTTTGGCCGAAGGTTCGTTTTCGGTATTCCAGCCCACCGGCGCCAGAAACTCCACCCCGTAGGCCGCGCCGAAATAACCAAACGCATCGTGGGAAGTGATGACGCGCCGCTTGGCCGGGGGAACCGCCGCCAGTTGCGCCCGCACCCACCGGTCGGTTTCCTGAAGTTGCGCCAAATAGGCTTCGCCGCGCTGCTGGTAAGCGGCGGCATGAGCCGGATCGGCCTTGGCCAGGCCGTTGATGATGTTGGTCACATAAATCCGCCCATTCGCCAAATCCTGCCACGCATGAGGATCGGTCGATCCATGATCATGATCATGGCTTTTATGCGGCTCCTTGCCTTTCTTGGGATGATGCTCGGCTTCCTCCTGCATTTGCCGGGGTGCTACGCCCTGGCTGGCGACCACCACCTCACCCTTGTAGGCCGACGACTTGAGCAGACGCTCGATCCAGCCCTCGAAGGCCAAGCCATTGACGATCACCAGTTGCGCGTTGCCCACCGCCTTGGCGTCCGCCGGCGTCGGCTCATACACATGCGCATCGCCATCAGCGCCCACCAGCGTGGTCACGGCGATGTCCTCGCCGCCGACGTTCTTGACCATGTCGGCCAGAATGCTGAAGCTGGCGACCACGCGCAGCGGTTCGGCCCAGGCGGCGGGCATGACCAGAACCAGGGATAAGATGAGGTATTTGAAGAAAAGACGCATGAGAGCTTCCTAAAAGTCAGGCTTGTAGATGTGGACGGGGTAGCAATCGAACCAGCAGACCGTCCTGAGCGCCCAGGACGATAGAAAGCAGATAGGCCATCCCGGCGGTCAGGATGATGGCGGGGCCCGAGGGCAGGTCGTGGTGATAGGACAGCAGCAGCCCGATGTAGCCGGACAGCACGGCGATAGTCGCCGCCACCGCCGCCATGCTCCACACTTCCTGCGCCCAAAACCGGGCCGCGGCGGCGGGCAGCATCATCAAACCCACCGCCATCAGCGTACCCAGGGCTTGAAAACCGGCGACCAGATTCAGCACCACCAGGATGAGAAACATCAGGTGGTAAACCGTCCCCCGCGCCTGGACCGATTGCAAAAAACCCGAATCGAAGCACTCCACGATCAAGGGCCGGTAGATCAGCGCCAGGGTCAGCAAACTCACGCTGGCGATACTGGCCACCAGAAACAGTGAGGCATCGTCCACAGCCAGAATGGTGCCGAACAGCACATGCAGCAGGTCTACGCTACTGCCCCGGGTGGAGACGATCAGCACGCCCAGCGCCAGCGAAATCAGATAGAACGCGGCAAAACTGGCGTCTTCGCGCTGCTCGGTGAAGCGCGTCACCAACCCGGCCAACAGCGCCACGGTCAATCCAGCCACGAAGCCGCCGAGACTCATCGCGGTGAGCGAAAAGCCGGCGATCAAAAAGCCAATCGCCGCGCCGGGCAGCACGGCATGGGAGAGCGCATCGCCCATCAGGCTCATCCGCCGCAGCATCAACAGCACCCCAACCGGGCCGCAGCCCAAACCCAGCGCCAGACAGGCGACCAGTGCCCGGCGCATGAAGCTGAACTCGACAAACGGCGCAACCAGCCATTCCAGCAACAGGTTCATGGGGCTTGAACCGCGCACAACCGGGCTTGCTCATCCCAGGCTTCGGCCATCTGGCGGGCCTGCCGCAGATTCTCCGCCGTCAACACCTGCGCCGTCTGGCCCCAGGCAATCCGGGATCGGGCCATCAGCAGGGTTTCCGGGAAATGGGCGCGCACCTGATCCAGATCGTGCAGCACGGCGATCACGGTGCGCTGCTGGTCGTGCCAGGCTCGCACCAGTTCAATCAAATCGGCCGTGGTGCGGGCGTCAATCGCGGTAAACGGCTCATCCAGCAGAATCAGCCGGGCGTCCTGCAACAGCATCCGGGCAAACAGCACCCGCTGAAACTGGCCCGCCGACAGGGTGCGAATGGGCCGCCGTTGGAAATCCGCCAACTCTACCGCCGCCAGCGCCTCAATTGCCTGCGTTTTCAATGGGGGAGTCACCGCGCCCAGAACCCCGACCCGCTGCCAATGGCCGAGCAGAACCACATCCAGCACCGTGATCGGAAATTGGCGATCAATCTGCGCCTGTTGCGGCAGATAGGCGATGTCGGTCGGGGTCAGCGCCGCCGGATCAATCCGTCCGGTGGTCACCGGCAGCAGACCCATGATCGCTTTGAGCAAGGTGCTTTTACCCGCGCCATTGGGGCCGACGATAGCGGTCAGCGAACCGTGGTGGAACGCGCCCGATAGATGATGCACCGCCGGATGGCGGTTGTAGCAGACGGTTAAATCGTCCAGTCGAATGGCGGGATTCATTGCAGCGCCCAGAACACGGCCAGCCACAGTCCGGCGATTAAAACCGCCGCACCCGCCAAGCGTTGCGCCGCGCCGCTCGCCAGCAGGCTGAAAGGGGAGGGTGGCTTCATGCGGCGCTCTCGAACATGGACACCGCGCCCTCGGCGCCGCCCACCGCCAGCAACCGCCGATGCGGATGCCAGGCCAACCGCTGGAACCCATCGCGCAACGCGCCCTGCCAGAGGAGTTGAAAATCGGGGCCAGTGGTTTTCCAGATCATCAGATGTCCACTTTGGTCGCCCGCCGCCAGCCCCTCGCCGCCCGGCTGAAACGCCAGATCCAGCACCCGGTCGGTCATCGCCTCCAGATCACGCGGCATTTGCCCCATCGGCGCGCCTTGGGAAAAGTCCCATGCGGTCACCACTTCCCGATCTCCGGTCGCCAGCCAGCGCGAGTGGCGATCCCAGGCCAGGGCGCGCAACTTGGCGGAATAACCACTCATCTGGTAACTCTCGGCATTCGGCCAAGTCCAGCAGCGCAAGCTGTTGTCCTGACAGCCGCAGACTAGATAACGTCCATCCGGCGACCAGCGCACGTTCAGCAGCGGCGACGAATGCGACAAACTCTGCTCACTCGGCGCATCCAGCATTTGCCAGTCCCACAGATGAACCTTGCCGAAGGCCGACGAAGCCAGCAGCGGTTGCCGCGGATGCCAGGCCAGATCGGTGATCGTGCTGGCGTGCGGCTGGATGGCCCGGATCAGGCCACCGTCGAGCGTCCAGGCGCGTAATTCCTTACCGGCAGCCGTGATCAGCCGAGCATCGGCATAGGGCGAAAAGCGGACGCCGCCGACCCAGGCGTTACCGCCAGCCAAGGTTCGATGCTCAACCACGCTGTCGGGATTCCACAGCCGCACTTGCCCGTCCTGCCCACCGCTGGCCAGCCAGCGACTATCCCGCGACCAGGCCAGTTGCAAGGTTCCGCCAACGTGTCCCGGCCAGCGCTGCGCCACCACGCCGTTGTCACCGTGGATCAGCAGCAGCGGGCCGCTGACTTCGGCCACCGCCAGCCAGCGTCCATCCGGCGACCAGACCAAATCCTGCACCGCGTCGGCGATGTCCACCCGCCAGGGAATCCGCACTTGCGCTTCCTTCGTCTTTTTCGGCATGGCCGTCGTCAAGCTCAATCCAGACAGGCCCGGAATCCAGCGGTCAATTCCGCCCGATCCAGCGCCCGCCCAATAAAAATCATCTGGCTCAGGCGCGGCTCATCAGCCCGCCAGGGACGATCCGGCTGTCCATCAAAGAGCATGTGGACGCCCTGAAACACGAAGCGGTTGAGGTTATCGGCCAAATGCAGCACGCCCTTCATGCGGAAAATGTCCGCGCCCTTGTCGCGCAGCAGATCACTGAGCCACAGATTCAGCTTGTACGGATTGACCGGACGCTCCTCGACGATGCCCACCGACGACACCGTGTCGTCGTGACTATGGCCGGCCTGGTAGGCGTGCGCGTAAATGGGCTGGAGCGGCTGGCCGCTCGGGTCGAGTACCCGCAAGGCAAATTCGTCGGGATGGTGCTGGGTGAAAAGCGCGACGTGCCCCGCCGCGTTCGGACGAAGCGGGAAATGCTTGAACCCCGGCTTCTCCGCCAACCGCAACCGGTAGTGGTGGGCGCCGGGTTCCAGCGCGTCGCCGGGTTGCGCCGTGACGGCGGTCGCCGCAAACAGCTCGACCGCGATCTCGCGGGCGGTGGCCAGGGCATCGTGTTCGGACACCGGCAACAGGACGACGCTCATCTCGGGGTCCGGTCCGTCTTCCAGCACCAGCACCGATTCGCCGGCCGGCAGGGCATACCAGCCGCCCCACTCGAACGGATATTCCGGTTCCAGAAAAGCCGGATTGAGGTCGAGCGCCCGCTTCAGATCGAAACCGCCGAGATCGAGCACTTGGCCGAGATCGACTTGCGCCATCCGGGCGCGCTGGATTTTCGCCAGCCCGTTCATCGCCCGCAGGCGGGCTTCCAGCGTATCCACGGCCGTCTCATCCACCAGATCGACCTTGTTGAGCACCAGGGTATCGGCGAACGCGATCTGCTCGCGGCATTCCGCGCTATCCTCCAGATGTTGCGCGAGGTGCTTGCAATCGACCAGGGTGACGATGCCATCCAGCCGCAGGTGGTCCTTCATCTCGTCGTCCATGAAAAAGGTCTGGGCCACCGGACCCGGATCGGCCAGGCCGGTGGTTTCGACCAGAATCCGGTCGAATTTGTCGCGGCGTTTCATCAGGTTGCCGAGAATGCGGATCAGGTCGCCGCGCACGGTGCAGCACAGGCAGCCGTTGTTCATCTCGAAGATTTCTTCCTCGGCGTTGATGACCAGAGCCTGATCGATGCCGATTTCGCCGAACTCGTTTTCGATCACGGCGATGCGCTGACCGTGCTGTTCGGTCAGAATGCGGTTGAGCAGGGTGGTTTTCCCGGCGCCGAGAAAACCGGTCAGCACCGTGACGGGAATGCGGGTATCGGCGGTATTCGTGGGCATCGATAGCAACTCGGTCGATTCGAGATTGGGTTCTCAATTCTCGAATACGATAATCAATTCTCGAATTCAGTCAAGCGGAGCGTGAACGTGAGCTACTCCACGCGGCAACGCCAAGTGATTCTGGGCATTCTGCGCCAGGCGAGCCAGCCGCTGACGGCGCAGGAGATCCGCGAGCGGGCGAGTCGGGACAGCGCGGGGATCGGGCTGGCGACGGTGTATCGCGCCCTCAAGGCGTTCATGGCGCGGGGCGAGATCGCCCAAGTCGAGATTCCGGGGTCGCCCCCCTGCTACGAACCGACCGACCGGGGCCACCATCACCACTTCATCTGTCAGCATTGCCGGCGGGTGTTCGATCTACCGGGTTGCGTTCGCGATCTGGATGGGTTGGCGCCCCAGGATTTTCAGGTCGAGCGGCACGAAATCGTGTTGTATGGGCTTTGCTCGGTTTGCGCGGAACGATGACCGGGTCGCCCTCGATCATCAAGATGAAAGTCGGCCATTCTTTCTACTTCACCGGGAGTGTGCCAAACTGGCCTGGGGTGTCGGCACTCGCCGTTTTATCCTGCTGGCAAGCAACGAGGAGGGGACAGCGATGACCAAATATGGCTTCGTCGCATCGGGTGGCGGTTATCGGAGTTTCTATACCGAGGGCGTGTTGGTCTGGATGAAGAAAAACAACCTGCCGATCGTGCATATCACCTCGACCAGCTCCGGCAACAACATCGTCGTCGATTATCTGCTGTGGGATTGGCAAGCGGAGGAGTTGCCGCCGGTCTTGACACGCACGGTCCGGCTCAGCGTCACCGATATTTTCCACGTCTTTTCCAACTTCCTGGGCTTGCGGCCGCCCTTGCTGCCGAGCGGCACGCATCTTTTCACCGTCGACAAGGATAGCTGCCGCAAGTCGCTTCAACTCGATGACGCCAAGCGGCGCGCGTTGCTGGCGGAGCATCTCAAGGTTCTACGCTGGGATATCCGGGCCACCAATGTCACCAGGCGGGAAGGGCGGTTCTTCAAGGTCAACGAGATTCTGGCGACCATCGACGACGCCAGCCTCGACGCTTTCATGGATGCCTTTCTCGCCGGAATCACCACCATCCCTTATTTCAAGGCGATCAAGATCGACGGCGACTATTACATCGAGGGCGGCTATCTCGACAACACGCCGCTGCGCACCTTGTTCGAGGACGACGAGGTCGACGAAATCATCGCCGTCGATTTCACCGATTACGATTATCACCGCGAGTTGGACAAGCTGTATCGCTCGAACCTGTTGGCCTTGCCGCTCAACAGCATCGACACGCACCTCCTGGTCAGCGACCTTCAACTGACCTTGCCCAACGCGCGGGTGTTCGCGCAGGCGACCGTGATCAACGAAATGCTCAAGACCATGGGCAAGCAGACGGCGGAAATCGCCGGCAAGCGCTATTACGCCAAGCCGTTGCACATCCTGCGGCCCAAGGATTTGGAGAGCATGACGATTTCGCTCAAGGACAGCACGGCGCAGAAGCGGTACTTCGAGCTTGGCCAGCAGGAAGCGGCGGCGATGTTCGGGAGGCTTTAGCGGATATTTTCGGGACGAAACGGCTTTTTCAGGGTGGGTCGGGTAAAGACGCCGCGTTGCCCGACCGGTTCAGCGGATTGGGGGTGAGCGTCGGGCGCTGGATGTGCCCGACTACCCGACTGGGGAACATCCTGGAATCGGCGGGTTAGGCTCCACGAACCCGCCCTTGTATTGTGTTTCTGTGGGGGTCGTTCATGATCGGACGGTCCGCACGGGGAGGCCGGATGCCGTACCCGCCCTGGAGCGCTTGATCTCGCCGCGTAGATGATGCACCGGTCTTCCCCTGAATTCTCTTGCGAGCAATCGGACAGTCTCTTCGGCCCGACCTGGTCGTGAGCCTGCATTCACAAGGTCGATTGCGCAAGGAACCCTTCCTATGACACTCACACTCGGAATCGATGTGGCCAAGGCCAAGCTGGACGTGGCGTTACGCCTGCTCGATGGCCGGATCCGCGGCAAGGTCGTGGCGAACACCGACGCCGGTTTTGCCGAACTCCAGGCGTGGCTGGCCCGCCAGGATGGGGCCGGCGCTCACGTCTGTCTGGAAGCCACCGGCACGGGTGTGATTCAAAGTGATGCATCGATGAAATGGCCGGTTCAAGCGGCTTCTT
>CALGOO010000174.1 GCA_937960715.1 uncultured Candidatus Competibacteraceae bacterium
GTGGCTGCCAGTGCGCACTCCGCGATCGCCGCCGAATACCGGGGTCTGAGCGTGGCTCAGATCACCAGCCTGCGCCTGAAGGCGCGGGAAACCGGCGTCTATCTGCGCGTCGTCAAGAACACCCTGGCGCGGCGCGCCGTCCAGGGCACCGGGTTCGAATGCCTGCAATCCAGTCTGGTGGGACCGCTGATTCTGGCGTTCTCCCAAGAGGATCCCGGCGCGGCGGCGCGACTGTTCAAGGAATTTCTCAAGGAAAAGGCCAATGAAAAACTGGTCGTCAAGGCTCTGGCGGTCGGCGGCCAAGCGTTTCCAGCCAAAGAGCTGGACCGCTTGGCCAGCCTGCCGACTCGAGACCAGGCGATCAGCTTGCTCATGGCCTGCATGAAAGCGCCGCTCGACAAGTTCGCGCGGACGCTCAACGAAATTCCCGGCAAGTTGGTGCGCACGGTCGAAGCAGTCCGGCAGCAGAAGGAAGCGGCCTGAAGCGACGACCCTACCTAGCCTACACCTCAATTTTTAGCCTTATCCAGGAGCATATCTGTAATGGCCGTTTCGAAAGATGACATTTTGGACACCATCGCCGGGATGACGGTGATGGAAATCGTGGACTTAATTTCCGCGATGGAGACCAAGTTCGGCGTTAGCGCCGCCGCCGCCGTGGCCGCCGCGCCGGTCGCCGCCGCCGCCGCCGCGCCGGTCGAGGAAAAAACCGAGTTCGATGTGGTGATGAGCAGCTTCGGCGAGAAGAAGGTCGAAGTGATCAAGGTGGTGCGCGCCTTGACCGGCCTGGGCTTGAAGGAAGCCAAGGATTTGGTGGAAGGCGTGCCCTCCACCATCAAGGAAGGCATTCCCAAGGCCGAGGCCGAGGACGTCAAGAAAAAACTGGAAGAAGCCGGCGCCAAGGTCGACGTCAAGTAAGCGCCCCAATCCCCCATGGGATATGGCGGCGCGGCTTTATTCTGGCTCGGATGGCGGAACGCGAAACGGCTGGCGACGTGGGTCGCCGGCCTGTTTCCGTTTGAATCCGGAAGGGAACCCCGGCGTTTGGGTTGTCGCGACGGCGGACTGAACCCGGTTATGGACTCAGGCGGCTTTCGCCCCTGGCTGGCACTCTCGTAAGAGGAATCCCGATGGCTTATACGTTTACTGAAAAAAGACGCATTCGTAAAGATTTCGGCAGGCGTCCCAGCATCCTGGAAGTGCCTTATCTATTGGCGATCCAGTTGGATTCCTACCGCGAGTTCCTGCAAGCCGAGACACCGCCTGGCGAACGCCGGGACATCGGGCTGCACGCGGCTTTTCATTCGGTGTTCCCCATCGTCAGCTATTCCGGCAGCGCCCGCCTGGAATACGTCAGCTACCGCCTGGGCGAGCCGGTGTTCGACGTGCGCGAATGCCAGTTGCGCGGTTTGACCTACGCCGCCCCGCTGCGGGTGCGGCTTCGGCTGGTGCTGATGGACAAGGACGCTGAGGCCGGCACCCATAAGATCAAGGATATCAAGGAAAACGAAGTGTACATGGGCGAGTTGCCGCTGATGACCGACAACGGCACCTTCGTCATCAACGGCACCGAACGGGTGATCGTTTCCCAGCTGCACCGCTCGCCCGGCGTGTTTTTCGACCACGATAAGGGTAAAACCCATTCCTCCGGCAAGCTGCTGTTCTCGGCGCGCATCATTCCCTATCGCGGCTCTTGGCTGGATTTCGAATTCGACGCCAAGGACATCGTCTACGCCCGCATCGACCGCCGGCGCAAGCTGCCGGTCACCATCCTGCTGCGGGCGCTGTTCGACGAGCCCAACCCCAACGATCCCAACGCGCGCTCGGTCAACGAACGGATTCTCGATATTTTTTTCGAGACCAACACCATCCGCTCCGACGGGGAACACTTCAGCCTGGATCTAGTGCCGGAGCGCTTGCAGGGCGAAATCACCAGTTTCGATATCTTCATCGGCGAGCGCGAACTGTTGAAGGCCGGCCAGCGGGTCAAGGCCAAGCACGTCCGCGAACTGGCCAAGGCCGGGGTGCAAAGCCTTCCGATCCCCAACGATTATCCGGTGGGAAAAATTCTGGCCCACGACCTGCCGGACCCCGCGACCGGAGAATTGCTGGCGCAGGCCAACGATGAATTGACCGCGGAAAAACTGGAGAAGATTCAGGCGGCCGGCATCACCGAATTTCAGACGCTCTACGTCAACGACGTCAACCGGGGACCCTATATCGCCAACACCTTGCGCGCCGATCCTTCCCGCAGCCAATGGGAGGCGCAGGTCGAAATTTACCGGATGATGCGCCCCGGCGAGCCGCCGACCAAGGACGCCGCCCAGCGTTTGCTGCACGATTTGTTCTTCTCGGCGGAACGTTACGACCTATCCGACGTCGGCCGGATGAAATTCGACAGCCGGGTCAGCCACCGGCGGGGCCCGATCCCCGGCGTGCCGGGCAAGGACCATCCGCCCGGCGTGCTGTCGATGGAAGATATTTTGGCGGTGCTCAAGGTGCTGATCGACATCCGCAACGGCAACGGCACGGTGGACGACATCGACCACCTCGGCAACCGCCGCATCCGCTGCGTCGGCGAGATGACCGAAAACGTGTTCCGCATCGGACTGGTGCGGGTCGAGCGCGCGGTCAAGGAGCGGTTGAGCCTGGCCGAATCCGAAGGGCTTACCCCGCAGGATTTGATCAACGCCAAGCCGGTCGCCGCCGCCACCAAGGAATTTTTCGGCTCCTCGCAGCTCTCGCAGTTCATGGACCAGAACAACCCGCTGTCCGAGGTCACCCACAAGCGGCGGGTCTCGGCCTTGGGTCCGGGCGGCCTGACCCGCGAGCGCGCGGGCTTCGAGGTGCGCGACGTGCACGCCACCCACTACGGCCGGGTCTGCCCGATCGAAACGCCGGAAGGCCCCAACATCGGCCTGATCAACTCGCTGGCGGTCTACGCCCGCACCAACCAGTACGGCTTCCTCGAAACCCCGTACCGGCGGGTCAACGCAGGACGGGTCAGCGATCAGATCGACTATCTTTCGGCTATCGAGGAAGGCCAGTACATGATCGCCCAGGCCAACGCCGCGCTGGACGGCGAAGGTCGCTTGACCGACGAGATGGTCTCTTGCCGCTATCAAAATGAGTTCATGCTCTCGACCCCGGATCGGGTGCAATACATGGACGTCTCGCCCAAGCAGATCGTCTCGGTGGCGGCGGCGCTGATTCCGTTTCTGGAGCACGATGACGCCAACCGCGCGCTGATGGGTTCGAACATGCAGCGCCAGGCGGTCCCGACCTTGCGCTCCGAAAAACCGCTGGTCGGCACCGGCATGGAGCGGATCGTCGCCCGCGACTCCGGCGTCTGCGTGATCGCCAAGCGCGGCGGACTGGTGGACTCCGTCGACGCCGGCCGCATCGTGGTCCGGGTGCACGACGCCGAAACCGAAGCCGGCGAACCGGGCGTGGACATCTACAACCTGACCAAATACACCCGCTCCAACCAAAACACCTGCATCAACCAGCGCCCGCTGGTCCAGGTCGGCGACCGGGTGGAGCGCGGCGACGTGCTGGCCGACGGCCCCTCCACCGACATGGGCGAACTGGCCCTGGGCCAAAACCTGCTGGTCGCCTTCATGCCGTGGAACGGCTACAACTTCGAGGATTCGATCCTGATTTCGGAGCGGGTGGTGCAGGCGGACCGCTTCACCACCATCCACATCGAGGAACTGTCCTGCGTCGCCCGCGACACCAAGCTCGGCCCGGAGGAAATCACCGCCGACATCCCCAACGTCGGCGAAAGCGCGCTGGCGCGGCTGGACGAGGCCGGCATCGTCTACATCGGCGCCGAGGTCAAGGCCGGCGATATCCTAGTCGGCAAGGTCACGCCCAAGGGCGAAACCCAGCTGACCCCGGAAGAAAAATTGCTGCGGGCGATCTTCGGCGAAAAGGCGTCCGACGTGAAGGACACCTCGCTGCGGGTGCCTTCCGGCATGGACGGCACCGTCATCGACGTGCGGGTGTTCACCCGCGACGGCGTCGAGAAGGATTCGCGCGCCCGCCAGATCGAGGACGCGGAACTCAAGCGCATCCGCAAGGATTTAAACGATCAGCTGCGCATCCTCGAAGACGATCTGTACCAGCGGATGGAGCGGATGCTGGTCGGCAATCCGGCCGAGGGCGGCCCCAACGGCTTGCGGGGCGGTGAAACGGTCAATATCGACTACCTCAACCACCTGCCGCGCGAGCGCTGGTTCGAAATCCGGATGCAGGCCGAGGAGATCAACGAACAGTTCGAGAAAATCGCCCGCCAGCTCGACCAACAGCGCAAAGCCTTCGACAAGAAGTTCGACGAAAAACGGCGCAAATTGATCCAAGGCGACGATTTGGCTCCCGGCGTGCTGAAAATGGTCAAGGTCTATCTGGCGGTCAAGCGCCGGATTCAACCGGGCGACAAGATGGCCGGCCGTCACGGCAACAAGGGCGTGGTGTCGATGATCGTCCCGCAGGAGGACATGCCTTATCTGGAAGACGGCACCCCGGTCGATATCGTGCTCAACCCGCTCGGCGTTCCCTCGCGGATGAACGTCGGTCAGGTGTTGGAAACCCATCTGGGTTGGGCGGCCAAGGGCTTGGGCCTCAAAATCGGCCGGCTGCTGGAGGCGCGCACGCAAGTCGAGGAGGTGCGCGGCTTTTTGGAGCACATTTACAACGGCGTCGGCGAACAAAACGCGGATCTCAGTCAATTCAACGACGAAGAATTGATCACCCTGTGCCGCAACCTGCGCGACGGGGTGCCGATCGCCACGCCGGTGTTCGACGGGGCCACCGAACAGGAACTGCGGGAGCTGTTGCGGCTGGCCGAACTACCGGAAAGCGGCCAGACCACGCTGTTCGACGGCCGCACCGGCGAGGCCTTCGACCGGCCGGTGACGGTCGGCTACATGTACATGCTCAAGCTGAACCATCTGGTGGACGACAAGATGCACGCCCGCTCCACCGGTCCCTACAGCTTGGTCACCCAGCAGCCCTTGGGCGGCAAGGCCCAGTTCGGCGGGCAGCGGTTCGGCGAAATGGAAGTCTGGGCGCTGGAAGCCTACGGCGCGGCCTACACCTTGCAGGAAATGCTGACGGTCAAATCCGACGACGTCAACGGCCGCACCAAGGTCTACAAGAACATCGTGGACGGCAACCACCGCATGGAAGCCGGCATGCCCGAATCGTTCAA
>CALGOO010000175.1 GCA_937960715.1 uncultured Candidatus Competibacteraceae bacterium
GGATTCCCGCATTCGCGGGAATGACGAAAACCTATTCAGAATTGGTATAAGTACCTGGCCAGACCAGACCAAGGAGATCCCATGCAATTCGTAAACATGCTTCAGGCAAAATCCAGCCTGTCCCGCCTGGTCGAAGCCATCGAACAAGGCGAGGAGCGGGAAATCATCATTGCCCGGAACGGCAAGCCGGCTGCCAGACTGGTACCCCTATCAACCTTGCCCAGCGGATCGCGCATCGGCGCCGCCAAAGGCGCCTTCGTCGTCCCGGACGACATCGACGCCAACAACGTGGAAGTCGCTCGGCTGTTTTTCGGAGAGACCGGTCATTGAACGTGCTCCTCGATACCCATGTCGCCCTGTGGGCCATCACGGACAGTCCTCAACTCTCCCTCAAGGCCCGGGATGTGGTGCTGGCCTCGCGCAATCACATCTGGGTCAGCGCGGCGAGCCTTTGGGAAATCGCGATCAAGCACAGTTTGGGACGGGGTAACATGCCGGTTTCGGGAGAAGAGGCGCTAGGTTATTTTCGGCAAGCCGGCTACGGCACCTCTGACCGCATCCTGATCGCGCAGGCGCTGACGGAGCCCATGCGCCTGCTGACTCACGATGAAACGGTAGCATCCTACAGCGACACCATCATTCTGGTCTGAATGCGATGGAGGAAATTCGCGGCTTCGCGTTCCGGGCCGAACCTGGTCAGCGCCGGTTTTCCGCTCCTTGGCCGAGGCGCCGATTTTGCTATAGTTCCCTCACGATCCAACCCGCTGCAGTGAGGTCTTTCCCTGATGGAACCCACCTTCAAACTTACCGCCCTGGGCATTCAACCCGGTCAGGATCCGCAAACGGTGCAGGCCCAGTTGCAGTCCATCCTCAAGGACGATCCCACGGCCGTTGAAGCCACCTTCCATCGCCTCTCCCTCAACCAGCCGGTGGTGCTCGGCGAAGGCATCCCGCAAGCCAGGGCACAAAGCCTGCTGGAAAAATTCACGGCCATCGGTGTCGATTGCCGGATCGACCCGATGACGCTGAGCCTGATGCCCATGGAAGAAACGGGCCAAGCCTCGTTTTATCAATGCCCGGCCTGTGGCCACCGCCAACCCCCCGCCACCAACAACCTGCCGGACACCTGTGAACGTTGCGGCGTCGTGGGCCGCAACTACGCGGCGACCAGCGAACTCAAGCAGGCGCTGGAACTCGAACGCCGCCGGGTCAAGACGTTGATGAGCCACGAAGAGGAGGAGGAGGAACGGGAGAAGACCCGCCAGCGCCAGGAAAAACTCCGCGCCATCGCCAAGCGCCAGGTCGAGAAGGAAATGGGCATCACCTCCGCCGACAAGATCAAGGCGCTGTTCAAGCCCGGCGCCCCCCTGCCCATTCTCGGCGGGATGGCCGCCGCCGCCATCGGCGTCGGGCTGCTGGTCTGGCAACTGCAAACCGACAAGCCGGCGACCGATGACGCCAATGCCAACGCCAGCGCCAGCGCCGGCAAACCCGCCGGCTTGCAACTGACGATCAACGCGCCCGACGCGGTTTTCAAGGTGGAAGGCGCCAAGTCGTCGCCGGCCCAATCCGGCGCGGACAGCCCCGCCCCGGGCGCGGCCGCCGAAACGGCCACCGCTTCGAAGACCACCGCGACCGGCGCCGCGACCGCGACCGCGACCGCCGCGACCGGATCCAAATCCGAGACCACCGCGACCGGCGCCGCGACCGCGACCGCCGCGACCGCGACCGGCGCCGCGACCACGACCGGTTCCAAGCCCACGATCTCGACCGCCGGCCGCATCAGGGCGGTCCAGACTCCACCGCCCGTCGGCGCGGGAACCGCCGCCGCCACTGCCACTCCTCCCTCGGCCGGTTCGACGCCAGCACTGGCCACGCCCCCCGAGGCCGGACCCAAGCCCCTGTTGGATATCGGCAAGCTGGCCTTGGCAACCCCCACCGCCGGGGGCGTGGGCATTCCCGGTAAAACCGCCCGCCCGGCCGCCCGCGATCCCCAGTTGTTGACCAGCCTGGCGCTCTATCAACTGGAGACTGGCGATCTGCCGGCGACGATTCGCAGTATCGAGCAAGCCGTCGAAGTGCTCGGCGCCGAACACAGCAACCTGCCCAGCGCGCAACTGGACGCCTTCAACCGTCAGCAAGTGGACCTCCGGGCCGGCATCGCCAGCCAATACTACCGACGGCAAGAACCGGCCACCGCGCAAACCCACTGGTTTCGAGCCACCAACCTGGCCAATTCCATCGTCACCCTCGGCGAGCGCGCCCAAACCTTCAGCAGCCTGGCCCGCACGCTTCACGAAGTCCAGGCGTCCACCGCCAAGGATTATTTCAACCGAGCCATCGAAACCGCCCGCACCATCCCGGACCCTTCCAACAAGGCCCTGGCGTTCGGGGCCATCGCCCGGGATCTCGCGCACACCAGCCGTCTCGATCAATCCCAGGACTGGTTCGTTCAGGCGGCGGCGGCGGTGAGCACCATCCAGGATCGCCCCAGCCGGCTCATCGCCCTGGCGATGCTGGCCCGGCAGCGCGCCGAGGCTGGCGACACTGTCCCAGCCCACGCCCTGCTGACTCAGATCGACAACGATATCGCGGCGGGCGGCGACGCCTTGCCGCCGGAACTCAACCAGTACCGAGCCAAGGCGCGCAGCGCCCTGGCGCTGAGCCGGGTCGCCGGCGGCGACCGGACCCTGGCCCGCACCGACTTCGCCACCGCGCTCAACCAAACCCAGCAATTGCCTGACCCGACCATGCGGGCCGACGCCCTGCTCTATCTGGCGCGGGACATCGCGGCGGCCGGCGACCGGGACGCGGCGGCCAAACTGGTCGCGGCGGCCGGCGCCTGGAATTAGACGCCGCGCAAGAACCCCTCGCCCGCTGGCGGGCGAGGGGCAGGAGTGAGGGCGTTTGGAAGCGAAGTTTCTGTACGACCCCTAAGCGGCGTCCGCCGGCAACTCCGCGCGGTCAAATCGCACCAGCGCGCCGATCCGCCGTTCCTCCAGGGAATCCCATTCGCACAGGACCAGGGTTTCGCCCGGCTCCGGCGAATCCGCGTCCAGCTTGATCCCGAGCCGGTTGAGTCGAAGGGATAGCGGGTGAAGATGCAGGTACGGCTCCGGCTGGCCGACGATCCGCCGGATCTGTTCCAGATAATCATCCAGTGTGGTCAACGGCTTGCGGGCGTCGGTCAGTTCCTCCTCGGTCCGGGCCAGCCGCTGCTCCAGCGTCGCCAGCTGGCGCTCGTCGGCGGCGGCGCTCGACAACAACGGCCGCAATCCCCGGGCCTGACTCCGCAGGGCTTGCAACTGCGCCCGCAACCGCCGCCGTCGCTCCTCCAGCGCATCGCGCCGCGTCCGCAGTTCGCCGATGTGTTCCCGCGCCCGGCCCGCCAGAAACGCCAGCATCCGCCGTTGCAACTCCTGGCGCAGATCGGCTTCGCTGGCGGCGGGAAAGTACAACCGGTGTTCCGAAAAACTGACCTGAATCTGGCGAACCTCGCGCACCAGCATATCGCCCTCCAGCGCCGCACCGAAGGTCTCGGTCTCCCGCTTGACCATCAACATCAAGGCGAAACATTCCCCTAGCCGGCTGTCCCGCTGGAAAAACTCCCGCACCGACCGGGACTCGCCCAAGGCGGTCCGCAAGTCGGTTGCCGTCGCGAAAAAGGCGTTGACCCGTGGATCGCTGACCCAGGCGCGCGCGCTCAGGATCAGCGCCGGCGGCAATTGGCGGGTCAGTTGGCGGCAATGAGCCAGCGCGGTCTCCACCGCATCCACCAGCTTGTCGGCATAATCGCCGACCAGCCGGAGGCGCGGCTCGCTGGCGTCCACCACCTGTTCGATGGCGTCTCGCAGCGCCGCCAGTCGCTCCTTATGGCGCTGGTGCTCGGCCAACTGCCGCTGGGCGAAGGTGGTGACGCCATCGAACAGGTGGTGCAAAAAACCAGGGCCGTTCGGCATGGATCAGCCCTCCTCGCCGCCGGATTCGACCGGGTCAGGACAACCGCGCCAGCCGCTGGTGCAGCGGGCTGGTGCGGGGAAAGTGGGCGCGCAGGAAATCCATCTGATCGGCCAACACCCGCCGGCTCTGCAAGAAAACGTATTCGGCGTGATTGGGCGTGAACGGGATGGCCAACAACTGCATTCTCGCCTGTTCCGGGGTCTTGCCACCCTTTTGGTGATTGCAGGGCTTGCAGGCGGTGACCACGTTGTTCCAGCGATCGCCGCCGCCCTGCACGATGGGCTGGACATGATCGCGGGACAGGTCGCGCATCGAAAAGCTCTCGCCGCAATACAAGCAGGTATTGCAGTCGCGCCGGAACAGCGCGGCATTGGAGAGCGGCGGCGTGTAGTCCTGGCGGGCGCGCAGCCGCGCGTAGGCGCCGCCCTGGGTGGCGATGATCGAATTTACCGTGACGGCGCTCCGTCGGCCACTGCGGGCGTTGACGCCCCCGCGCACCGTGTACAGGACTCTGCCGCAGGTGTACGCCACCTGGCCGGCGTGGTACAAACGCACCGCCTGCTGGTAATCAATCCACTCCAACGGCATTCCCGTGATGTCCGTGTGCAGAATCTGCTGCTCCAACCCGTACATGCTTCACCCGCTCATCTGTGCCCGTGATCCATCGTGCTTGACGACTGTTCGACGTGGGTATTGTCGCATGGCCCACCGGTCCTTGCGTCCACATTGCCCCTTGCGCTCCGCGCCGGCGTTCGGCGGACCGTCGTCCGCCCGAAATCCGTCATGGTAATTCAGCTCGCGCCTTTTATACTGTTGACGGTGTAGGTTACCCTATAATTCAAGGTTATCGCGCGCCTTCCCGCCGTCGGCGCGCGCATTCCCTAAAATTAAAGCTGGCACTACCCTCAACAGGCTTGCTGAAAGCCTTTTTTTCGCGCCCATTTCCGGGTCGGCGGGACCCGGTGGAATCACCATTTAGGAGGACAACAACATGCCTGCTCGTATGGCCGTCCCGAAGGAAACCGTTTCGGGCGAACGACGGGTCGCCTTGGACCCTACGATGGCCGAGCGCTTCGCCAAGCTCGGCGTGGAAGTATTGATAGAGAAGGGCGCCGGTCTCAGCGCCTTTTTTCCCGATGAGGCTTACGGCAAGAGCAGCCGGCTGGTGGACGGCGCCCAAGCGCTGTACGCCGAGGCCGATGTGGTCTTCAAGTTGCAGGCGCCCACTCTGGAAGAGGTGGAGCTGCTCAAGGACGGTTCGACCCTGCTGGCCGTCTTGCTGCCGCACCGCAACCTGGACATGGTCAAGCGGTTGCGCGACAAGAAAATCACCAGCTTCGCCATGGAGCTGATCCCGCGCATCTCCCGCGCCCAGTCGATGG
>CALGOO010000176.1 GCA_937960715.1 uncultured Candidatus Competibacteraceae bacterium
CGCCGAAGGTCGGCGCCATGGCCTTGATCAGCGGGATCATGGTGGCGACGAAGGGAATATTGTCGATGATGGCCGACAGAATGGCCGAGGACCAGAGGATGACCATCGCGGTCGCGTTGAGGTTGCCGCCGGTCAGCGCCAGCATCTGGTCGGCCAGCAGCTTGAGCAGGCCGGTGCCGTCCACGCCATGCACCACGATGAACAGGCCGACGAAGAAGAAGATGGTGATCCATTCCACTTCGTTGAAGGCGTCCAGAACATGCTTGCTCTGATGCTCGGCGTCGCGGCCCCAGTTGGCCAGCAGCAGCAACAGCGCCGCCCCGGTCATGGCGACGGTGGCGGCTTCCAGGCCCAGGAAGCGCGCCCCGACGAAACCCGCCACCACCAGACCGATGACCAGCAGGCATTGCCTGAGCAGCCGGGCATCGGTGATCGCCCCGTATTCGTCGAACTGCATCACCCGCTGGCGGTCGGCGTCGCTGGCCTTGAGACGCCGGCCCCAGATGAGATAAATCGGCGCCAGCGTGGCCGCCATGATCACGAGAACGGCCGGGGCCAAGTTGACGGCAAAATCGTTGAAGGTCAGGCCGGTGGCGGAACCGATCATGATGTTGGGCGGGTCACCGATCAGGGTGGCGGTGCCGCCAATATTCGACGCGAAGATCATCGCGAACAGGTAGGGATACGGATCGATCTTGAGTTCCTCGGTGATCAGCAACGTCACCGGCGCGACCAGCAACACCGTGGTCACGTTGTCCAGAAACGCCGAGGTGGTGGCGGTAACCAGCGAGATCATCACCAAAATACCCCATGGATTGGCGTTGACCTTCTTGGCCGCCCAAATCGCCAGAAATTGGAAAATGCCCGACTGACGGGTGATGGCGACGATCAGCATCATCCCGATCAGCAGGCCGATGGTGTTGAAGTCGATGCCGCGGATGGCGGCTTCCTGATTGAGGATGCCAAGAACGATCATCAAGCCCGCCGCCAGCAGCGAAACGATGGCGCGGTTGATCTTCTCGGTCATCACCACCACGTAGGTGAGCGCGAACAGGAGAGCCGCCACCCACATCGGATTCAGACCGAACAGCACCGCCGAAGCGGCTTCACTGGAACCGTGCATGTTACTTGCTCTCCCCCACCAGCTTTTCCAGGACATCCCAGAACGAGATGATGCCCTCCAACCGATTCGTTACCTTGTCCACCACCGGCACGCTGGTGGTGCGGCCGTGCAGCATCAGCAGCATGATTTCCATGGCATGGGTATCGGGGCGGGCAACTTCGTGGATGTTGATCCAGTTCTTCACCGGCTCGTCGCGGCGCCTGCCCAGACGCTGGGCCAAGTCCTCGACGCTTTCGGTCACGAAGGCCACGTTGTCCAACCCATGCTTGTCCAACACCGCCTTGGGCAGGGTCAGCTTCAGCAGCGAGTAGACGCTGAACGTGCCCAGGTAGCGACCCTGCTCGTCCACCACCGGCAAATGGCGCAGGTGATGCTTGAGAATCCGCTCGGCGGCGGTCGCCACCGTATCGGTGGGCCGCAGCGTCATCGGATGGGGGTTCATGATGATATTGGCCTTCATACAAGGTCCTTGGTCGGAAGAGAAGACGGCGGAATGGTCGACTCCTGAAACACCAGTCCCCATTCGATCAGCAAGTCAGGAAACAGGCCGGCCGCCAGCGTTCCCCTGGTTTCGTGAATGACGGGTTTGCCATAACACCCGTCGGCGCTCAAAGTGTAGACGATGACGACGTGATCGGTGGGATGCACCAGCCAAACCTCGCGCACGCCGGCCCGTTCGTAGGCCGCGAGTTTCTGAATCTGATCCTTGGCAGCGGTACTGGGCGACAATACCTCGATCACCCAATCCGGCGCGCCGCGACAGCCGCGTTCGTCCAGCTTGGTCGGGTCGCAAACGACCGAGATGTCGGGTTGCACCACCGTGGTCACCTCGTCGTCGACCTCGTTCCCGCGCGGCAGGCGCACGTCGAAAGGCGCGACGAAGGGCCGGCAGGGCTTGCCGCGCAAAAACAGGCTGATCTGCACGAATAGCTCACCAACTACCGTTTGATGAGCCAAGCCGGGCGCGGCCATGGCGTAAGCCTCGCCATCGATCAATTCCCAGCGCTCGTCGTCCGGCCAGCCGCGGTAATCGGCGTAGGTGAAAATCGTTGTTGGTTTGCGCAAAGGTTGTCCCATGGTGGACGCTCCTCATGATGTGGATCGATGAAATCTAGCCAAACGTCCCTTTGTTCCAACCCCAATTCTCGGCGCTGACGCTGGTGAAACCGAGGTAGACCCGGTCGGGCGGGATGCCGAGTTGCTCCTGAAGCAAGGCGCAAACGCGCTCGGACAGTTTGCGGTTCACCTCGCGGTTCAAGCCACCGATGCTGCGCAGGTCGGCGTAAGCGGCGGGACCCTCGACGCCGCCCATCAGCATCGCCGCCTCGTTGACGGTGACCATGACGTAGCGTTCCGGTTTGCCGATGCACTCGGCGACGATTTTCGAGAGCGGCGCGAGCAGGTCGTAACGCTGCTGATTGGAAAGACGCGCCGAGGTTTGCAGGGCAAGCAGGGGCATGGAACAACCTCCAGGGTGGGGAGTGGAACGATGGGAAATGGAAACCCGGTGGCGGGCGGGCGGCGGAATATTCCACGTGGAATATTCTGACCCCGTAATTTCAGAACAGCATGGGACGAGAGAATATTCCACGTGGAATATTGGGAGCGTTGCTCCTCCCGATTGGCCTGGACCAATCCCTTGGTTCGCCGCGCCGAGAAAGCCTATCCCGCCCTTACCGGGAATGCGGGTATCATTACGAACGCTATCCATCGTCCTGATCCGCCCTTCGCTCCAACGGATTCTAACAAATGCGAATGCTTAGCCTCATTCTGTGGGCCCCGTTCTTTGGCGCGGTCCTGGTCGCCCTGCTGCCGGCGGCCCAGCCGCGTCTCATCCGCGCCGTCGCCCTGTTTCACGCCGGATTGGCCCTGGCGCTGGCCTGGAGCCTGATCGCCGCGTTCGACCGGACCACGGCGGCGATTCAATTCGCGGAGCAGGTGGTGTGGAGTCCCACCCTGGGGGTTTCCTACGCGCTGGGCGTGGATGGGCTGTCCCTGCCGATGGTGCTGCTGGCCACCCTGCTCACCGTCGTGGCCCTGCTGGCCTCGGAATCGGTGACCAGCCGGGTCAAGGGCTACCACGCCTGGCTGCTGATCCTGGAATTCGCCATGCTCGGCGTGTTCATGGCCCAGGACTGGACCCTGTTCTTCATGTTCTGGGAATTGACCCTGATTCCGCTGTTTTTCCTCATCGACCTGTGGGGCGGGGAAAAACGGCACGCCGCCAGCCTCAGCTTCGTCCTGTACACCATGGGCGGAGCGATCTTCATCCTGATCGGCCTCATCATGGCCTACCGGAGCACGCCGACGCCCTCGTTCGCCATGGCCGCCATCGCCCAGGCGGCGGCCAGCCTGCCCCGCGACCAGCAGGTGTTGCTGCTGCTGGCGTTCCTGGTCGGCTTCGGGGTCAAGATTCCCATTTTCCCGCTGCACGGCTGGCTGCCGTTGGCCCACGTCGAAGCGCCCAGCCCGGTCAGCATCCTGCTCTCCGGCGTGTTGCTCAAGATGGGCGCCTACGGTCTGCTGCGGGTCGTGCCGATGTTGCCGGAGGCGACTCTGTTGTTGCAGCCGTTGCTGGTCGGCATCGCCCTGGCCAGCATTCTTTACGGCGGATTGCTGGCCTGGCGGCAGAGCGATTTGAAAGCGATGATCGCCTATTCCTCGATCAGCCACATGGGCGTGGTGTTGCTGGGGCTGTCGGCCTTGAACGAGACCGGCTTGATGGGCGCCACCCTGCAAATGACCGCCCACGGCCTGATCGCCGGCGCGCTGTTCCTGGTGATCGGCCTGCTGTACGAGCGCACTCACAGCCGCGAACTGGCCGATTACGGCGCGCTGGCGCGGATCACGCCCGGCTTCACCCTGCTGATCACCCTGGCCCTGCTCGCCTCGATGGGAATGCCCGGCCTGGCCGGCTTCGTGGCCGAACTGCACGCCCTGCTCGGCGGCTTCGAGCGGTGGGGGTGGCTGATGCTGTTGATGAGTCTCGGCGTGCTGGTGAGCGCGGCCTACGCGATTCGCGCCATGGGCCAGTTGTTCACCGGTCCGCCGCGCCCGGAACTGGCCGGACTTCCCGACCTGCGGCCGCGCGAGTGGGCGGCGGCGGCTCCGTTGATGGCGGGACTACTGGTCCTGGGGCTGCAACCCGCGTTCGCCACGGAGCTGATGAACGTCACGGTCGCGCGGTTGAGCGCCGTCTTCGCTCGGCTGCCGTAGGAGAACGCCATGTCCGCGACGACCCATCGGGATCCCGCCGGCGTGTCCCAGTCACCGCCGGGCGATCCGCGCCAGATCATCGAACAGATCGTGGCGCATCTCGACCATGTAGTGCCCGGCCAGGCGCCGATCCTCAATTTCGTCCATCACAATACGCTGCACGGCTACCAGCATCTGCCCTTCGAGGAGGCGCTGGCGGCTTTCGAACGGCTGACCGGAATTCGCGCCTATTGGCCGGAGGAAGAATTCCGTAAGCAGTACCGGGCTGGCCGGATCACCGACGCGGATTTGACGGCGGTCCTGGCCGAACGCGCCGAATTGCGGGCCGGCGCCACGCTGGTTCGCCTGGGCGAGCGGGAAATCGGTCGCGGCGAGGTGTTGCGAATCTCCCTGGTCCACGGCGTGGACGCCCTGACGCCCAGCCAGCTCGTCTGGCGGATGGAAGAACTCGACGCCACCCACCGGTTCCTGGAGGATGTCCCAGAGACCATGCGCCAGCGGTTGCTGGAAACCGCCGCGCGGGACGGCGTGACCGGCGAGCGGGACGCCGTGGAGGATCTGTGGCGGGCCTGTCTGGAAGTCTTTCACTTGCCCGCCGACGGTCTTCATCCCGAGGAACTGGTGGACTTGCAGTTGAACCTGGCGAAGTCTCTGCTGGCGCGGTTCAAGGCGCAGGACGCGGCGGACGAACGGGAACCGGTCACGCATCAGCACATGCGGGCGGAAGCGGCGGTGCTGGTCGAGCGACTGTTCGCGGACGTGGGCGTGGGCGTCACGCTATGCGGGTTGCTGCGGACCCTCACCGGCCAAGATCTGCTGGATCGGGTGCGCCCCGTCCTCATCCGCCTGTGCGCCGCCCATCTCGACGAAGGGTTGGCCGCGTGGCGGCTGCCCGGGCGGGCCGAAGGGCTGTACGCGGCCTGGCGGCGGCTGGCGGGCGGCGACCTGGCCTGGACCTTCGCGGGACTGTCCGACTGGCGCGCGGCGCTGGCCCGCTGGCCGGAAGATCCGGTCGAGGCCATCGCCGCTGAACTTCGCCGGCTGGGCCTGCCCGAATCGCGCTGGGAAGGCTATCTCACCCGCCTGGCCCTGGAATTGCCGGGCTGGTCCGGGATGGTGAACTGGCGCCACCAGCATCCTCATTACCCGGCCAACCGGGAAAGCCCGGTCGCACTCACCGATTATCTGGCGGTGCGGTTGGGTCTCGATGGCCTGTGGATCGAGCGCCTGTGCCGCGAAACCTGGGGGCTGGAAGGCGCGTTGCCGGCGCTGCGCGCTTATTTCACCGCGCGTCCGGCGGAGGCGCTGGTCCGGCACGCGCTCCACGAAGGACGCTTGCCCGAATATCTGGCCAGTCGAGCGCGGGCGTTGACCGAGGCGGGAAAATCTCCCTCACCCCCAGCCCCTCTCCCACCCGGGGAGAGGGAAGCCAACCACCCTCACCCCCAACTCCTCTCCCAAAGGGAGAGGGGGATCGAGGAATCCACGTCAGCCGTCTGGGACACCCTCGCCGACATGATCTGGACCTGGCGGCACAGTCCGGCGGCGGCGGAATCCGATGCGCCGACGGTCCACGGCAACGCCTGGCGGCTGTTCCGGCTGACCCAGAATCTCGGCCTGGCTGGCGGCGAACTGCGCGCGCTGGCTCCGGCAGCGATTGAACGCCTGCTGGCGACACTGGACGAGCCACCGGCCAGCCTGCGCGGCGCGATCTGGCTGTGCGCCTACGAGCGCCACTATCGGGAGGCGTTGCTCAACGCGCTGGCGAACAACCACGGGCGCGGGCGCTGGGCCACGCGCGAGCAACGGCCGCAAGCCCAGGTGATCTTCTGCATCGACGACCGAGAGGAAGGCTTCCGCCGCCACCTGGAAGAATTGAATCCGCGTATCGAGACGCTGGGCGCGGCCGGTTTCTTCGGCGTGGCGATCAACTGGCGCGGTCTGGACGACCATGAGGTCACCCCGCTTTGCCCGGTGGTGGTCACGCCCACCCACGAGGTGCGCGAGGTGGCGCGGCCCGGAACCGAAACCCAAATCGCCCAACACGACCGGCGGCGCACGCTGCGCGACCGGCTGCGGACCCTGCTGCCGGAACTGCGGCGCAATCTGCTGTCGTCGTTCCCACTGATCGACCTGCTAGCGCCGGGCGCGTTGCTGGCGCTGGCGAGCAAGGTGCTGGCCCCGCTCCCTCAGGCGCGGTTCGCGGAAGCCGTCGCCGCGTGGTGGACACCGCCACCGCTCACCCAGGTCGCGGTTACAACGTCCGACCCTGCCGCCCCAGCCACGCCGGAAAACCCACGGCTAGGTTTCACCGACGCCGAGCAGGCCGACCGAGTCGCCGCCCTGTTGCGGAACGTCGGCTTGACCGCGCAATTCGCGCCGGTGGTGGCGCTGATGGGCCACGGCTCGATGAGCCAGAACAATCCGCACCTGGCCGCCTACGACTGCGGAGCGTGCAGCGGCCGTCACGGCGGCCCGAACGCCCGCGTTTTCGCCGCCATGGCCAACCGCCCGACGGTGCGGGCGCTGCTGGCCGAGCGCGGGATTCACATCCCGGCCGATACCGGGTTCATCGGGGCCGAACACAACACCTGCGACGAGGAGATCACCTTCTACGATCTGGACGACCTGCCGGCCGAAGCGAAAACGGCGCTGGCGGTGTTGCGCCGGGATCTGGACCAGGCGTGCGCCCTGTCGGCTCACGAACGCTGTCGTCGCCTGGCCTCGGCCCCGCGCCATCCGACGCCAGCCCAAGCCCTGCGCCACATCGTCGGCCGCGCCCGCGATTTCAGCCAGGCCCGACCGGAACTGGGCCACGCCACCAACGCCGCCGCGCTGGTCGGCCGGCGTTCGATGAGCCAGGGCCTGTTCCTGGACCGGCGCGCGTTCCTGATTTCCTACGACCCGACCCAGGACCCCGAAGGGACCGTGCTGGAGGGCATCCTGCTGGCGGTGGGACCGGTCGGCGCCGGCATCAACCTGGAATACTACTTTTCCACCGTGAACAACGAACGGCTTGGTTGCGGCACCAAATTGCCGCACAACGTCACCGGGCTATTCGCGGTGATGGAGGGCGCGAGCAGCGACCTGCGCACCGGACTACCCAGACAGATGATCGAGATTCACGAACCGCTGCGCCTGCAGATCGTGGTCGAGGCCCGCACCGAGGTACTGGCCGCCATTTACGGCCGCCAGCCGTCGCTGCGGGAATTGATCGGCAACGAATGGATTCATCTGATCGCCAAGGACCCCGACAGCGGGGAATTCGCGCTCTTCGATCCGGCGCGGGGGTTCGTCCCCTGGACCCGTCCGGTCCAGCCGTTGCCCGAACGCGCCCGGTCGGGCGATTGGTACCGGGGGCATACCGGCCCGCTGCCGCCGGCCCGCGTTGGAGGAAGCGGCCATGTTTGAGTGGATCGCCGGTCTCGTTCCGGCCCCGCCGCTGGCCGCCGCGCTGTGGATCGGCGTGGCCATCCTGTTCGGTCAGGCCAGCGGCGAAGAACACGAGTGGCGGACCAGTCGGATCGCGCTGACCGCCATTTCCATCTCGTTCGTGGCCACGCTCGCGCTGGTCGCCGCCCGGCTTGCCGGCGAATTGCCCGAACAGTTGACGCTCGGGCGCTGGCTGAGCAGCGGCGCCGTTCAGGTCGAGGTGAATTTTCTCGCCGACCCGCTCAGTCTGACGCTGACCACCCTGGCCGCCCTGTTGTGCCTGCTGGTCACCCGGTTTTCGGTGAACTACCTGCACCGGGAAGCCGGCTTTCATCGCTTCTTCATGATCCTGAGCCTGTTTTCCGCCGCGATGCCGTTGCTGGTCATGAGCGGCAACGCGGTGTTGACCTTCGTCGGTTGGGAGGTCGCCGGGCTGTGTTCCTACCTGCTGATCGCGTTTTTCCAGGACCGACCGGCGGCGGCGGCCAACGCCACCCGCGCGTTCGTCACCAACCGGATCGGCGACGCCGGTTTCCTGCTCGGCATCACCCTGACGTTTCACTGGCTGGGAAGCGCGGACTGGACGACGACGAACGCCGGGGCGGCAAGTCTAGGTTCCAATCAGGCCGGAATCCTGGCCGGTTGTTTCCTGCTGGCGGCGGTCGCCAAATCGGGGCAAATCCCGCTGGCGCCGTGGCTGGCACGGGCCATGGAAGGCCCCACGCCGTCGAGCGCCTTGTTCTACGGCGCGGTCATGGTCCACGCCGGCGTTTATCTCTTGTTGCGCCTGCAACCGCTGTTCGAGCAGTCACCGGCGGCCATGGCGGCGCTGGCGGTGATCGGGCTGGCGACGGCCTTGTACGGTTTCTGGGCGGGACTGGCGCAGACCGACATCAAGAGCGCCCTAATTTTCTCCACGACCGGCCAGCTTGGGTTGATGGTTCTTGCCTGCGGACTCGGCTTCTGGACACTGGCGTTGATTCACCTGTGTGGTCACGCCATCGTTCGCGGCTACCAGTTTCTCCGCGCGCCCTCGGTGTTGTACCCGCCGCCCGGCGCGCGCGTCCGGCCCGTACCCGCCTTTCTCGCGCGACGACACCGGGCCTACGCGGCGGCGTTGCAACGGTTCTGGCTGGAAGACGCGGCGGACTGGGCCGTGGTCCGGCCGGTGCGTCGGCTGGCCCGCGCCCTGAACCGCTTCGACACCGTCGCGGTGGATCGGGCGACCGGGCTGCCAGCCCCGGCGGTGAACGCCCTGTCGTCGCTGGCCCAGTGGGAGGAGCGCCAGGTTGGCGCCGGGCGGATTCTGGAGCGCGCGCCCAACGCGGCGGATCGGGATCCCGGCATTCTGGGTTGGATCACCGAGCGGATGGCGGCAGTGGTTCACGGGTTCGAAGAGCTGCTGGTCTTCCGAGCCGTGGGGCAGGGCATCGTGGCCGCCAGTCGTCGGCTCGGCAACGGGCTGGGCCGGATCGAGCGCGGGTTGCGGCGGTCCTGGGCCTGGATGGCGGCGACGCTGGTGGTGCTCATCGCGCTGGTGGGCCTGCGCGAAATCGTGCGCGCCGGCGAAAGCCCGGAAAGCGGACTGGCCGGTTTTCCACTACTGAGCCTGTTGCTCCTGACGCCACTGGTGGGAATGGTCGCGGCTTGGCGAATCCAGCGCATCCAAACGGCGCTGACGCTGGGTCTGGCGACGGCGGGTGTGGAATTGCTGTTGACGATAGCGACGTTGATCCGGTTCCACCCGCACGACCCCGCCGCCCAATTGGTCGAACGGTTCGAACCGTTGCCCTGGCTGAGCCTTCATCTCGGTGTTGACGGCCTCGGCGTGCTGTTCCTGCCGCTGACAGCGCTGCTGACGCTACTGATCCTGCTCTACGCCCAAACGATCCGGCGGGAGCGGCCGGGCGTGTTGGTGGCCGGCGTGCTGGCGCAGGAAGCGGCGCTGATGGGCATGTTCACCGCGCTGAATCTGATGCAGTTCTGGCTGTTCGCCCTGGCCGAGATCGTCCCGGTGGCGCTCCTGGTCTGGCGCTGGGGAACCAGCCCGGTGCGCGGGCGGGCGGCCTGGCGTTTGGCCCGCGACCTGTCGAGCGGCCTGGCGGCGCTGCTGGCCGGGATCGTGCTGCTGGGTTGGAATCACGTCGCCGCGACGGATGGCGGCTGGTCCTTCGAACTGTCCGCCCTACTCGCCACGCCCGCGTCGCCCGGTCTTCAGTCGTTAATCTTCGTGCTGGTGTTTGGCGGCCTGGCGGTGCGGCTGGCGCTGTTCCCGTTTCACGCCTGGCTGCCGGTCGTGGCCCAGCACGGTACGGTCGCGGTGGGCCTGGCGTTGCTGGCGGGCGTGAAGGTGGGGGTTTACGCGCTGCTCCGTTTCGCGTTCCCGTTGCTGCCCGCCGCCACTCAGCAATGGGCCGGCGCGGTGATCGTATTGGGACTGGCCGGCATGGGATACGGCGCGCTGCTCGCCCTGATGCAAAAGGATTTGCGCCGGCTGCTGGCCTTCGCCGTGGTCAGCCACACTGGCGCGCTCCTGGTCGGCCTGTTCACGCTGAATTTGCCGGGGTTGCAGGGGAGTCTGTTGCTGAGTCTGAATCTGGGCCTAGCCACGGCCGGGCTGTTCATGGTGGCGGGGCTGCTGCAACGTCGGCTGGGCGTGACCCGATTCTACCGTCTGGGCGGACTGTTCGACGCGGCGCCTCTGCTCGGATTGACCTTTCTGGTGGTGGTGCTGGGCAGCATCGCCATGCCGGGCACGCCCGGTTTCGAGGCCGCGCACCTGGCGCTGGAAGGCGTGCTCGAAACCTACGGCTGGGGCGTCGCCACGCTGGCCGCTTCCGGCAACGTGCTGGCGGCGGGTTACCTGCTATGGTCGTATCAGCGGATTTTCCTCACCCGCAATCCCCGCAGCACGACGCAACCCCTGATCGATTTGCGCAACCGGGAATTGATCATGGCCGCGCTGTTGTGCGCGGTGATGGTCAGCGTCGGCTTGTACGCTCATCCGTGGCTGGAAACGATCAGCGGGGCGGTGGAAAGCGTGGCGGGGCTGTTCGAGGCAGGAAGCGAACACTAACCCTTTGATCCTTCATCGTCGATGGAGATAAAACTTCCGGCAAGGATAAAAGCGTGAAGATGAACTATGTCTTGGTTGACTACGAGAACGTCCAGGTAAAATCCATCGCATTCTTGAAGGGCGAGAATTTTCGAGTACGGGTATTCCTCGGGCCGAATAACACCAAGCTGCCCGTCGAGCTTGTATTGGCTATGCAAGAACTTGGAGAAAAAGCCGAATACATTGTTTTGGAAACCTCTGGGCGAAATGCTCTTGATTTTCACATTGCCTATTATCTTGGCGCATTGGCGTCGGTTGAGCCTTTGGGATTCTTCCACATCATTTCAAAAGATACTGGCTTCGATCCACTGATTCAGCACCTCAAGAGCAAAAAAATCTTCGCTGCGCGGTCGGCGTCTATTGAAGAAATGCCCTGTTTCAAAGCGCCTCCATCTGCCATACCGCAGACAAAAACCACAACTGAACAGAAGCTGAATGCCGTGCAAATCAAGCCAACCAAAGAAGAACTGATCAAAGTGGCTGTGGATGATCTTATCAAACGCAAGGCATCAAAGCCCCGTACTCCCAAGACATTGTGGAGCACTATTCATGCGAGATGCGGTAAGGATATTCCATCAAGCGATATCGATGCAGTCTACGAAGCACTTGTAGAACAAGGATATGTGAAAGTCGAAGGCACAAGGATCACCTATGCGTTGCCATCGGCAAAACCCTAATTATTTCTTGCGCCAAACCCAGGGTAATTCAGTGGTTCCTGAGGAACGTGTGGATATTCGCGTCGCTTCCACGGAAACCGAAATAAGAGTCTGCTTTCCCACGTTACATGAATTGAGACCGCACCTTTCCGAACATGAATTCGTGGCGCGGGTTCAACGCCAAATGAAGAATCATGGCTATGTTCTCGTATACGCCACCTCGTATGATCAAGTAGTCGCCGTGGCGGGTTATCGTATCGCCGAATTCCTGGCATGGGGACGAATTTTTTATGTGGACGACCTTATCAGTCGAAGCGCGTTCCGCAAGCGTGGTTATGGCGGAATGCTGCTCGACTGGCTCCTGGAAAAAGCGCGGGAATTATCCTGCGACCAATTTCATCTCGACTCAGGTGTAACCCGACACGACGCCCATCGGCTTTACCTGAGCCGGAAACTGCAAATCAGCTCTCACCACTTTTCCAAGGAGCTGCAAGCGGTGAAAAATCCTGACTGACAAGCCGAATAAGCCGAAAGAGTCAAACGAGCGTTATGAAAAATATCCCTCATCCAATTCAATACCAAGGCAGTAAACGCAATCTGGCTCCAGTCATCTTGCGATACGCGCCAAAGGGTATCGAGCGGCTCATTGAACCCTTTGCGGGTTCCGCCGCAATCAGCATTGCCGCCGCTGCCCATCAGGTAGCAAAATCCTATGTGATCAATGATCTGAACAAGCCACTTATGGAGTTACTGCGGTTGATCGTGGAAAACCCTGATGAGATTGCTTCGTTCTACGAGGCTATCTGGAAAGCACAGCATCCAGATTCCATCAATCATTACTATAAGGTCCGCGAGGAATTCAACCGCACCCAAGACCCCCGGCTTTTTCTCTACTTGCTTGCCCGATGCGTCAAGGGTGCGGTGCGCTATAACGCTTATGGTTTTTTTAACCAGAGTCCAGACAAGCGGCGGCGCGGCACTCGACCGGAAACCATGCGCTCTAATATCCTTGGCGTTTCACGGCTGCTCAAAGGCAAGACTGATTTTTCATCGCTCGATTATACGGCCATTTTAGCCAGAGCGGAAACAGGCGACCTGGTTTACATGGATCCTCCTTATCAGGGTGTATGCGGCGATAGAGACTCCAGGTATCTGTCTGGAATTTCCCATGGGGATTTCGTTCATGCACTTGAACTACTTAATGCGCGTGGAACTTCTTATATAGTCAGTTATGATGGGCGCAGAGGCGATAAAACATTTGGAGATTTATTACCTCTGCCTCTTGGATTAACCCATGTTGAACTCAAGGCCGGGCGGTCCAGTCAGGCGACATTGCTTGGGCGCGATGAAATCACATATGAATCCCTATATCTTTCGCAGTCGCTGACCAAAAAGCTCACACATAAACCGGCTCACCATCATCGCCCTCACGAACAACAGCATACATTGCTGGAGCCTGGGATCTATTATGTCTAAAATTCCATTTGGATTCATTGAATTATGCCATTCAATCACTGCAAAACGCCCCAAGACCGTGATTGAACACATCATGGAATATGGATTTATCACTATGGAAGACTTGAAAGAAAAATATGGCTACAACCACCCTCCGCGAGCAGTCCGCGATGTGCGGGAACATGGTATTCCGATTGAAACCTTTCGCGTTACAGGCTCGGATGGACGGAAAATTGCTGCCTACCGGTTTGGCGCCGCAAGCGCCAAGCGCTTCAAGAAATTATCGGGTCGAACGGGACTTTCCAGGAAAATCAAGGATGCGCTGATCGAAAAATATGGATGCAAATGCTTTATCTACCTTGAACAAGTAGACGAGCGAGATTTGCAAATTGACCATCGCATCCCTTACGAAGTCGGAGGCGATGGCGAGGACGACGAACTCCGTCCAGAAAATTTCATGCTGCTGTCCGGTTCGGCAAACCGAGCAAAGTCGTGGTCCTGCGAGCATTGCGAGAACTGGAGCAATACCAGGGACAGGACAATCTGTTTAACCTGCTACTGGGCATATCCAGAAAATTATTCTCATATTGCCATGCGTCAAATTCGCCGGCTTGATCTGATCTGGCAGGGCGAAGAAGTCGAAACCTACGAGAAGCTAAAAGCTGAAGCGGCGTCCCTCGATAAGGAAATCCCATTGTTTGTCAAGGAAATTCTCGACAAGGAGATGCGTCGCAAGGAAAGCCTTAGCACCCGTCCTTGTCAGCTCTTTCCAGCAGGCGAGGAAGGCAAACCGCCAAGCACTCGGACAACTGGCGATGAACCCTGAATCCCTGCCCGCTGCCGACTCCTTCGGCTTTCCCATCCTGAGCCTGCTGATTTTCTTGCCGCTGGCCTGGGCGTTACTGCTGCCGTTCCTGCCGGAAGGTCGCGCCGCGCGGGTCGTGGCGCTGACCGGGGCCGTGCTGGAATTGATCCTGGCGCTGGTGATGCTAGCGGCCCTGAACCCGAACAACGCCGGAATGCAACTGGTGGAACGAGCCCCCTGGATTCCCAGCCTGAACGTTCAATACCTGCTGGGCATCGACGGCATCGCCGCCCTGTTCCCGCCGCTGACGGCGTTGCTGTTCTGCGGCGTCATCCTGGCGTCGTGGACCTCCATCCAGTTCATGCCCCGCCTGTATTTCGCCCTGCTGCTGGCGCTGGAGAGCTGCACCATCGGCGTGTTTTGCGCCCTGGACCTGGTGCTGTTCTTCCTGTTCTGGGAACTGACCCTGATCCCGATCTATTTCCTGATCAGCCTGTGGGGCATCGGACCGGAACGGCGCTTCGCCGCGACCAAATACACCCTGTTCATGCTGGCCGGCGGGATTCCGCTGCTGTTCGCCATCGTGCTGCTGGGTCTGGGTCACGCCAGCGCCGTGGGCGCTTCCGCGCCGGGCGGACTGACGTTCGATTACCGGGTCCTGCTTGAACACCCCCTCCCCGCCTCGGCGCAGACATCGGTCTTCCTGCTGCTGTTTTTCGGCTTCGCCGTCAAGGCTCCGTTGTTCCCGTTCCACACCTGGCTGCCCACCGTGCTGCGCGAGGGGCCGACAGGACTGAGCGCGCTGCTGGTGGGCCTCAAGCTCGGCGCTTTCGGCATTCTGCGTTTTGCCGTCCCGCTGGCCCCAGGAGCCGCGCACGACCACGGATGGCTCCTGATGAGCCTGGGAGGATTTGGCGCGCTCTACGGGGCTCTGGTGGCGCTACAGCAGGCCAATCTGCGCAAGGTGTTGGCCTTTTCCAGCGTGAGCCACGTCGGACTGGTCATCGTCGGCATCGGAACCCTGAATCTCCAGGGCGTGCAGGGCGCGGTATTCCAACTGGCGAACTTCGGGATCATCGCTGGTGGCCTGTTCCTGATCGCCGGCTTCCTGCACCACCGGCTGGGTTCGACCGACCTGGCCAGCCTGGGCGGATTGGCCCGGCCGCTGCCCCGGCTGACAGCCTTCTTCCTGCTTCTCGGCATGGCCTCCATCGGGCTGCCCGGCACCAGTGGTTTCGCCGCCGAGTTGCTGATCCTGATGGGCGCCTGGCAAGCGCATCCCGGCCTGGCGCTGGTTGCCGTCGGCGGCGCGGTGCTGGGCGCCGCTTATTTCCTCGGCTTTTTCCAGCGGGCGTTCCTGGGGCCGGTGACCGATCCGGCGGTGGCGACAGCGATGGATTTGCGGCCGCGCGAGGTGCTGATCGCGGGGGTCATGGCGCTGTTGACGTTGGCGGGCGGTCTGTTTCCCAACGGCGTGCAGGGAATCACGGCCAGCGCGGCGAACGCCTGGGTCGCGCGGCTGGCGGCGGATCGAGCCGCGCCGCCGGCGCTGGCCCGCGTCGAGACTCAAGGCTCCGGCGTTCCCACTCCCTGAACGACCAACGCCTGGCTGTCGTGAACCAGCGTCGCCGCGCGCGGGGCGCCGTAATGCGCGGCCACGAAAAAGCCGCGAATCGGACCGGTCGCCGGCAAATCCCGCTGGAATTCCACCAGCGCCTTGCAAAAATGCCGGTTGCACAGATCGGCGCGCAGCGCGCGGGGCAGGGCGCAGCCATCGGCCTGGTGATAGACGCAGGACCCCTCGACGGTTCGGTGGCCCACCCGTTCCAGGTAGGCGGCGAGGATGTCGCGGGGACGCTGGCCCGGATGCGCGGCCCGGTAGCGCTGGATCGTTTCCACGGTCAGGTAGGCGCGATCGCCGCCGCCCCCGCAACAGAACCCCTGACAACAGGCGCACGCCTTGCCCAAAACGGCCTGGAGTTGGGATTCCCGTTCCGTGGGCGGCGACGCCGGCTCCTCGGTCGGCGGCGGCGGCGCGGGCAATCCGGCGGTCTGGCCAATCAGCGCGTTCACGTGGTCGCGCAGCGCACGGCGACGACGCTCCGGCAGATTCACCAGCCGGGCCGTGGCCGCCGGGATTACCGTCAACCGAAACGAGTCCGACTGGCGGAAACCAAACTCGGCCATCACCCGGTCGCGCAATCGCGCGGCCTGTTCGATCTCGCACTGAATCAGCGCCGCGTAGCGAGCCTGGTTGCGCTCATGCACGACCCGCCCGCGTTCCACGGCCGCCGCCCGCCGACAGGTCGAAGCCGCGCAAACCTGGGTGGGCAACTCCGGCGCGGCCAGCGGCCGACCACAAACCACGCAAACCTCATGCCGCGCTTTCAGCAACGCATAACGCCACGCGCATTCCCCGCGACCGCACAGCCCGTCATCGCGCGCCCGCGAAAAAGGCAGAGGCGCCTGGCAGATCAGGCAAGCCTGGGCCGCTTTCGGTAGGACCGTCGTGTTTGTCATCATAGCCTCTCAACCCTCACCGACGAGAACGCTCATGCCCGAACCACTACGCTACGATCACGGCATTTACGCCGTCGACTCCGGCTATATCCGACCCCGGCTCAACGCCATCCACTTCATCGTCGAGCGCGGCCGGGTCGTCGTGGTGGACACCGCCAACAACGCCGCCCTGCCGCGCGTCCTGGACGCCCTGCGAATCCTGGGGCTGTCGCCAACTGGCGTGGACTACGTGTTTCTGACGCACGTCCATCTGGATCACGCCGGCGGCGCGGGCGCGATGATGCAAGCCTTCCCGGAGGCGCGGCTGGTCGTGCATCCGCGTGGCGCGCGGCACATGGCCGACCCCACCCAGTTGTTCGCCGCAGTCCAGGCGGTCTACGGCGCGGACGAAGCCCATCGGCTGTATGGCGAACCATTGCCCGTCCCCGCCGACCGCATCCTGGCGGCCGGTGACGGCTACAGTTTCGATCTCGCCGGCCGGACCTTGGTCTGCCTGGAAACGCCCGGCCACGCCCGCCACCACCTGTGCCTGCACGATCCACGCGGCGACTGCCTGTTCACCGGCGACATCTTCGGGCTGTCCTTCCGCGAGCTGGACGTGGATGGCCGGCCGTCGGTCATTCCCACCACCACACCCACCCAATTCGAGCCGGCGGCCATGCACGCCTCCGTGGAGCGCATTCTGGCCCGCCGGCCCGAAGCGTTGTACCTCACCCATTTCTCCCAGGTTATCGACATCGCGCGCCTGGGCGACGACCTGCACCGGCTGATCGACGCGCATGTCGCGGTGGCCGAGCGGGAACGCGACGCCGGCCCGGCGCGCGGCGCGCGGATTCTGGACGGGTTGTGGGCGCTAATGGCCGCCGAGGCGGCTCGGCAAGGCTGGCGGTTGGACGCCGAACAATGGCGCGAGGTACTGAGGATGGATGTCGAACTCAACGCGCAGGGGCTGGACTACTGGCTCGATCAGCCGTCGCCGTCGGCCCGAGCCGATCGGTGAGCCTCGCCGGCCCGCGACGTTCAAACCGCGCGTTGCAGCCACTCGATGACCTCGGCCGAGGCCGCGCGTTCCCGGGCAAAAGCGACCAGGTCCTTTTGTTCGGGATCGAGCAGCATCTCCACGGCGAACGCCTCGAAGGCGGAGCGCAACAGGGGCGTCGTGGGGCCCAGCTCACGAAACTTTTGCGCCCAGATCACATGGCGGGCGGCGAATTCATCGTCGAACCGCGTCCGTTCTTCCGCCGACATGCGACCCAGCCGCTCGTCGACCAGTTGGCTCTGATGGGCCCGGAACGCGGTCTTGAATCTGGCCGCGAGGCGCTCGACCTTGGACGTGGACGGCGTCTCTTCGGAGGGTCGAGCCTCCGGGCGCGGCGCGGCGGCGCGTTTCGAGTCCGGCAAGTCCCGCTCCTCCCACCGACCATATCCCTCGCGGAAGCAGCGCGCCATGTAGGCGCCGAGATCCCGAACCTGATCCCTGGTTCCCTTTCTGCGCGTCGCCTGGCGCAAGGCGTAGTCGCGAATCGCCCGCGCCCCATTCAGGCCATGGGTCCGAATCGCCTGCAGCGCGTCGGCCTCGGCGACCTGGTGGAGTTTCACGCTGTCCACGAACTCCTGTTCTTCCGCGCTGGGAGCCTGCGGCGCGCTCAGGGCTGGCGGCTCGACGGGAATCGGCTGGTAATAGCTCTGCAACTCGCGCAGATGCTCCTCCAGCAGAGGCGGCCGCCAGTCTTGCTTGTCGATGGTGAACACCACGCCGGCCACTTTTCTCCCTTCCCGGTAGGTGTCGTAAGTCACCTGACAGTCGGTGTTCTGGTTGATGGCCGCCAGGTTGGGCCGAAGCACTTCCTTCTTGAACGCGATGAATTGATCGTAGTAGGAGCCCGCGATGCCCAGCGATTCCTTCAGTTCCCGCAGGGACAGCCGGATCACCCGCTCGCCGCGCGAGTAGCAATCGGACAGGATTTCGTAGAGCGGAAAGGCATACTTGGGCTTGGCCAGAATCGCCATCATGATCAGCTTGATCCGGGCGAACAGTCGGGGGTCCTTGATGGCCGGCTCCAGGTCGGGATGGAGCTTGAACCCGATGAACGGGCCGGTGTCGGTCGGTTCGAGCAGGCTGACGATCAGCTTGCACTTGAGGCTCTTGAAGGTCTTGTCCTTGCCCAGCAGGTTCCAGCGGATGGTATTGTCGAAGATTTTCTCGAACGCCTCGTAGATGCGCGGATAGTTGTGGCTGTCGTCCCAGCCGAGGAAGCGGCGCACGAAGCTTTTGCGGATGTGATAGAAGCCGCTTTCGTCCTTGTCGGCGACTTGGCAGTGGAAGATGATCAAGGTCATCACCTTCTGCTCGGTCAACGGCATGTCCCGCTCGAAATGAACCAGCGCCGTCGGTTTCCGGACGTCGTTGCCCAGCAGGTCGGTGATGTCGGGGCTCATGGCGTTCCTCGCGGCCTCGCCTCTTTCCGAACAGGTATAAACCAGAAAGTGGGGGATTGTAAATACATCTTCCCCCCAGGATATTCCCCGCGTTTCCCCCACTTTGGCTCCGAG
>CALGOO010000177.1 GCA_937960715.1 uncultured Candidatus Competibacteraceae bacterium
CGAGGGCGACCCCGGCCACCGCCGCGCCCCGCCCGAACCCCGGGGTCAGCCGTCGCTCGTCCTCACCCTGGTCGACCCCGCCCACGACCAAGACGGCTTCCTCACCCTCAAGGACGTCATCGAGGACCTCGACCTCAACGCCGACCTCGCCATCCTCTCCGCCTGCAACACCGCCGGCGACGGCGAGAACACCGCCAACGGCGAAGGCTTCGCCGGCATGACCCGCGCCTTCCTCTTCGCCGGCGCCCGCCACCTCTGGGTCAGCCACTGGGCCGTCGACAGCGCCGCCGCCCGCGACCTCACCACCGCCGCCGTCCGCGCCCTCGAAACCGAGCAACCCGACCCCGCCGCCGCCCTCGCCCAGGCCCAACGCGCCGTCCGCGTCGGCATCGTCCAACCCCAACCCGACACCCACCTCGCCCGCGCCCATCCCTACTTCTGGGCCCCCTTCGTCACCGTCGGGGATTGAAATGAGGACTACACCCATGAGAACGCTATCGACCACCCTGATCCTGATCGGCGGCTTGATCACCCGCGCGGCCCTGGCGGTGGACATCCAGTCCATCCAGCCGGGAGAGGGGTACTACATCTACCAACCCATCGGCGAAAACGAACGAGTGATCGTCAAATTCGTCGATCTCCATCGCAATCAGGTCAAAATCCAATACCTAAGCACCGGAGTGGTAGACTGGGTCGCCCCCGCCAAACTGCTCACGCAAAGCGATTCCGACCGGGCCGATGTGGAAACCCGCGTCATGGGCACCGCGCTGGTCATCGGCGCCATCGCCTGCCTCGCCGACCCCAATTCCTGCAAGCAATCCTCTCGCCCTTCCGGCGCGACCGCTTCGCCGCCCGTCACGATCACCCTGGTCAACCAACACTGCATGGCCGTGGACTACTACGTCGACAACCGCTTGGTGGTGTCGGGCCTGCCATCCGGATACCAGAAAGCCTTCTCCACAACCGCTGGCCAAAAAACCGTGCAAATTTGCAACGCCGGCACTCAAAACACCTGCACCCCCGCCTTCGCGCAAAACTGGCCGGCGTCCGCCACGCGCACCATCCTGCCCGGCGACAGTTGCGGTGCGGGACAAAACAGCGACGCCTGGCGGCTGGACCCGCTGCTGCCCGGCGCATGGCGCACCGTTTCGGCTTACGAACAAGCTCGGCTCCTCGTCGAACTGCGGGACCACGCGCCCCAGCACACGAGCGCCATTCAACGCATCGCCCGCCTGCGCGCTCTGGAACTGCCCTTCTACCGCGACGCGACGCTGTACGAAGGCGCAGTCGAAAAAGGACGTGGGAGCGAGGGCCTGTTTACCTTCATCCGCCACTCCGGGGGCATCACCCTGCTCGACGGCACCTCGCCCCCCATCCACGCCTTGAACCACGCCGCGCCGCTCCTGCTCGACACCCGCCAGCAAGCCACCGCCTACCTGCGCTTCTTCTGCGCCGCGATCCAGAGCGACGCCGGCACCTTCAAAATCGTCGAACGACCGACCGACCTGGATTGGTCCGCCGAAGCCCCCACGGCGATGCGCCGCGAGGTGGAAACCGCCTTGCAACCGCTCGCGATCGGCAGAGGTAGCGGCAATGACTGGCGAGCGGAAGCTACCCTTCTCTACAGCGACACGCTGTTCGTCGCTTCCTTTCTGGTGAGCGGGGACGGCACCGTCAACATGATCGAGGACCGGCCGGAGAGCGGCCCGCTCTCGGTCAAGATGGCACGGTTTACCGGCCCGATCCGCGACCGGCAGTGAAACGCCTCCAACATTGGAGAATGGTGATGGGTTTCGCTTCGCCCAACCCATCCTACAAATCGTTGTTTTTTAGCAATTTTTCGTAGGATGGGTCGAGCGAAGCGAAACCCATCAAATTCAGAGCGAAAACACCAAGGGGGTCCGAACGGCTACCATCGAGTTACCCAGCCCGTGGTTGCTCACAACCCCTTCAGCAGGATCAAAACCTGCGTCTTGCACCCGCTGGACGCCATCCAGGCCGCCCGCGCCGCCGGCTGATCCGGCAACGCGGGCGCTTTGTGAACCCGCCAATCCACCGCGCGGGCACCGCGCAGGAGTCGATAACGCTGGTTGTCGGCAAAGACCCCACCGGGAATGGTCAAGCGCGCCGCGCCCGCCGGCCAGTTCCAGTGAGCCAGCGGCTGCCCTTCCGCGGCGGCGAGGGTGACCGATTCCGAGGACGCCGCGTCCCGGCGCCACAGCGTGACCGGATCGCGGCCGAGGCAGCGCTCGCCCGAATGATCCGCGTCGATCCAATCGGCGTGGGGAGGCACGTCCGGCCCCCGCGATGGCTCGCCGCGCGAGCCGCCCAACGCCGCGACCTCTTGTCGATGTCCCTGAAGGAACTTGGCGATGACCGGCAGATTGTTACCCGCCGCACCGGCTGGGGCGCCGCCGCCCGGCACCCCCGCATAGGGGCCGGCCAGCTTGAGCGTTTGGCCGTCCTCGGCCAACAAGGTCAGCCGCGCGCTCCCCGCCAAGGTCACCGGTTGGCCGTTCTCCAACCGCGCGCCGAGCGGCAACGGGGCGTTTTCGGCGTCGATCACGACCCAACGCTCGGCGTTCGCCAGCGACCAGCCGGCTGACCCTCCCATTCCCAGCAACACCGCCAAGGCGGTTTTCAATCCGCGTCGGCCCACGTTCATCGCTGCGCTACCTCCAAGGTTGACCCTCGTGATTCGGGCATTCATGCTGCCACAAGTCGGATACTATGCCGTTCGCGCCCTCATCCCAAACCCTCTCTTCCACGATTCGCATGATCCATGACCCGTGACCCGGAGTGGTTGCTCCTGATCCTCCCCGCCCTGGGTATCGCCGCCCTGGTCGGGCTGCTGATGACGCACGGTCCGTTGCGTCCGCTGGAAAACGCCCTGGGCGATTTGCGGATCGCCCTGGCGACCCCGCGCCAGCCGCCGCCCGACGACGTGGTCCTGTTGACCATCGACGAGGAAACGCTCAGCCGTTTTTCCTGCCGCTCGCCCATCGACCGCCAATTCCTGGCCGACCTGGTGCAGCTCCTCGACCACCGGGGCGCGCGAGCGATCGGCCTGGATATCTTGTTCGATCAGCCCACCGATCCGGCGGTCGACCGGGCGCTCAGGCAAGCGTTGCTCGCGTCCACCGCGCCGGTGATCGTGGCCTACGCCGGCCAGGCGCATCTGGTTCCCCAACAGCAGTCCTTTTTGGAGGCGTTCACCGCCGGGTTGCGGCGCGGCTATATCGATCTGCCGCTCGACGGGGCGGACGGCGTGGTCCGCCGCCTGTTTCCGGGCCGGATCGGGCCGGATGGCCGATTCGCGCCGGGGTTCGCGGTGGCGCTGGCCGGCGCCACTCCGCCGGCCACGGCCGTGCCCCTGCGCTATCGCGGGCTGCCGCCGGGCGTGACTCTGGATCAACCGCTGCGCGCGTTCAAGCGCTATCCCGCGCATTCGGCGGCGGCTCTGCCGCCGGAGTGGCTGGCCGGCAAGATCGTCCTGATCGGCACGGAATCCCTGGCCAGCGACGCGGACTTGTGGAAGACCCCGTTCACGGCGTTGCTGGGCAGCCAACAAGGGCGGTTGCCCGGCATGATGATCCACGCTCACGCGCTGGCTCAACTGCTGGAGGGACGCTCGTTGCCGCCCCCCTCCTCATGGACGGTCTGGGGTCTGTATTTTGTCGCCGCCGCGCTGGGAATCGGCCTGGCGCGGCTGAATCGGCCCGCTTGGGCGATTCTGGGGCTGGCGGCGATCCTGCTGGGCGGGTTCTGGGTGCTGGGGTTTGGCGGGTATCACTACGGAGGATCGCTGCTGCCGCTGGGTGGGCCGTCGCTGACCCTGCTCGGCGTGGTCGGCTGGTCCCATGCGTATCTCAGCCGTCGGGCACGGCGCCAGCAGCAGTTCATCCAGGGCGCTTTCGGCCGCTATCTGCATCCCGAGTGGGTGCGGCAACTGGTGGAGCGGCCCGAGCTGTTGCGCCCGCAAGGCGAGCGACGGGAATTGACCGTGTTGTTCAGCGACGTGGCCGGGTTCACCACCTTGGCCGAGACCCTGCCGCCCACCGAGCTGGTTCGAGTGCTGGGCCGCTATCTGGAGGGCATGACCGACCGGATCGTCGCCCACGGCGGATCGGTGAACAAATATCTGGGCGACGGGATCATGGCGTTGTTCGGGGCGCCGGTGGCGCAGGCCGATCACGCCGCGCGCGCGGTGCGCTGCGCCCTGGCGCTCGATGCCTTCGCCGAGGGGTTCCGGCGGACGGCGACCGATGCCGAGGGTCGACCGATCGGGTTCGGCCAAACCCGGATCGGGGTTCATACCGGCGAGGCGACGGTGGGCAATTTCGGCTCGGCGGCCAAACTGGAGTACACCGCCATCGGCGACGTGGTGAACGCGGCAGCGCGGTTGGAGGGGTTGAACCGTTTCTTCGGGACGCGCGTCGCGGTCGGCGGCGCGACCCGAGCGCAAGCGTTACGCGGGACCGACGCCGGGGAACTGGCGTTCCGTCCGATGGGCGACGTGGTCGTCAAGGGGAAGTCGGAAGCGTTGCCGGTGTTCGCTCCGTCGTTCGCCGAGGGAGAATCCGTCGGGTTGGTCCAAGAGTACGCCGAGGCGTATGCGCTGCTGGAGGCTGGCGACGAACGGGCGCTGGAGCGTCTCGTCGCCTTGCGCGCCCGTTATCCCGACGATGCGCTGGTGGTGTTTCACTGGCGGCGCGCTCAGACGGGGGAACGAACCACACGGGTGATCCTGGCCGAGAAATAGGTTGGGACAAAAACCCGTTGGCCAGAGGAGCTGGTAGGCGACGCGCGCTCCAAGCCCCTCTCCTTTGATCGAGACCACGGGTGTATGATTAGCCACACTTGGTCCACAAAGCAGCACGGACCCCTGAATCTGACTTTCCATGGTTTGCAGTTCCATACTCCAAAATTCCAAGGAGCTTATCCCCATGCCCAAATCCGCCCGTCCCCGCCGCAGCATGCTGTACATGCCCGGTTCCAACGCCCGCGCTCTGGAAAAAGCCCGCGCCCTGCCCGCCGACAGTCTGATTCTCGATCTCGAAGACGCCGTCGCTCCCGACGCCAAGGAACTCGCCCGCAAACAGGTCTGCGAGGCCGTGGCCGCCGGCGGTTTCGGCATGCGTGAAGTGCTGATTCGCGTCAATGCCCTGTCGACCCGGTGGGGCTATGAGGACATCGCCATGGCTTCCAAATCCGGCGCCGACGGGCTACTCCTGCCCAAGGTCGAAAGCGCCGACGCCATCCGCCACATGGAAGCGATCATGCGCG
>CALGOO010000178.1 GCA_937960715.1 uncultured Candidatus Competibacteraceae bacterium
CCCAACATAGGATACCCGTCGCTACCTGTCAAAACTTTTGGCGCAGCCCACGAGGTACTGGCGATCAATCCCTTACTCTTTACTTTGGGAACTCGGTCTTGAATAAGTTAAATTCAGTTCCAACATTCCGCACGCCGCCGTGCAAGTCGCCGCCGACAGCGACGCCGCCTTTGCCGGCGGCCACCGCACCCGGACCTTGGGCGATGGCTCCGTCGCCGAAGTTGGCCGCTTGATAGTGCTGGGGATGGCCAGCCGCCTTCAGCACTTGCGCCAGCCCGGCGAACAAGTCCTGATCGGCTTCCAGCAGCTTCTTAAGCTGCACCCGCAGCGCGGCTTGGGTATCCGCATCCCCGGGGGCGGCGACCACATCCTGAACCGCCGCCGTCGCCGTCGGGCTGGCCTCGACCGCCGGCCGGAGCTTGCGCCACAGCGCCTTGGCGGTCTCCCACACGCCCGCGCCCAACTGCTGCCCGAGCACTTCGGCGCCCTTTTCACCCGCTTTCACCAAAAACGGTAACGCCGGAACCAGAGCACCCGTCACACTTGCCGCCAAGGTTGCAATGTCCATTTTGGAAGCCTCCGATTTGTGTTGAAAACCCGATTCGTCATCCCCGCCGAATCACCGCCCCAGTACGACGTCGATGCCGTGGAGAATCTGCGCGAACAGTTTTGGCGGGAGCCGCCCGGCCCGGTCGGTCAGAAAGGTCCGGTCGAGGGCGATGATCTGCGAGGCGTTAGCCACCGAGTCTTTGGGCAGGCCGGCGGTCTTGGCGGGGATCAACGTGTTCCCCGGCGCGTCGGCCCAAACCAGATTGCTGGTCAACGGCACGCAGACGACCGTGGCGATACGGCTCCGGTTCAGTGGATTGCCCTGAACGACGACCACCGGTCGGCGCAACCCAGGGCCAGACCCGGCGGGCTCCGGCAACTCCGCCCACCAGACCTCCCCCTGCCGAATCTCTACCACTCGGCGCGCTCGAACACCCGACGCGCGACCGCCGCCAACAGCGGATCGGGTCGGGGTTCGTCGAGCCGTTCGACGACCCGGTCCATGGCTTCGGTCACCTCGTCTGGGGCATGTCGCGCCAGGTATTCGGCCAAGGCTTCGGCATAAAGTTGGCTGCGGGACTTCCGCGTCCGCTTCGCCTGTCGCTCCGCGGCGAGAAAGAGTTTATCAGGTAGGGAGATCGCCGTTTTCATACCAAAAGTATGACCACTATAACGCCGCTTCACAAGTTCGCCCACCTCGTCCGCGCCTACGCCACTTCCCGCCGCTCCACCAACTCCCAACCATGATATATCAATAAAAAGCCATGTAACCAGGTCGAACCAGCCCGGCGGCGCAGATCGGCATCGGCTAAATAGCGACGCAACTGCGCTTCGCCGTCGGCGATCAGGGCCGCGCGCCGCTCCGGCGCGTCCTCTCCACGCCGCAGATATTTCAGTTCGATCAGATAACTATGCCGCAGGTCGGGATACTTCATCAGGAACGGTTCGAGGAACAGATCGGGAAAGTCCTTGCCGGCTTCGCGTTCGCTGCGGGTGAGATAGAAGAAGGGCAGCCCGTTGAGATAGGCCAGCAGAAACCCCTGAATCACCTTCTCGCCCTGAAAGTAATCGCGGACGCTGGTCTGCTCGGCCACCTGCTGGGCCAGGTAGTCGAAGAATCCCGCCCATTCGCCCCGGTAGGCCAGGGCGGCAAGATGATCCTGCAACAGCCACAGGGCCGGAGCGAAGATATTCACTTCCCAGTAGGCATCGCGCAGATAGCTGTAATGCAACTGCCAGACGGTTTCGTTGGGCACGGTCAGCCGCACTCGACCCTCCTTCACGCCGCCGTGGGTGAGCAGACCCAGGTGATACAACAGGGAAATGAAATGTTGCGGTTCGGTCAGCCGGGCGACCGGGAAGCTGCCGATGATCGGACCGTGGGCTTCGCCCTCTTCCAGCACCGCCTTCAACCGCGCGAAGTTGCCGTTCAGGCTCTGGCCCATCTGCGCCAGATAGCGCAACTTCGAGTAGTCGGTGCGGACGTTGCTGTCGATCAGTTCGTCTGGCGCCTGGCCCCGTTCGTACAGGGTCAGGGCGAAATACAGCAGTAAGGGATGGGCGAAGCATTGGGTTTCATGGGCTGAACAATACCGTGGCGCGCTGGCGAAACAGCTTGGCCGGTTTACCGAAAGCCGTCAAATGACCGGCGGAAAATCCGACCACCCGCCACCGTTCGAGGCCGGCGCGGTTGCCCGACCATGGATCGTTCGCTATAACCTTGAGCGAAACCCCCTGCCGAGGATAGTCCGTCATGAAAAACCGTTTGTTGGCCGTACTCACCACCGCTGTCCTACTGCTCGCCGTCCTGTCGCCGCCGCTGGCCCGAGCCCAGAGTGTCAACCAGCAACTCGCCGCCGGCAGCGTGGTGGAAACCATCAAGAAGCGCGGCGCGATCCGGGTCGGCCTGTCCACCTTCGTGCCCTGGGCGATGCGCGACAAGAACGGCGAGTTGATCGGTTACGAAATCGACGTTGCCAAGCAGTTGGCCGAGGACATGAAGGTCAAGGCCGAGTTCGTGCCCACCGCCTGGGACGGCATCATTCCCGCCCTGCTGGCCGGCAAGTTCGACGTGGTGATCGGCGGCATGACCATCACCCCGGAACGCAATCTGACCGTCAACTTCACCCAGCCCTACGCCAATTCCGGCACTCACCTGGTGGCTAACAGGGAACTGGCGGCTGGCTTCAAGTCGCTGGAAGATTTCAACAAACCGGACGTGGTGCTGGCCGCGCGGCGCGGCGCGACCCCGGCCACCGCCGCCAAGCGGCTGATGCCCAAGGCCACGCTGCGCCAGTTCGACGAGGACGCGCTGGCCTTGCAGGAAGTGCTGAACGGCAAGGCCCACGCCTTCGTCACCAGCACCCCGACCCCGGCGTTCGAGGCATTGAAGCATCCCGACAAGCTGTTCCTGCCGATTCCCGAGCCGTTCGTACAGGGCGCGGAAGGCTTCGCGCTGCGCAAGGGCGACCCCGACGCACTGAATTTCTTCAACAACTGGATTTTGCTGCGCCAGCAGGACGGCTGGCTGAAGGAACGCCACGACTACTGGTTCAAGACCCGTGCCTGGGCTGGACAAGTGGTGGAATAGCCGAGAGCGGGAATCCGCGCCATGGTGATCGGCGAAGTCCTGCTCATCCTGTTGTTGATCGTGCTCAACGGCTTCTTCGCCATGGCCGAGCTGGCGGTGGTGTCCGCGCGCAAGACCCGGCTGCGGCGGATGGCCGAGGCCGGACAGCGCGGCGCGGCGATGGCCCTGCGCCTGGCCGAACAGCCGGGCCGGTTCCTGTCCACGGTCCAGATCGGCATCACCTTGATCGGCATCTTCGCCGGCGCCTTCGGCGGCGCGACCCTGGCGCAACCGCTGGGTGCCTGGCTAGCAGCCACCTTTCCCGCCATCGCGGCCCACGGCGCCAGGCTGGCGCTGGGTCTGGTGGTGGCGTCGATCACCTATTTATCGCTGATCGTCGGCGAACTCGTGCCGAAGCATCTGGCCCTGCGCGACCCCGAACGACTGGCAGCGGCGGCGGCCTGGCCTTTGTGGATCATGGCCTGGATCGGCTCCCCGCTGGTCTGGCTGCTCGATTTTTCCACCCGCGCGGTTTTGCGACTCCTGGGCGGCAGTGCGATTCCCAAACAGCGCGTCACCGACGAGGAAATCAAGGCCCTGCTGGCCGAAGCAGCGGCGGCCGGCGTGGTGGAGCGTGCCGAGCAGGCGATGATCAGCGGCGTCATGCGGTTGGCGGATCGGCCGGTCGGCGCGGTGATGACGCACCGCCCCGCCATCGTCTGGCTCGATCTGGATGACCCACCGGCGGTGCTGCTGAACACGATTCGCGCCCATCGCTTTCCCCGCTTCCCGGCCGGGCGCGGCGCCATCGATGAAGTTCAAGGCGTGATCCGGGCCAAGGACGTGCTGGACTGTTATCTCACTGGCCGGGAACCCGATTTCGACGCCCTGCTTCAGGAAGCGCCAGTGGTGCATGAAAGCACTGATGCGTTGCAGGTGCTCGACGTGCTCAAGCAATCGCCGGCGCGGCTGGCGCTGGTTCGCGACGAATACGGCGGCCTGGAAGGGCTGGTGACATTGACCGATCTGATGGAGGCCATCGTCGGCGCGCTGGCGGAACCCCGCGCCACGGATGAACCGCCGGTGGTCAGGCGGGAGGATGGTTCCTGGCTGGTGGATGGCGGGCTGCCGCTGGATCAGTTGTGGGACTTGCTGAATCCGTGCGAAATTCCCGCCGAGAACGGCTATTACACCCTGGCCGGGCTGGTGCTGGCGCGACTGGGCGAGGTGCCCGTGACCGGCCAGTGGTTCGCCTGGGGCGGCTACCGGTTCGAAGTCGTGGACATGGACGGCCAGCGGATCGACAAGGTGCTGGTCAGTCGCGAATCCGTCGCCTGACGCTTTTCATGACGGGTTGCCGGCCCAGCGCGGAGCATCCTACCCCTGATTTCTTCGCCAGTCCTGCCATACTTCTTGGCATCGCGGCTCGCTCACCCCATTTGGAGAACCCTCTCATGCCATCCCACCGCCCCCTGCCTACCGCTACCCTGTCCCCCACCGATCGGCTCCCCAGACTGCTCCTGCTGGGCGGGCTGCTCGGCCTGGCCACCCCGGCGGGGGCGGCCACCCTCACCGTGAACAGCCTCGCCGACACCACCGGCGGCGGTGACTGCACGTTGCGGAACGCCATCACCGCCGCCAATACCGACACCGCTACCGGCGGTTGTCTAGCCGGCAGCGGCGCGGACGAGATCGTCTTCGCCCCCGCGCTGACCGCCGGCGGCGACGCGGCCATCACCCTTTCGACCGTTGGCAACTCGCTCGCCGGACCGGCCGCCTTCGGGATCACCTCCGCCGTCACGATCCGGGGTCCGCAGGGAGCCAATGGCATCACTCTCGACGCCAGTGGAGCGACTATGCGCCACTTCAACGTGGCCGCGAGCGGCTCCCTGACCCTGGAGTATTTGACGCTCACCGGCGGCCGCGCCCAGGGCGGGCCAGGCGGCCGCGGCGGGGGCGCACTCCCCATTGGTGGCGGTGGCGCCGCCGGGTTGGGCGGCGTGATCTTCAATCAAGGCACGGTCCAGGTGCGGTACAGCACACTGTCCGGCAACGCCGCCCAGGGCGGCGCGGGAGGCAACGGCAACGATGGATCCCTCTCAGCCGCTGGGGGCGGGGGCGGGGGCGGCGGACTGGGCGGCGGTGGCGGCGCCGGGGGCCGTCCCGGC
>CALGOO010000179.1 GCA_937960715.1 uncultured Candidatus Competibacteraceae bacterium
GGCTCCACCACGCGATAGGCCACCGATTTCGGCACCGAATCGGCGATGCCGACCCGAAACGGCAAGCTCTTCCGAACCGTCTGGTCGAGAGCGACCTCCAGCAGCTCGTCGCCGAGCGCGAAGATTTCGTCCGCGTAGCTGAAGATGCGCCGTCCCGTCTCGGTCAGCTCCAGCCCGCGCCCGACCCGGCGCAACAACTCCACCCCGAGGCTGGCTTCCAGCTCGCTCAGTTGGCCGCTGATCGATTGCGGCGTCAGGTGCAGGTGCTTGCTGGCGCTGGCGACGCTGCCGGACTTGGCGACCATCCAGAAATAGCGCAGGTGTTTGAAGTTGAGGCTGGGCATTACATCGAAAAAATCGAGGCGGTCATGTCCGCAACACCCGGATTTCCGGGGTAAGACCCTGTTCCCGCGCGACCTTGCAGAAACTCTGATCGAAGGTGTGCATGATCGCCCTGCCACAGGCCGCGAGGTGCAGGGCGTCGGCGAAATCGGCGCCCAGGCGGTACCAGTCGAGCGCCCTGACGACCTGATCTTCGTCCTCAATCTCCGTATGGTTGGCAGTCACGATCAGGGTAAAAAAATCCGCTATCCGTTCTCTGGGATAGTCGTACCGAGCACGGAGCACCCATTCGGTTTCCAGAAGGACGGTTCTGGAAATGAACACCGTTTCAGACAACAGTAGTTTTTGCACGATTTCCAGTTGTCGCGGATCATCCTTAATGGCAATCCGCACCAGCAGGTTGGTATCGAAGGCAATCATCGGCAGGTTCCGTTCGGCTCCTCGTTCAGATCGACTGGCCGGCAAAGCTCTTCCGTGTTGATGGGGGGACCGTCATATTGAAGAAACCCGATCAAGTCCGCCAAGGTATGCGGTCCCTTTTTCCGTTTCGATTTCAGCAACACGCCATCGCTGGTCTCAACGAAAATCAACTCAGCGCCGCTGGTCCAGCCCAGCCGCTTGCGCAGTTCCTTGGGAATAACGACCTGGCCTTTGGTGGATAAGGTGACGGTGGCGGTAGACATGGCGACCTCCGGTAAGAAAAAAGGTAAGCAAGTCAGTATGGTTCAGTAGCGATTGGGTACGCAATACCTACCCTACTGCTGCCGGCCCGCAGGCCGCTCGACCGCCGCTTTCCCCGTCAACCCCGGCTCCCGCGCCAGCATTTCCCGCAACGGTCCCAAATCCGGCAACCCGAGGGTTGCGCTCAGCGCCTCGTCAATGGCGCCTCGCGCCGGATCGTGGTTCAGCCGGGCGAGCGCCTGAAGCTCCCGGTCGCACAGCGCGTCATACGCGGCGGCCAGACTCGCCGCCTGCGCGTCGCTCAAGGTCCGCACGTCCAGCACTGGCATGGTCGCCCAGGCGGGTTTTTTCATCTGCATCCACGCACCTTGGGTGACGACGCGACCGCCAAAGAAAGCGAGCAGCGACAAACTGCCGTTGAGCCAGATCAACAACGCCTTGCGTCTTTTCGGTGACAGATCGGTCTTGAGCGCCCACCAGGTATTGCCGAGCACGGGTTGGTCGAAGCCTACCGCCAGCAGGCGATGCGTGTTGGTTCTGACCCGCTCCACCAGCAGAATATCGGCGGCCATGGTCCACAGATGGTAGGGATAGTCGGCGTAGTCCGCCGTCGCGGCCCGGTCGGCGTAGCGCGGAGTCGCGCGGGGTTGCAGCCAAGCGTTGGATTGTTGCCGGAGCGTCCTGACCTTATCGGCCTCGTGATCCCAGAACGCCGGGTGCAGGGTCGGTACATCCTCGTAAAGATCGAACGCTTCGTGGATGCGTCGCCGGTCCGGACCGATGGCGCCGAGTTGACCCGCCGGGCACAGGGCAACGGAAATCGCCGGTTGTCCCGGCCAACTCACCTGTCCCCGTCGCAGCGCCAGAAACGCCTTGGCCAGATCGCCACGGGAAAACAACGCGCCATGCCAGTTTTCCTCCCCGATTGAAGCGGGCAGGGCGAACGCTTCGCCGAGACTGCCGGAGGGCGAACGGATGATGCCTTCGGGCAGGGTCTTCAACCGTTCGGCCAGATCGAGCGCCTCGTAGATCGTGGTCGGATTGCGCCACAGATTGATATAGGCGGTGGTTTCCGGCGCTTCCTGGCCGGCCGGCTTCTTGCGGGCGACGAACAGCAGTTCGGACAAATCGGTGTTTTCGGAGAAGTTGGGCCGCTCGGCATCGTAGCTCGATGCCACGATTTCCAGATGATAGCGGTCGGCGAGCAGTTGCCGGGTCGGTCCCCACGCCTCGCCGGACGCTAGCGCGTGCGGCAACACAAAGGCCAGCCGCCCGCCCGGCTTGAGACAGGCATCGGCCAGCGCCACGAACACCGCGCCCAGCCCCGCCGTGATGTTGGCCTGAAGCTTTTTGACCCGCTTTTTGAGTTCGCTTTGCAGCACCCCCCGCTCGTCGGGCAGCGAACCAAACAGCAGATTACCGCCGACGCTGCGTACGAACGGCGGATTCATCACACACAGATCCAGTTCCGGCACGCGCGCGCTGGTCGCTTGCGTCTGGTCCGCGCCGGCGCGGACGATTTCCGTCTGCGACTGGTCGAGGGTGAGCTGCGTCCACACCGCGTCCCTGCCGATGAAATCCAGACTGCCCAGGCGCGGCGTGCCGCCGTCCAGCCCCAGTGGCATGACGTACAGATTCATCCGCACGAAAGCGATGTCCGGGGCCAGCAGCGCCAGCGTGGACGCGGTGAGATGCACGGCGGTGGGCAGCACGTCGTAGCCGTGCAGGATGTTTTCCATGATCGCCCGGTGCAGCGCCTGCAAATCCACCGGCGACAGGCTGCGCCCGGTGTTGGCCCGCGCCAGGATGTAGGCGTCCGACACCGCCTGCGCCGTCGCCATCAGCAGCGTCCCGGTGCCACAGGCCAGATCCGCGACCTTGAACTCGGCCAGATGCGCCGGGTTGCCGAAATCGCGCGGCCAGGGCCGGTTCAGCGCCAGCTTGAGCAGCAAGGTCGCCGCCGATACCGAGGTGTAATAAGCGCCGAGATACTTGGCGTGATGCAGCAACCAGTGATAAATCCGGCCCATCAGATCGTGGCGCAGCGCCGCCTGGTGCGCGCAAATCACCTGCGCCTCCTTGAGCAGAGCGTGAAACGAGGCTAGGGTGTGCGCGGTGATCGGCAATTCCGCCAACACCCGCTCGCCCAGTTGGAAGATCGGCACATAGTTGATGTTCTGCCAAATCCACTGCCAATGGGCGCGGGCCGCGCCCACCACATCCGGCTGATCCTCCAGCCGGCGCAGCGGCGTCACGCGGGGATTGGTCGCCGCCAACTGTTCCTGAAAGATCAGCGCATTGGCAATGACCAGCGCCGACACTCGGGCCGCCGTCGCGCGCCGCTCCTCGGTTTTGTCGTCGGTTTCGCCTTTCGGCGCGGACATCCCCAGCAAATCAGACAAGCGGTCGCAAGCGCCCGTCTGCCCGATCCAGGTCAGCGCCACGCGCGTCAGTTGTTCCAACAGTGATTGGGCGGTTTTGGCGACGAGATCATCCTGGACCAGCGTTTCCTGCGCGCGGCGCAAAGCATCCATCAGCGCGGCGGGCGTCCCCTCGAACCACGCGGTTTCCTCGCTCTCCGAAATCAGGCAATAGGCCAGAACCGCCGTTTCGAACCGGGCGAGCAGGTCCTGCGTGGCGGTGGTGCGGAGCGCGCCGGGATACACGATGGCGGCGGCGATGTTGGCGATGCCGCGCTGCACCCGGCCCCGCGCATCGCCCAGCACGACCTCCCGCGCCTGCGGGTGATCGGCGAACTTGCCTTCGATGACCACGCGCAAGCCCCGCCAGTTGAACAGCACGTCGGGCCGCTCCCGGCCGCTGGCCTGAATCGTCTCGGCATCGGCCCTGACTCCGAAGCGGGCTAACAGGATCGCCAGTTGCGTGTTGAGGGTTTCTTCCCGGTGGCGGTAGGCGGTCATGTTCTTTCCCAGTTGGTCCGTTTGCTTGTAGAGGCCAAATTCTAAATCAACGGCTTGTGTGTGGGAGCAGGCGGGCTTGCCTGCGATGGGCAGCCGAGCAATACATCGAATAAATCGAATAATAGTTCAATATTATTCGGATTGTTGGATGTTTTTCCACCCTTTAGACTGCTCGTCGTCTTCAATGCCGAAAGGAGAAAGTCGATGAACATTCACATCCAGGCCCGGGGTTTCGCGCTGACCGACGGCTTGCGCGAACACATCGAGCGGCGCCTGCGCTTCGCGCTCGGCTGGGCCGACGACCGTTTGCGCCAGGTCTCGGTCCGCCTGTCCGACGAGAACGGCCCACGCGGCGGCGAGGATAAGCGCTGCCGGATTCAGATCGCCTTTACCGGCGCCCCGAGCGTGGTGATCGACGATACCGAGGCTGATCTGTACGTGGCTATCGACCGGGCCGCCGACCGGGCCGGTCGCTCGGTCGCGCGCCGGCTGGAGCGGCAGCGCAATTATCGTCAGGGCCTGTCGCCGATGACGACTCCAGCCGACTCCATCGCCCTGGCCTTGCACTGAACCCTGGAGCAATTCGATGAAATACCTGCAGGAACTGTTCGCCGCCAACGCCCGCTGGGCCGAGGAGATGACGGCCGCCGACCCCCGGTTTTTCGCCGGACTGGCGGCGATCCAAACCCCCGCCTATCTCTGGATCGGCTGCTCGGACAGCCGCGTGCCCGCCAACCAAATCACCGGCTTGAAGCCGGGCGAGGTGTTCGTCCACCGCAATGTGGCCAACGTGGTGGTGCATACCGACCTCAACTGCTTGTCGGTGATGCAATACGCCATCGAGGTGCTCAAGGTCCAGCACATCATCGTCTGCGGTCATTACGGCTGCGGTGGCGTCAAGGCGGCCCTGGACGGGGCCTCCTTCGGACTGATCGACAACTGGTTGCGCCACATCCAGGACGTGCGCGACCGGCACGCGGAGTTGCTCACCGCCCTGCCGAACGACGAGACGCGCTGGCGCGCCCTGTGTGAACTGAACGTCATCGAACAGGCGCGCAACGTCGCCCGCACCACCCTGGTGGGCGACGCCTGGAAGCGGGAACAACCCTTGATGCTGCACGGCTGGATTTACGGGCTGGCGGACGGTCGTCTGCAAGACCTTCAGACGTCCATCAAGGACGGCGCGGAACTCGATGACGCCATCGCGCTGGCAATCGCCGGCGTGCGGTCGCGCTACGCGCCGTGGTGAGGCCCGGCTGAATCCAACCTCCACATACCTGACCTAAAAACCCACACGATCGAGAAAACGAGAGCATGGCCAAAGAATTGTACGACATCGCCGAACAGCCGCCGCTGGGCGTAGTGCCCCCCAAGATGCACGCCTGGCTGATCCGCCCGGAGCGCTTTGGGACGCCGATGCAGGCGTTTCAGCAGGAAGTGGTGGACACGCCGGCCATTGCCGACGACGAAGTACTGGTCTACGTGATGGCGGCGGGCATCAACTACAACAACGTCTGGGCCGGGCTGG
>CALGOO010000180.1 GCA_937960715.1 uncultured Candidatus Competibacteraceae bacterium
AGGACGAGATGCGGGAATTCAAGGACGAGATGCGGGAATTCAAGGACGAGATGCGGGAATTCAAGGACGAGATGCGCGCGTTCAAGGACGAGATGCGGGAATTCAAGGAGGAGAACCGTCGGCAGACGCGGGCGATGAACCGCCAGTGGGGGGATTTGGCCAACAAGCTGGGCACCCTGGTGGAGGACCTGGTCTACCCCAGCCTGCCGCGCATCGTTGCGGAAACCCTGGGGCGGGAGGTCATCCGCTGCGTGCCGCGTCTCAAGCAGCGCCTCCCCGACGGGCGGGTGAAGGAATTTGACGCCGTCGCGGTGACCGCGGACCTGGTGGGGCTGAACAGCACCAAGGCGACACTGATCAGCGCCGATGTGGATCGGTTCGTTGCCGACATCGCGGCGTTTCGGGAATTTCTGCCCGAATACGGGACGCTGCCGGTGGTGGGGATACTGGCCACGCTGGCGGTGGACGAGAGCGTGTTGAACTACGCCGAGAAGGTGGGGTTTCTGGTACTGGCGGTGGGCGATGAGGTGATGGAGGTGAAGAACCGCCCGGGGTTCGAGCCCAAGCGGTGGTGAGGGGACGGCGGGGCGCGGCTCCCGTGGATACCCCAGCCCGGAATTCGCCAGGATCAGCCTGGCTCCGGTCGTAGCCCGTGGCGCGACCCCGGTCGAAGAAGATGGCCCGGGTCCGCCCGTCGCGCTTGGTCACGGTGACGACGCCGGAACCGTTGCTCTCGCGCTTCACACCAAAGGAGCACTGGCCAGTCAGCTGTCCGCCGCCCATGGAGCACGGGATATTGCCCGTGGCGTGGAAGTTGGTTCCGGGGACTTTCGCGTCCCGGCTGTGAGCCGGGGCCTCCCGCCCGTGCGGGGCGGAGCTGCCGTGGGCGCCATCGCCCGGCGCCTTGAACGAGACGACCTCGCACTCGCCGGTGGTCTTGTCCTTGGCGGTGTAGGTGATCCCTCAACGCCAGCGTCAATGGCGCAAGCCGGAACCAGATTGCGTAGCGCAGGGTGCTGCTCTCCAGATCAACGTGGATGGCGTTTTGTGATGAGTCGCGTACTCGGGGTTTGAGGGGTAACCTTTCCATAGTTTGAGCACCATACCCCGCCAAGGGATAAAATGGGAATGCCGGTTGCGCATTCCACGCCCCAGCGCTTTCCTGGCGACAAGCAGGAGTTCCGACCTAAATGGGATAAATCATAACTTACTATTTTCGTAAGAAAAATTAGAATTTTCCTCACCGGCAAGGAAGACGAGGAGACCATGGTGCGCGCCTTCGCGGCGGGTGGCGCGGATTACGTGAAAAAGCCGTTCAGCGCGAAGGTGCTGTTGGCCCGGGTCCGCACCCAGGTGGAACTGGGTTTGCTGTCGCGCACGCTGGAGCGCGCCCTGGCCGAACGCACCCAGGAATTGCGCGAGGCCAACACCCGGCTCCGGCAACTGACCCTGGAGGTGTCGTTGATCGAGGAACGCGAAAGGAAGCGCCTGGCGAGCGATCTGCACGACAGCCCGATGCAGAAACTGGCCCTGGCCCAGATGCAAATCGTATCGGCGGCAAAATCTCGCGACGGCGAGTCGGAGGTTTTACTGGAGTCCGGGCTGGAACTGATGCGGGAAGCGCTGTGGGAACTGCGCTCCCTGCAATTCGAACTCAGTCCTCCCTGTCTTTATCAGGAGAATTTGACCCCGGCCCTGGAATGGCTGGCCTCTCATGCCACCCGCCGCTTCGGCGTCGCCTTTTCGGTGACCCTACTCTCGGCGTTGCCCACTCTCGACCGGAATCTGGCCATCATTTCGTTCCAGTGCGCCCGGGCACTGATTTACAATTTGGCCAAACACGCCCGCGCCTCGGCGGGCCGGGTCGAACTGGAAGCGATAGACAACACGGTGCGGTTGGTGGTCAGCGATGATGGCCAGGGCTTCCCGTCCGACGCCGCCACGCGGCAGCCGGGCGTGGAAACCTACCGTGGCCGGATCATGCTCAAGCTCGGCATCGACAACCTGCCCGGTCTGGTGAAGTTCGCCATTCGGGCGGGGATTACCTCCACGAAGCTTTGAGCGAAGGTCGCTATTGACGAAATGGCCGAGCAACGCCCAGACCCCGACCAACTGTTGAACCGCATCCGGGAAGAGGAAGCCCGCGCCCGGCGCGGCAAGCTGAAGATCTTTTTCGGCGCCTCGGCCGGCGTCGGCAAGACCTACGCCATGCTGCTGGCCGCTCGCCAGTTGCGCGAGCAGGGGCTGGATGTCGTCGTCGGATTGGTCGAAACCCACGGCCGCCAGGAAACCGCCGCCTTGCTGGAGGGCCTCGAACAACTGCCGCTTAAGGAGATTCCCTATCGGGATCGGGTGTTGCGGGAGTTCGATCTCGATGGCGCCCTGGGGCGACGACCGGGGTTGATCCTGGTCGACGAACTGGCGCACAGCAACGCCCCCGGCTGCCGGCACCCGAAACGCTGGCAGGATGTCCAAGAACTGCTCGACGCCGGCATCGATGTCCTGACCACGGTCAATGTCCAGCATTTGGAGAGCCTCAACGACGTGGTCGGCGGCATCACCGGCATTCGGGTCTGGGAAACGGTCACCGACCGGGTGTTCGACCAGGCCGACGAAGTGGTGCTGGTCGATCTCCCGCCCGACGAACTGCTGCAACGGCTCAGGGAAGGCAAGGTCTACCTGCCGGATCAGGCCGAGCGCGCGATTCAGAATTTCTTCCGCAAGGGCAACCTGATCGCCCTGCGCGAGTTGGCGCTGCGGCGCACCGCCGACCGCGTGGACGACGAGATGCAGAGCTACCAGCAGCGGGACGGCGGTATACCGCCAGTTCTTCGCGAAGCGTTGCTGGTGTGCGTCGGTCCCGACGCCGGGGCGGACGCCCTGGTGCGCGCCGCCAGCCGGCTGGCGGGCAAGCTGGATGGCGAATGGCACGCTTTGTACGTGGAAACGCCGGCACTGCAACGCCTGCCGGAAGCCCGCCGCCGGGCCATCCTGAGTACCCTCAAACTGGCCCAGGATCTCGGCGCCCGTACCGCTACCCAAGCCGCTGACGATGTCGCCCAGGCCATCGTGGAATATGCTCGCCGGCATGGTCTAGGGTGGGTGGTGGTCGGTCGCCGCCAGCCGGGCCGCTGGCACTGGTTCCGGCGGGGCGCTCGCCGGCCGACTGGCGCGCCTGGCTCCCGACCTTGACCTGCTGACGATGGCGCAAAACGATGCGCCCCGTCGCTCCATCAGTCCCGCGGCCAAGACTGAAGACGAAACGCAAACCGTGCTGCCGGCCACGGCGCGACGCTACGGCGCGACGCTGCTGGTCTGCCTGGGGACCGCGCTGGCGGCTACCCCGTTGTTGCCCCATTTCGATCTGGCCAACATCGTTATGTTGTTTCTGCTGGCGGTGGTCGGCGTGGCCGTGCGGTACGGGCGCGGCCCGGCGATCTTGGCGGCGGTCGTCAACGTGGTGGCGTTCGATATCTTCTTCGTACCCCCGCGCTTCTCACTCGTGGTCCACGACTGGCAATACCTGCTTACCTTCGCGGTGATGCTGATTGTCGGCCTGATCGTCGGCCAGTTGACCGCCCGGTTCCGCTATCAGGCCCAGGTGGCTACCGCCCGCGAGGAGCGCGCCCGCTACCTTTACGAGATGTCGCGCGAGTTGTCGGGGGCGCTGGCCGCCGAGCAGGTAATCGAAATCAGCGAACGCTGCGTCGAAGCCAGCTTCCGGGTCAAGGCACGGTTGCTGTTGCCGAGCGACGAGGATCGATTGCAGCCACCGCCGGTGCAATCCGGCAAGCCCAAGGTCGATCTCGCCATCGCGCAATGGTGTTTCGACCGCAACATTCCGGCGGGTCTCGGCACCGATACCCTGCCCGCCGCGTCGCTGCTGTACCTGCCGCTCAAGGCCCCGCTGCGCACCCGTGGCGTGCTGGCCGTGGCGCCCGAACAGCGGCGATTGCTGATGATTCCGGAGCAGCGGCGGCTGCTGGACACCTTCGCCGCGCTGATCGCCATCGCCCTGGAGCGGGTGCATTTCGCCGCCGTCGCCCGCGACACGCTGGTGAAGATGGAAGCGGAACGGCAGCGCAATTCGCTGCTGGCCGCGTTGTCCCACGATCTGCGCACGCCGTTGACCGGCTTGATCGGGCTGGCGGAAACGCTGGCGCTGGAGCTGGCCGCCGAGGAATCTCCCCACCAGGAATCGCTGACGGCGATCCGCGAACAAGCGGTGCGAATGGCGCTGCTGGCCGACAACCTGCTGGACATGGCCAAGTTGCAGGCCGGCGGCATTCGCTTGCGCAAGGACTGGCAATCGCTGGAAGAACTGATCGGTTCGGCCGCGCGGATGTTGGAGCAGTCGCTGCGCGAGCATCCGTTGCGGTTGGTGCTGGACCCGGAACTGCCGCTGGTCAACTGCGACGCGGTGCTGATCGAGCGGGTGTTGGTGAATCTGCTGGAGAACGCCGCCAAGTACACGCCAACGGGCGCCAGGATCGGCGTGACCGCTCGCGCCGCGACCGACCGCCTGGTGGTCGAGGTTTGGGACGAAGGACCAGGGTTGCCGGCCGGCCGGGAGCAGACTTTATTCGAGAAATTTGCTCGCGGCCAAACCGAATCGGCGGTGCCGGGCGTCGGTCTCGGGCTGGCGATCTGCCGGGCGATCATCGACGCGCACGGCGGCCAAATCCAGGCCGCGAACCGGCGGGCGGGCGGCGCCAGCTTCGTGGTTACCTTGCCGCTGGAAACGCCGCCGCCGGTCGAACTCGATGATGAGTCCAATCCAGAGCCGACATGAGCGCCATCATCGAACCTTCCCCGACCGTTTTGATCGTCGAGGACGAGCGGATTATTCGCCGCTTCGTGCGCACCGCCCTGGAAGGCGAAGGCTATCGAGTGCATGAGGCGGATACCCTGCGGCGCGGCTTGTCGGAAGCGGGTACGCGCAAGCCGGATTTGATCATCCTCGATCTCGGCTTGCCGGACGGCGATGGCGTGGACTTCATCCGCGATCTGCGCGCCTGGAGCGGGATGCCGGTGCTGGTGCTGTCGGCCCGGGTCGAGGAATACGACAAGGTCGAGGCTCTGGATGCGGGCGCCGACGATTATCTGGTCAAACCGTTCGGGGTGGCGGAGTTGCTGGCGCGGGTGCGGGCGGTGTGCCGGCGCCATGCACGCGAGCCGGGTGGCGACGCCATCGTCGTTTTTGGCGAGGTGAGCGTGGATTTGGAACGCCGGCAGGTAACCCGCGCCGACCAACCGGTTCATCTGACACCCATCGAGTTTCGGCTGCTGGCCGCGTTGATCGCCAAGCCCGGTAAGGTGTTGACGCATCGTCAACTGCTACGGGAAGTCTGGGGACCGGCCTATGTGGAGCGCGGCCACTATCCGCGCATCTACATGGGCCATCTTCGCCGGAAGCTGGAAGTCGACCCGACGCAACCTCGACATTTCCTCACCGAAACCGGGGTCGGTTACCGGTTCCGTCCTTCCTGATTCGGTTTATTCCACTGGCGGTCTGGAAAGATGAAATTATTCCACGTGGCATATTCGGGCGGGGCGCGGATGAAACCGCCGCGACGAATCCGGCTCGTCTTCGAACGAGAAGTTTCCCCGTCGCTTCTCGATTGATGCCCATCCCTCGTTGTCACCGCGCGGCGGGAACTCGCGCCCCGCCGCGCCATGTCGCGGCAACCGCGAAATAACATGGTTCTCCTTTCACCCTCGCGTTTTGTCCGATTCGCCTCTATCAAATTAACTAATTGATTAATAATGATTTATTTGCTGATCCGTGACTTGGCACGGGGTTTGAAATAGTTCACGCGGGTCACCGCCGCAGGTCGAAGCCCCCCGACAAACTCAACCTAGCGGGCTCGGATCGGTTCGGCGGTACATCCAGACGCGCCAGGGCGCTTGGCCAAACCAGGTCGCCCGGCAATCGCGGGGAGGTTACCTCCCGTAAATCGTTCAATGTCGTGAACTGTTGTCAACCCTGATAGGAGCCCTGCTCATGAACAGCAAAACCCTCGTCAATTCCGCCCTCGCCAGCGTTTTCGCCCTGGGTCTGGTCGCCACCGCCGGTCAAGCCGTCGCCGCCGAGGAAAAGAACGCCGAGAAGTGCTACGGCGTCGTCAAGGCCGGCAAGAACGACTGTCAAACCAGCGCGCACGCCTGCGCCGGTCAGGCCAAGAAGGACGGTCAGGGCGATTCCTGGGTCTACGTCCCCAAGGGCACCTGCGAGAAGATCGTCGGCGGCAGCTTGCAGCCGAAGGCCTGAGGCGACTCCGATGACCGCCAAGCCGGCCCTGTCCAGGCTTGGTCCCAGCTCGATTCCGGCTCGCGCCGGAATCGGCCTGCGGGCCGAACACTACGCCGCGGTTCTGGAAACTCCCCCGCCGGTCGGCTGGCTGGAGGTCCACAGCGAAAACTATTTCGGCGCCGGGGGCAAGCCCCTGGACTACCTGGAGCGCATCCGCGCCCACTATCCCCTGAGTCTGCACGGGGTCGGGCTGTCCATCGGTTCGACCGATCCGCTCGACCAGCGGCACCTGGCCAGTCTCAAGCATCTGATTCGACGGTTCGAGCCGGCGCTGGTTTCCGAACATTTGTCCTGGAGCTCGGTCGGTGGGCGTTATTTCAATGACCTGCTGCCGCTGCCCTACACCGAAGAGGCACTCGACCACATGGTCGGACGGGTGGCCCAGGTGCAGGACGTTCTCGGTCGGCAAATCCTGATCGAGAACCCGTCCAGCTATTTGCAATACGTGGAATCGGCCATTCCCGAATGGGAGTTTCTGGTCGAACTGGCCGCCCGCGCCGGCTGCGGCATGTTGCTGGACGTGAACAATATTTACGTCAGCGCCCGCAACCACGGCTTCGACGCCGGCGCCTATCTGCGGGCGATTCCGCGCCACCTCGTCCGGGAAATCCATCTGGCCGGGTTTACGGTGAACCGGTTCGACGACGGCGAACTGTTGATCGACACTCACAACCGGCCGGTCTGGCCGGCGGTCTGGGCGCTCTACCACCAAGCCATGCACCGCTTCGGTCGAATTCCGACCCTGATCGAGTGGGACAGCGACCTGCCCGAACTGGCGGTGCTGGTGGACGAAGCGCATCGGGCCGACGCGATCCTGGAGGAATGCCATGCATGGGCTGCGTGAACTGCAACTCGGTTTTGCCTCCGCGGTGCTGGACGGCGCCGAGGGCGATTTCGACCGCCACGTCCGGACGGCCGGACTGAGCGGCGCCCGTCGCCTGCAAGTCTACCGCAACAACGCCCTGCTGAGCCTGACCGGCGCGCTCGAAGCGGTTTATCCGGTGGCGCGTCGCGTGGTGGGGGAGGGGTTCTTTCGGTACGCGGCGGCGCAATACATCGCGCGCCATCCGTCCCGCTCGGGCGATTTGCACGAATTCGGCGAGCATTTTCCGCTGTTTCTCCAGTCATTCGCGCCGGCCGCCGATCTGGTTTACCTGCCCGATGTCGCCCGACTGGAATGGGCCTATCACCGGGTATTCCACGCCGCTGGTCATCCGCCCCTCGATGTGACGGCCTTGGCGCGCGTGTCCGCCGAGCGACAAGGCGATCTGCGGTTCGAACTTCATCCCGCCGCCCGCCTGCTGGAATCGGCCTTTCCGATCCCGCGGATTTGGCAGGTCAACCAGGACGATCACGACGGCGATTCGACGGTGGATTTGAGCGAAGGCGGCGTCAAGCTGCTGATCGTCCGCCGCGAGAATCTGGAAATCGAATTTCGACCGCTGGAAGACGGGGAATTCGAGCTGTTGCGCGCCCTGGCCGGAGATTGTGACTTCGCCACGGCCTGCGAACGGGCGATGGCCGCGCAGCCGACGCTCGATTTGCCGGCCTGTTTTCAACGGCACGTTTCCCAGGGCGTCCTGGTCGCGTTTCATCTTCCAACTGATTGACCAAACTACAGATTTCAACCACCTAAGGAGTAAATCCATGATGACCGCCACCGACATGCTCGGCCAGCCACCCCAGCGCTCGTTTTGGGCGAAAGTTGCGCCTTTTCTCAAAAAAACCGACGTCTTGTTCCACAGGGCCGCCGATTTGCTGATGCCCGTCGCCGATTTGCTGGCCCGCTACTGGGTCGCCGCCGCGTTCTTCGGTTCGGGACTGACCAAGACCGTCACCGGCAGCTTCACGCTGTTTGGGCGAACCTTCACCTACCCGCTGAGCGTATTTCCGGCGGAGAGCACCTTCACGCTGTTCGAATACGAGTACCACGTGCCGCTGCTGCCGCCGGCGCTGGCGGCCTATCTGGGGACGGCGGCGGAGTTGCTGTTGCCGGTCTTCCTGCTGCTGGGACTCGGAACCCGCTACGCCGCGTTGGCGCTGTTCGTGTTCAACATCATGGCCGTCGTTTCCTATCCGGACCTGATGGAGGCGGGGTTGAAGGATCATCAGGTTTGGGGCTTGCTGCTGTTGATCACGCTCTGCCATGGTCCCGGCAAACTGTCCCTGGATCATCTGATCGGCCGCCTGGTTCGCCGCTGATCCGCCATTTTCTCCACCCGCCGACGAGATCGATATCCCATGAAGAACCTGGCTCCACGGGTCGGCGAGGACGCGGCGACCGCGGTAACCGCTTTAACGGGTTTTCCGGGCGCCGACGAGATCGACTTGCTATGGCGAATCGGCCTGTTTGCCGCGGACGACGAACGGGCTCTGCGGAAGCTCTGGCGGGTTTTGAAGGGACAGACCGACGATTATCTGGACATGGTGCTTGGCATGGTGGCCGCCTATCCGACGCTGGCGGCGGCCTGTCAGGAAAGCCTGGGAAGTTCGGTGGACGGTTCGGCGGCCGTTCGCCCTTTGTTTCGAGAGTGGCTTTCCCAAACCTGCCTAACCCCGCGCGAGCCGTCCTGGCTCAGGCGGCTGTATTCGCTGGGTTCCGATCCTTCGCCGGAACGGTCGATGCAAGCGATATCGATGAAGTTGCCGGGTTTTCGCTATCTCATCGCCCTGTCTTTTCCACTGGTCGCTACCCTGCGTTCCCTGCTGGTTGGCGCGGGTCTCGGGCATCAGGACATCGAGCGGATGCAGTCCGCGCTCCTGAAAGCCATCCTCCTGCAAGTGGCTCTGTTGAGCAAGCTTTATGTCAAGGAGGGAATTTGGTGACGGAGGCTCCATGAAAAAAATCGACCGGCCACCCAATGCGTTCGGGTTTTTCCAACGGCGACTTTTATTGATGGATAGTGTTTCCGACGTGGATAACGCATTCCAAGGCCACTGACGATGGCGAGCTTATGGAGACGATATCCACGTCCGAAGCGCTACCGCCAATCGAGCGGCAGCCGCATCACCCACGACTCAAACCCTTTTCAAGCGAGGAAGTTGCAATGAACACGTTGACCAAGCTGGTATTTGTCCTGATTTCCGGGCTAACTTTGAGCGCCGTGCTCGCCGCCCCCCAAGGTTTTAACGATGTCACCGCGAATCTGATGGACGCCAACAAGGATGGCATGATCACCAAGGAAGAGTACATGAAGCACAGCAACGACATGGCGGCCTGGGAAAAGATGGATACCAACAAGGATGGGATGCTGGACGCGAATGAAATCAAGATTGGTTTTAACCAGAAATAACCTGAATCATCCGCGATGACAGGCTAAAATGGAGTGGAATAATTCCACTCCATTTTTTGTCGTCTCTTTCCATCCGTTGCCTTTGGGCATTCAACGTCATTTTTGTTATCCCGCCATGACCGCTGCCCTGGGATTCAATCTTACCCGGCCAGGGCTGACCGCGCGGAAATCGGTTTAGGCTTGAACCAAGACAGGATCAATCAATCGTGGAACCCGTAATCGAATCGAAAATAGCCGCGAAACCTGCTATACCTGTTTCAGCAGCTCTTCTCGAAAGGACCCTGGGCATGAATGAAACCGTTTCACAGCCCGCTGATAGACGATCCGCCCTACGCGGCGCTCCCGCCCCGCAATCCGCCGACGAGTGGGATGCCATGCATGTGGCCTTGCGTTCCATCGTCGAAGGCACGGTCACCGCCACGGGCACCGAGTTCTTCCATGCGCTGGTGCGAGAACTGGCTCAGGCGCTGAACGTGCGCCATGCCTTCGTGAGCGAGTTGCTTGAAAGCAAGACGCGCGTGCGCACGTTGGCGTTTTGGTTCAATGGCAAGCCCGTCGAAAATATCGAATTCGATCTGGACGGTACGCCTTGCGAAATCGTCATTCGCGGCGAGACGGTGTATTACACCAGCAAGGTTTACGAGATGTTCCCCCGACACCCCGAGCTGAAGGACCTGGGGATCGAGAGCTACTTTGGCGTACCGCTGGTATCCGAGTCTGGCAACGAAATGATGGGCCACTTGGCCGTCATGCACGACCAGCCGATGGTCAAGGAATTCCGGGGCATGGCGTTGCTCCGGATTTTTGCCACCCGCGCCCGGGTCGAGCTGGAGCGCAAGCGCGCCGAACAGGCGTTGCGCAAAAGCGAGGAACGCCTGGCCAGTGTGCTGGCCAGCGCCATGGACGCCATCATCACGATCGACGACGAGCAGCGCATCATGCTGTTCAATCCCGCCGCCGAAAAAGCCTTTCGTTGTCAGGCGACGCAGGCCGTCGGCCAGCCGTTCGAAACCTTCCTCTCCAAGCGCTTCGGCAATCTGCTCAAGGGGTACTGCCTGGCGGTCCAGCCCGCCATCGTAAGTTCTCGACAACTGTGGGCGCCCGAGGGACTGACCGCTCGGCGCCAGGATGGCGATGAGTTCCCGGTCGAGGCCACGATCTCTCCGCTGGAGATCGAGGGCCGACGATTCTTCACCGTGATTTTGCGGGACGTGACCGAGCGCTGGCGGTCCGAGGAAACCCTCAAGCAGTTGCAACTGGAAAACGTCTATCTTCAGGAAGAGATCAAGATCCGGCAAAGCCCCGGCCACATCGTCGGCGATTCACCGGCCATGCAAGATGTATTCGCTCACGCCGAACAGGTGGCGGGCACCGATTCCACCGTACTGTTGACCGGGGAAACCGGCACCGGCAAGAGCGTCATCGCGCGGGCGATTCACGACCTGAGCGACCGGCGAGACAAGCTGTTCGTGCCGGTCAACTGCGCCGCCCTGCCCGGCGAACTGGTGGAAAGCGAGTTGTTCGGTCACGAGAAGGGCGCGTTCACCGGCGCGATTGCCCAGCGCAAGGGTCGTTTCGAGCTGGCCGACGGTGGCACCCTGTTCCTGGACGAAGTCGGCGAGATGAGCGCCGGCGCCCAGGCCAAGTTGTTGCGGGTGTTGCAGGATCAGGAATTCGAGCGAGTGGGGGGCACTCAGACCTTGAAGGTCAATGTCCGGCTCGTCGCCGCCACCAACCGCGATTTGGCCCGAATGGTCAAGGAAGGCGGCTTTCGCGCCGATCTGTATTATCGGCTGAACGTATTCCCCATTCGTCTGCCGTCCCTGTGCGAGCGCCCGACCGACATTCCGTTGCTGGCCCGGTTTTTCCTGGACAAGTTCACGCGGAAGATGGGCAAGTCGATTCACGATCTCTCGCCCAGGGCGAGCGAGCGGCTCCTGCGTTACTCGTGGCCCGGCAATATCCGGGAATTGCAAAACGTGATCGAGCGCGCGGCCATTCTGACCCGTGGTTCCCTGCTGGAAATCGACAACGCGCTCGAACTTCGTTTGGAAGATCAGGAAACCAAGAGCGCTCCCGAACGATGGGTATCCTTCGAGGAGATGGAACGGGCTTATATCCTCAAGGTATTGGAGCGCACCCGCTGGGTGATCGAGGGCGAGCAAGGCGCGGCGACGATCCTGGATATGAACCCCAGCACCCTGCGTTCGCGGATGCAAAAACTGAACATCCGCAAACCAAAAACTCTCCCCTGAGTTAAATCCTGTCCATTACGCGTATCTCCAATCAACTGGTTCCATTATTATTAAAAACC
>CALGOO010000181.1 GCA_937960715.1 uncultured Candidatus Competibacteraceae bacterium
ATCCCCGCGAACCGTTGAACGACGCGGAACCGCCACGATGAACGACGCCATCCCGTCGCCGGCCGCGCTGGACGACCTGGAAATGCAACTGGAGCAACTGTTGGTTGCCCATCCCCCCGGAATCAGCGAGCACGAGTTATTGAAAATCCTGCGCCGGGAACAGCCGTTGTTCGCCACGTTCGACGCGCGCGAACCGCTCGGCCTGTTTCGGGGTCACTATCTGCTGTTTCACATCTTGTACCGGCTGCGGGACCGGCTGGCGCGCGAGCGGCGCGGTCGCTTGATCATCGATCCGCTGCGCATCGCGCTGGAACCGCCGACCGTCGCCGAACCCGGCGGGAAGAATGCGGCGCTGGCGCCGGACTGGCCCGATCTGGCCGACTGGTATGCGAATTTACAGCGATTGGCGACCGTGACCGCCGCTCAGGTCGGTGAATGGTTGCGCCAATTCCACGCGGCCCGCCGGGCGGGTGAACGACGACAGGTGGCGCTGGCGGTTCTGGAGCTGCGGGATCCGGTGGATGTAGCCGCCATCCGGCGCCAATACCGGCGGCTGGCGATGCGCCACCATCCCGATCGGGGAGGTGACGGTCAGCGGCTGCGCGAGATCCACGCGGCGCTGGCGGCGCTGGCGGGTGGTCGCGTCCGATTTCGTGGAGGCTGAGCCGGCACGAATTGGTGACGATCTATTTGGCCAGGAATTTTTTGATGGTTTCCATCAGCGTCTCTTCATCCACCGGCTTGGTGACATAGCCCTTGGCACCTTGCCGCGCGCCCCAGATTCGGTCGGTTTCCTGATCCTTGGTCGTGACGATGATAACCGGGATATGGCTGGTGGAGGGGTTCTTAGTAATTTGCCGGGTGGCCTGAAAGCCGTTGATGTTGGGCATGACCACGTCCATGAGGATGAGATCCGGCAGTTCCGCCTTGGCGACTTCGACACCCTCGACGCCATCTTTGGCGGTCAGGATTTCATGTCCATGTTTCTTGACGATTTTAGTGAGACTCAAGGTCTGGGTCGGCGAATCGTCGACGATTAATATACGGGCCATGTTGCCACTCCTAAGGGGGGCTCGCGCCTACCTCGCGCGCGGGTTGAAGGCGGTCGCGGAGCCGGGGTCATCCGCGTCGCCGTCTGGATCAATCGGGCCGACCGGGCCGGTCTTCGCCAATTGCACATGATAAGGCAAATTCAGCCTCGTCGGGGATGGTTTTCTTGTCGTCGGCGCGGCGCGGGCGCATGGTAGGATAATTGGTTTCATCGGTTTGAGTTACTGGAGTTGGATTGGTCATGAGCGATTCACATCCGAGCTTCTTCACCCGCCTGATCCTGGCGCTGCGCGCGTTCGGGCGGATTTTGGGCGACGCCGCATTCGCGGCCGAGGTGTCGCGGCTGGAGCGGGGCGAGCGGGCCGGGCCGGCCACCCCGACGGTCGTCGAGCCGCCTCGGCCGTCGTTGCGGGAAACGCCGCCAGACTCGGCCTTGCAACTGCTGGCGCTGTTGCAGCGAGAGGGGCGGTTCGTGGACTTTCTGGAAGAGAATGTCAGCGCCTATTCCGACGCCGAGATCGGCGGTGCTGCGCGGGTGGTGCATGAAGGCTGTCAAAAGGTGCTGCGCGAGTATCTGTCCATCGAGCCGGCGCGGACCGAGGTCGAGGGCGCGCGGCTGACGCTGGCGGCCGGCTTCGACGCCGCGGCGGTGCGGCTGACCGGCAACGTGGTCGGTCAGCCGCCGTTCACCGGCACGCTGACCCACCGGGGCTGGCGGGTGATCGAGATCCGCTTGCCCAGGCTGGCGGAGGGTCATGATGTCCGGGTGCTGGCCCCGGCGGAGGTGGAGCTATGAGCGAGGCCCGTTACGCTGTCGGCATCGATCTGGGCACCACGCATTGCGTCATGGCGGCGGTGGACCTGGCAGCCAGCGACCGCGACGACGTGGCCGAGGGAATCGAGGCCATTCCGCAGTTGACCGCGCCGGGTTCGGTCGAGGACCGGACGATGCTGCCCTCGTTCCTGTACCTGCCGCATCCCGACGAATTGAAGCCCGCCGACCGCGTCCTGCCCTGGGGCGAGCCGCCGCCGTTCGTGGTCGGCGAACTGGCCCGCGCTCTGGGCGGTCGCACCCCGATCCGGCTGGTGGCCAGCGCCAAGAGCTGGTTGTGCCACCCCGGCGTGGACCGGCGGGCGGCGATCCTGCCGGTGGAGGCGCCGGAAGAAGTGGCGCGGGTCTCACCCCTGCAAGCCACGGTCCGCTATCTGACCCATCTGCGCGCCGCCTGGGATCACCAACACCCCGACGCGCCGCTGACCGACCAGGAGGTGGTGCTCACCGTGCCGGCCTCCTTCGACCCGGCCGCCCGCGAACTGACCGCCGAGGCGGCGGCGACGGCGGGCCTGACCCATCTGGTGCTGCTGGAGGAACCGCAGGCGGCGCTGTATCACTGGATTCTGGCCAGCCGGGGCGAGTGGCGCAAGCAGGTCCAGGTCGGCGACATCATCCTGGTGATCGACCTCGGCGGCGGCACCGCCGACTTCTCGCTGATCGCCGTGACCGAGCGTGACGGCTCGCTGGACTTGGTGCGGGTGGCGGTGGGCGACCATATCCTGCTCGGCGGCGACAACATGGATCTGGCGCTGGCCCACGCGGTTCGCGCCAAGCTGGCCGCGCAGGGAACCAACCTCGATCCCTGGCAGGTGCAGGCGCTCACCCATGGGTGCCGCGCCGCCAAGGAAACCCTGCTGGGCGACGCCAGGGCCGAGGCCGTGCCGGTGGTGGTGCCGAGCCGAGGCTCCAAGCTGATCGGCGGCACCCTGCGCACCGAACTGACCCGCGCGGAAGTGACCCAAAATCTGGTCGAGGGTTTCTTTCCGGTGGTGGAGGCGGCGGCGCGGCCCGCCAGTCGAGCGCGGGCGGCCTTGACCAAGATCGGCTTGCCCTACGCCCAGGACGCGGCGATGCCCCGCCATCTGGCGGCGTTCCTGGCCCGGCAGGTGAACGCGACTCGCGATCTGGCCGGTTTCGAGGACCGGTTGCCGGAGGAAGCCACCTTTCTGCATCCGACCGCCGTGCTGTTCAACGGCGGGGTGTTCAAGGCCCAGCCGTTGCTGGCGCGGACCCTGGAGGTGCTGAACGGCTGGCTGGACGCCGAGGGCGCGCCGCCGGCCCGGCTGCTGGAAGGCGCCGATCTCGATCTGGCGGTGGCGCGCGGCGCGGCCTATTACGGCTACGTGCGGCGCGGGCGCGGGGTACGGATTCGCGGCGGCACGGCCAAGTCGTTCTATGTCGGGGTCGAAAGCGCCATGCCGGCGGTGCCGGGCATGGAACCGCCGATCGAGGCGCTGTGCATCGCCCCGTTCGGGATGGAGGAAGGAACGCAGGCCGAATTGCCGCCGCAGGAAGTGGGGTTGGTGGTCGGCGAGCCGGTGCGATTCCGCTTCTTCGGCTCCTCGGTGCGCCGAACCGATCACGTCGGAGAGGTGCTGGAGCAATGGGCGCCGGACGAGATCGAGGAATTGGAGGAAATCGAGGCGACCCTGCCCGCCCAGGACCGGCAACCGGGCGAGGTGGTGCCGGTGCGGCTGCGGGCGGCGGTCACCGAGGTCGGCACCCTGCGGCTGGAAGCGGTGCCGCGCGCCGGCGCGGAAAGCTGGAAGGTCGAGTTCGACGTGCGCGGGGAGGGGTGAGTCGAACCGTCAGGGGACGCCGGATCACAAATCTCGAAGTGATACTCGGCGATGTTTTGAAACAGGGATTGTCCATCTTGGCGGGGAGCGATTTGTGAAGAGCAACATCGCTCCCTGTTGAGTATGTGCATGAAAAGCTCATCAGGATCGCTATGATTCCCAATACGGTTGAAACGGCTGTTTCTATTTTTGAAGAAAGCAATGCCTTGGAAAGAATCGATGCGCTGGATCAGGAGCTACTGGATCATTTTAATGGAAAGTTCCTGATTGAACCTGCTTTAAACCGTACCTTGGTCAGCTTCCAGGCGAATAAAACCAGACCCGTTTATCGTTGGTATAAGTATAAAGAGGCTTTTTCAGCGAATCTAGTTGATTATCTATTTCTTCGTTATGAGATTTTGCAAGGGAAAGTGCTCGATCCTTTCGCGGGGAGTGGTACATCATTATTTGCCGCCAGTGCGGCTGGACTTGACGCCGACGGTATTGAGCTATTGCCAATAGGACAACAGATTATCAAGACCAGGCGGATTATGGAACTGGATTTTTTTGCTCAGGATTTTGCGGCGCTGCATCGCTGGTTTTTAACAAAGCCTTGGCGGGAGATAGCGACTGAATATGTATTACCCGAATTGAGAATTACTAGGGACGCCTACCCGGATGGCGCTAAAAAATCGATTCAACAATATATTAGTCAATCCAGAAAGGAAAATGAACGACTTCAGTTAGTTCTTCAATTTGCCCTGCTTTGCGTTCTGGAGTTGATTAGTTACACCCGCAAGGATGGGCAATATTTGCGCTGGGATTACCGTTCCAACCGTAGGCAGGGTAAAAAACCCTTTGATAAAGGCGGGATTCTTGAATTTGACCGTGCGATTTGTGAAAAACTCAATGAAATTATTATGGATTGTTCTCCATCCTGTCGGGGGCAGAGTGACTTGTTTCCGACTCATTCAAAACAGGGAGCGATAAAGCTTTATGAAGGCTCGTGCCTGAATTTTTTACCGACTCTTCCTGATAATAGCTATGATGTGATTATTACTTCTCCGCCCTACTGTAATCGTTATGATTATACCCGTACCTATGCTTTGGAACTGGCGCTGTTGGGGGTTGATGAAAAGGGCATTTCCCGGCTTCGTCAGGAAATGCTGAGCTGCACGGTGGAAAATCGGGCAAAGGATTTGATAGCGATGAATACTGGCTGGCAACAAGTGTTAAGTATGGTGGATGAACAGAAAAATCTACAGGCAATTCTGCATTACCTGAATAATCTTAAAGCCAAGGGTGAATTGAATAATAGCGGCATTCCAAGAATGGTGAAAGGCTACTTTTATGAAATGGCCTGCGTCATTGCGGAATGCGCTCGTGTTCTTAAGCCTAACGCATTGATGTTCATGGTTAATGATAATGTTCGTTATGCAGGAGCCAGTATTTCGGTTGACATGATATTTTCCATTTTTGCAGAGAAGCTTGGGTTTTCTGTTGAACAAATTCTGGTTTTACCAGATGGTAAGGGTAATAGCAGCCAACAAATGGGCGAGCATGGACGTGAAGCATTACGCAAGTGTGTTTATGTCTGGAGGAAAAACTCCAAAGGAGATTCAGGATGAATTGCTATCAAAATCATTTAAAATCCAGTGAAGATTTGATTACGGACTATGAGGCGACTCGCGCTGGCTTTGTTGCTCTTGCGCTTGAAAAGAATCGCAGAGCTACTCCCTATGTGGCTGAAGCAAGAACACTGCAAAGTTTGGCATCCATGGCAAAGTGTCCGACGGACCTCTTCAAACTCGGCGGTATTGAAAATGGTTTATTGACAGCCGCCGGTTTGTCCGATAAAGCCTTGGCGCACTTGTCCCAGCGAAACAAAGAAGACGCAATAGAAAATCTTATCAGGAAATTTCTCGAACCGGCGGGTGAAAAGTTTGTCGAAGAACTAGTATTCAGGTTTTTACTAACTCGCGGTGACGCTCTTGGTGGTTCCATGCGTAATATAGGTGGCGCTTTAGCGCAAAGAAAACTAACGCGAACTCTCATTTCAACACTAAAAATTGCTGGGAAACCCTATCGCTGGCAGCATGCAAAGGCTAGAAAATGGATAGATATGAATGAAGATGATGCTGATATTGAACTATCGCTTCGTGGGTTAAGCTGGCACAACCAGGATTGTTACCGAACCTTGATTTATAACTTGAGGGTCCCGCTGGTAAAAAATAACGTTGACATCTGCCTTTTCAACCTGCCCCCTGAAGAGGTAGAAAATACCAGGTATGGACAGGCAGAATCTTATATTGCACTAGGAGAACTAAAAGGTGGAATAGACCCTGCTGGTGCTGATGAGCACTGGAAAACAGCACGAGCAGCATTGGACCGAATTCGTGATTCGTTTGCTCAACACGACTGCTCGCCTCATTTTTTATTTATTGGCGCTGCCATAGAGAAAAAGATGGCGGGAGAAGTTTGGATTCAATTGGAGAATGGATTGTTAAAAAACGCTGCCAATTTAAATCAAGAGAAGCAAATGGTTTCAATTGCACGATGGCTATGCGACATGTAATGAAGGATTCTTCTGCTAATGAATTGCGCGGGGAGGTTTAAACCATCGCCCGCTCCAGCACGTCCCGCTATCTGGTGGGCATCGATCTCGGCACCACCCATACGGTCGTCGCCTATGCCGAGCCCCGCGCCACCGAGATACACCTCTTCGGCATCGAGCAGTTGATCGCGCCCGGCGCGGTAGCGGCGCGACCGTTGTTGCCCTCGGTGCGCTATCACCCGGCAGAGGGCGAGCTGATGGCGGCGGACCGGCAACTGCCCTGGCCCTTCGCCGATCCCGGCGAGGTGGCCGACGTCATCGTCGGTGAACTGGCGCGCGAGCGGGGTTCGCGAACCCCGGGGCGGCTGGTGGCCAGCGCCAAGAGCTGGCTGTCCCACGCTGGCGTGGACCGCACCGCGCCGATCCTGCCCTGGGGAGCGGCGGAGGATGTCGCCAAGGTCTCGCCGGTCGCCGCCAGCGCCAGCACCCTGGCCCATATCCGCGCCGCCTGGAATCACCGCTTTCCCCGCCAACCGCTGGAGCGGCAGGAACTGGTGTTGACCGTGCCGGCCTCGTTCGACGAAGCGGCGCGGGTGTTGACGGTGGAAGCAGCGCGGCTGGCCGGTTTGCCCCAACTTCGGCTGCTGGAAGAACCACAAGCGGCCTGCTACGACTGGCTACATCGCCATCGCGGCGACATGGCGGCCGCCTTGGGCGAGGCAAGGCTGCTGCTGGTTTGCGATGTGGGCGGCGGCACCACCGATCTGACGCTGATTCAAATCGAGATGGACGAGGGGGGGCCGAAATTGACCCGGATCGGCGTCGGCGACCATCTGATGCTCGGCGGCGACAACATGGACCTGACCCTGGCGCGCACGGTCGAGGCCCGGCTGGGCGGCGGGCGGCTGAACGCCGGCGAGCTGTCGCAATTGTGGCAGCAGTGCCGGAGCGCCAAGGAACGCCTGCTGGCCGACACCGCGCCGGAGCGAACGACCGTCACGGTGCTCGGCGGCGGTTCGCGACTGATCGGCGGCGCGCGGTCGGCGGAATTGAGCCGCGCCGAGGCGTGGACACTGCTGCTGGACGGTTTTCTGCCGATGGTCGAATGGGGCGAGCGACCTCGGGGCCGACGGGCGGCGGTGGTCGAATTCGGCCTGCCCTATGCCGCTGACCCGGCGATCAGCCGCCATTTGGCGGCGTTCCTGGCGCAACACGCGGAGGCATGTCGGCGGGCGCTGGGCGAGCGGGCGCCGACGGTGGGACCGGCGCTGCCGGATGCGGTGTTGCTGAACGGTGGGGTCTTCCACGGCGCGGCGCTGGCCGGGCGGCTGCTGGACCTTCTGGCTGGCTGGCGCAGCGAACCCCTGGCGCGACTGGACAATCCCGAACCCGATCTGGCGGTGGCGCGCGGCGCGGTGGCCTACGGACTGGCGCGGCGCGGTCAGGGTTTGCGGATTGGCGGTGGCTCGGCGCGCGGTTACTTCCTGGTGGTGGACGGCGAACGTCAGCAAAGGCAGGGTGTTTGCCTGTTGCCGCGTGGGGCCGAGGAAGGGCGGGAAATCCGGCTGGAACGTACTTTCTCGCTGCGGCTGGGCGCGCCGGTGCAGTTTCATCTGTTGTCCTCGACCGGGGACGCCATGCACCCGCCGGGCGAAGTAGTGGCGCTGGACGCGGAGGAATTCGCGCCCCTGCCGCCGATTGCCACGGTGATCGAGAGCGAGGCCGGGGCGGGTGAGGTTCCGGTGCAATTGCTGGCGCAATTGACCGAGGTCGGCACGCTGGAGGTGGATTGCGTCGCAGTGGAACCTTCACCCCCGGCCTCTCTCCCAGTGAGCGAGGGGAGCACGAACCGGAAGCGCTGGCGGCTGGCGTTTCAACTGCGCGGCGGCGACGCGGCGACTCTGGCCCGGCTGCATCCGCGCTTTCCCGATGCGGCGGCACGGATCGAGCGATTCTACGGTTCCCGCGCGCCCGATGTTGAGACCAAGGAAATCAAGAACCTACGCGCTGACCTGGAACGGTTGCTCGGCAAGCGCGAGAGCTGGGAGACGCCGTTGTTGCGCGAATTGTTCGGCGTGTTGTGGGCCGGGGCGCGCCGGCGGCGGCGCTCGGCGGAGCACGAACGGTTGTGGTTCAGCCTGGCCGGTTACTGTCTGCGGCCAGGCTTTGGTTATCCATTGGACGACTGGCGGGTTCAGCAATTGTGGAGTCTCTACGCGCAGGGCGTGCAATTCGGTCAGGACGCCCAGAATAGGTCGGAATGGTGGACTCTGTGGCGGCGGGTGGCCGGGGGACTGGACACGGCGGCGCAAGGGCGGCTGGGCGAGGAATTGATGACGGAACTGCGTCCGTTGACCGGCAAGGCCGCCAAGGACAAGCCAGCGGGCGTGGAAGACATGGCGCGGCTGGCGGCGGTGCTGGAGCGATTACCCGCGACGCGCAAGGGCGAACTGGGCGAATTGTTGCTGGCGCGATTGGCGCGCAAGGGCGAATCGTCGCAACTGTGGTGGGCGGTCGGTCGACTGGGCAACCGGGTTCCCGCCTACGGCAGCGCCCACGACGTCGCGCCGACGGCGGCGGCGGCGGCCTGGCTGGAGCGGGTGCTGGCGCTGGACTGGAAGGCGGTGGCCCCAGCGGCGTTCGCGGCGACCCTGCTGGCCCGGCTGAGTGGAGATCGGGAACGGGATTTGGACGAAGCGGCGCGGGCGCGGGTGTCGCAGCGCCTGCGGGCGGCGAAAGCCCCGGCGACGTGGTTGCGAATGGTGGAAGAGGTGGTGGAACTGGACGAGGCCGACGCCGGCCGGGTGTTCGGCGAAGCCCTGCCGCCGGGGCTGCGGCTGGTGGGATGACGCGCAACAGAATTCGACTATGGTTTATCTCATACCGGCATCGGCCGGTTTTGGAGCCATGACATGACCCTCAAGATCGACAAGAAGATCGTTCGCTACAACGTCGTCAAACCCGACGAGCCCGCGACTGCCCCGGCCGTGCAGCAGATGCACGAAAGCGTGGCCCGGCCCGATGTCCTGCCGGGCGCGACCTACAAGGTCAAAACCCCCCTGTCGGATCACGCGCTCTACATCACCATCAACGATATCGTCCTCAATCCCGGCACGCCCCACGAAACCCGGCGGCCGTTCGAAATCTTCATCAACTCCAAGGCGATGGAACACTTCCAATGGATCGTCGCCCTGACCCGCATCATCTCGGCGGTCTTTCGCAAGGGCGGCGATTGCACCTTCCTGGTCGAGGAAATGCGCTCGGTGTTCGACCCCAAGGGCGGCTATTTCAAGAAGGGCGGCAAATACATGCCCTCACTGGTCGCGGAAATCGGCGACGTGATCGAATCGCACATGCGTTCCATCGGCCTGCTCAAGGAAGACGGTCCCGACGCCCACCAGCGCAAGCTGATCGACGAGCAACGCGCCAAGTACGAACTCGGCATGAAAGCCGTCGAGGAAGCGGGCGAAAACTCCTTTCCACCGGAAGCCACGTTGTGCGGCAAATGCCAGACCAAGGCGGTCATCGTGATGGATGGCTGTCTGACCTGTCTGAACTGCGGCGATTCCAAATGCTCCTGAACCCCCAACCCCAACCCCTCTCCCAAAGGAAAAGGGGAATTTTTGATTGAGACCGCGCCATGATCTCGACTTTGCCCGAAGCGATGACCGCCATCGAAATCACCGAATCCGGCGGTCCCGATAAGCTGGTCCCCACCCGCCGACCCGTGCCGCAACCCGCGTCCGGCGAAGTGCTGATCCAGGTCGCCGCCGCCGGCGTCAACCGCCCCGACTGCTTGCAACGCCAGGGCGGCTATCCCCCACCGCCAGGCGCGTCCGACCTGCCCGGTCTGGAAGTCGCTGGCACGGTGGTCGCGCTGGGTGCGGGCGTGATGGACTGGAAGATCGGCGACGCGGTATGCGCCCTGCTGACCGGTGGCGGCTACGCCGAATACTGCGCCGCTCCCGCTCCGCAATGCCTGCCGGTTCCCGCCGGACTGACCCTGCAACAGGCCGCCGCGCTGCCGGAAACCTTCTTCACGGTGTGGAGCAACGTCTTCGACCGGGCGCGGCTGCAACCCGGCGAAAGCCTGCTGGTCCACGGTGGAACCAGTGGCATCGGCGTCACGGCCATTCAACTGGCCAAGGCGCTAGGTTCGCGGGTGTTCGCCACGGTCGGCGGCGGCGAGAAGGTTCAGCCCTGTCTGGGCCTGGGCGCGGAACGGGTGATCAACTACCGTGAAGAAGACTTCGTCCAGGTGATCAAGGAAGTCACCAACAACAAGGGCGTGGATGTGATCCTCGACATGGTCGGCGGCGATTACGTCCAGCGCAATCTCAGCGCGCTGGCGGTCGAGGGCCGGCTGGTGTTCATCGCCTTCCTGCGCGGGGCCAAGGTGGAGCTGAACCTGGCGCCGGTGATGATGAAGCGCCTCACGATTACCGGCTCGACCCTGCGCGCCCGGCCCGTCGCCCACAAGGCGCCGATCGCCAGGGCGTTGCGCGAAATCGTCTGGCCGCTGCTGGCCAGCGGCGTGATCCGGCCCATCATCGATTGCGTTTTCCCACTGACCGAGGCCGCCGCCGCTCATGCCCTGATGGAGTCGAATCGCCATGTCGGCAAGTTGCTGTTGCAGGTCGCTCCCGCGTCCTGACCGTTCGTTTGCGGAATCCATGGAACTTGTGAGCCCATCTTGGTGTCTTTCGCTGCCTTGGACAAGGAGTCATCGCAATGGCCAACAAGCAGCTTTTCAAATCCCAGGCGGGCCGCCTGCCACCAGAAGCCAACGCGCGTAATGAAGCCGGCGGCAAGGCTTACGCGCTTTCCCCCCAAGCCGCGCTGGCGCAGTACGCCGCCACCGGTTGCCTGAACACGACGTTCTACGCCAACGCGGACATGCAACTGGACGCCGTGCTCGGCTTGTGCGCGGCGGTGGAGCCGGCGTTCGTCGCCAAAACGGCGATTTACGCCCGTCGGCGTGGCCAGATGAAGGACATGCCGGCGCTGTTGACGGCGTGGCTGGCGCAACACGGCCCGGACTGGCTGGAACCGACTTTCGCCAAGGTCATCGACAATGGCCGGATGTTGCGGAACTTCGTGCAAATCCTGCGTTCCGGCGCGGTTGGGCGCAAATCGCTGGGCAGCCGGCCCAAGCGGTTGGTTCAGAACTGGCTGAACCGGCGCAGCGACGCGCAACTGCTGAGCGCCTCGGTCGGCAACGACCCGTCGCTGGCCGACGTGCTGAAAATGGTTCACCCGAAACCGGCGACACCGGAACGGACGGCACTGTACGCCTGGCTGATCGGCAAGCCGCACGACGCGGCGCTGTTGCCCGAAGCGATCAAGGCGCTGGAGCGGTTCCGGGACGACGTGGAAGCGCCGGTGCCGGACGTGCCGTTCGAACTGTTGACCGCGCTACCCTTGCGGCCGCAGCACTGGGTCGCCATCGCCTGTCAGGCGCCGTGGCAGATGACCCGGATGAACCTGAACACCTTCGCTCGCCACGAGGTGTTCAAGGTCGGCGGCATGGCCCAGCGCATCGCCGAGCGGCTGCGCGATCCGGCGGCGATCCGGCGGGCGCGAGTGTTCCCGTACCAGTTGCTCAGCGCGTACACGATGACCGATCCGGCGGTGCCGGAGATCGTCCGCGACGCCTTGCAGGATGCGCTGGAGGTGGCGTTGGAGAACGTGCCGGAATTGCCGGGACAGGTTTACGTGCTGCTGGATGTCTCCGGGTCGATGGCCTCTCCCGTGACCGGCCACCGCAAGGGCGCGACCTCCACGGTGCGCTGCGTGGACGTGGCGGCGCTGGTGGCGGCGGCGCTGTCGGCGAAAAATCCGGCGACGGAGATTTTGCCGTTCGATACCCAGGTTCACGCGCACCGCTTGAACCGGCGCGACAGCGTGCTGACCAACGCGCAAACGCTGGCGCAGTTCGGCGGCGGCGGGACGGATTGCGGCTTGCCGCTGGCGATACTGAACCAGCGCAAGGCGGTGGGCGATCTGGTGATCTACGTCTCCGACAACGAATCGTGGGCCGACCCGCAGCGCGGACGCGGCACCGAAACGATGCGGCAATGGGAGGCGTTCCGCCAGCGCAACCCACGGGCGCGGCTGGCCTGCATCGACATCCAGCCGTATGGGACGGTGCAGGCGCAAACCCGCGAGGATGTGTTGAACGTGGGTGGCTTCTCGGACGCGGTGTTCGAGGTGCTGGCGCGGTTCGCCGCCGGGCAGTTGGACGGCGCGCACTGGGTGCGCGAAATCGAAGCCGTGGAGGTATAATCTAGCAACCGTTTTAGCCGCCCGGACTGGAATGCCCGACCGGGAGTACATCTCCTGCAACGAGCCAATCCTCTCGGTCACTTTCCTTGTCCGGCCCGGGCGGTTTCGATTTACGGCGGCGAATGCCGGCGGGAGTACATAGACTCATAGCAGGTGCAATTCCTGCCCCCGTTTGTAGAACGGGTTCGCTCTCGTCAATCCCTTGTCGTCGCCTTTTCGCTTGCCGTGGCGAATGCTCGCGGGACTACATGGCTCATACCCCCTTGGTCGCGGGTTCGAATCCCGCCAGCCACCCCTTCGGGGATGATGTAGCTCAGTGGTAGAGCAAGGAACGTCTCGCAAAAACCTTGTCGCCACGCTTTATTCAGGATGGAAACGGCGCCCGGACCCCGCTCCGCGCGCCGTTTTTCTTTGGGCCAAACCCTCCAAGCCATGATCGCCGAAGCTGCGCGTTGTCCCAGCTTCGAGAAGCACTTAAAATTGGTCCTCATATTAAGGCCGCTTATTGGGTCCCTGTTCTCGCTACCCGTGATAGAGATTTTCCATGATCCAGGCCAAATTCAGCCTTGAGGAATCCCAACTCCGCTTTCTCGAACAGTGCAAAGCTTACGGTTTCAAGGACAAAAGCCAAGCGGTCCGCGCCGCCTTGGAGCACCTGCGTCAAGACTTGGAGCAGCGCCGGTTGCAGGAATCCGCGTACCTGTATGCGCAAATCTACGATGACGATCAAGAACTTCGGGAATTGACGGCATCCGCCATCCAGGACTGGCCGACATGACCGCGCTACAACGTGGCATGGTCATCGACGTCAATCTCGATCCGGTCCAAGGTTCGGAGACCGGGAAAATCCGCCCCTGCATCATCGTGACCAACGACGTTTACAACGCCCGCGTCCCGGTCATTCAAGTAGTGCCGGTCACCGAATGGAGCCAGCAGAAAGCCCAAATCAGAACCAACGTGGAAATCGAGCCGTCCCCCCGCAATGGCCTGAGCAAACCATCGGTGGCGGACTGTCTGCAAACTCGCCCCATCGACTATCGAGCCCGCCTGGTCAAAATACGCGGCGAGCTGGAGCCGACCACCCTACAAGCGTTGGATCAAGCTCTGAAGATCGTTTTTGCCCTTGCATAGCCGGATTTCATCGGATTTCCCCACTTGCCATGCCCGCCAATCTGACCCCGGAGTTCAAGGCCGCCGAAGCCGCCTTCCGCCAGGCGCGCGACTCCAAGGAACGGCTGGAATGCCTGCGCGAAATGCTGCGCACCATTCCCAAGCACAAGGGCACCGATCACCTGCAAGGCGATATCAAGAGTCGCATCAAGGATTTGACCGAGGAACTGGCCGGTCCGAAAAAAGGCGGCGCTCGCGGCGGCCCGGCCACGGTCATTCGCCCGGAAGGCGCGGCCCAGATCGCCCTGCTCGGCCCGCCCAACGCCGGCAAATCCGCCCTCCACGCCCGCCTGACCGGCTCCAACGCCGCTGTTGCCCCCTACCCCTTCACCACTCAATTTCCCCAACCGGGAATGTTGCTCTACCAGGACATCGCCTTTCAGTTGCTGGACCTGCCGCCGTTGAGCCGCGAGCGTCCCGTGCCATGGATCGACCAAACCTTGCAGCCGACCGACGCCTGCCTGTCCGTGGTGGACCTGGCCGATCCGGAATGCGTGGATCGCGCCTTGGAAACTCAAGCCCTGCTGGTGGAAAAGCGGGTCACCCTGACCGAGCGTTGGGACATGGGCCTGGCGGCGGATACTGACGAAGACGATGAAGCCGCCCTGGCCAACCTGTTCGCCGTCCGCCTGCCAACTTTGCTTATCGCCGCCAAGGCCGACCGCATTCCGGCACTGGCGGACGAATGGGCCGTATTTCAGGAACTGACCGGCTGGCGCTATCCGATACTGGCGGCGTCGGCCACGACGGGCGAGGGTTTGGAATCCATCGGCTCGTGGCTGTTTCGCGCACTCGGCATCGTGCGGGTTTACACCAAGGCGCCCGGTAAGCCGCCCGACATGGGCCGCCCCTTCACCGTGCGCCAGGGTCAAACCGTGCGCGACGTGGCCCGGTTGATTCACCGAGATCTGGCCCAATCCCTCAAATACGCCCGCCACTGGACCCACGACCAGCCACACAGCCAACAGGTCGGTCCGGATCATCCGGTCGCGGATGGCGACATTCTGGAAATGCATGCCTGAGCCGATGCCCGCTATCCTGCTTTCGACCCTGAACGCCCGCTATTTCCATTCTTCCCTGGGATTACGCTACCTGCTCGCCAACTTGGGCGAGTCACAGGCCGACGCCGCCATCCGGGAATTCATCATCACCCAGCGCCCGCTGGACATCGCCGAAACCTTGCTGGCCGAGCAACCGCGCATCGTCGGCTTCGGCGTTTATATCTGGAACATCGCGGAAACCACCCAAGTCGTCGCCCTGCTCAAGCGAGTGCGGCCGGATTTGCTGATCGTGCTCGGTGGTCCGGAAGTGAGCCATGAAAGGCAGGAACAACCCATCATGGCGATGGCCGACCATCTGATCACAGGGCAAGCGGACTTGGCGTTCGGGCGCCTATGCCGGCGACTACTGAATGACGATCCGCCAACCGAGAAAATCATCGCCGCCGAACCGCCGCCGCTGGATCAACTCGCGTCGCCGTATCGGTTTTATACCGACGAAGACATCGCCCACCGGCTGATTTACGTCGAAGCCTCGCGCGGCTGCCCATTCCGGTGCGAGTTTTGCTTATCGGCGCTGGACCAGACCGCTTGGCCGTTTCCGCTGGAGCCGTTCTTGGTCGAGATGCAACGACTCTACGACCGGGGCGTGCGCCATTTCAAATTCGTGGATCGCACCTTCAATCTCAACGCCAAGATCGGCGGGCGGATTCTGGATTTCTTTCTGGAACGGCTGGACGAACGGCTGTTCCTGCATTTCGAACTGATTCCCGATCACCTGCCGGAAGGGCTCAAGGGCCGGATCGTCCGCTTTCCGCCCGGCGCGCTGCAATTCGAAATCGGGGTGCAAACCTTCAATCCCACCGTGCAGGCGCTGATCAGCCGCAAGCAGGACAACCGGAAAACCGAAGAGAATCTACGCTGGTTGCGGCAATACACCCACGCCCACTTGCACGCCGATCTGATCGTCGGCCTGCCGGGCGAGGATCTAGCCAGCTTCGCCGCGGGCTTCAACCGGCTGGTCGCGCTCGATCCGCACGAAATCCAGGTCGGCATCCTCAAGCGACTGCGCGGCGCTCCCATCGACCGCCACACCTTCGATTTCGACTGCCGCTACAATCCACAGCCACCTTATAACCTGCTGTGTTCGAGATTGCTGAACTTCACCACGATGCGGGGCCTGGAGCGTTTCGCCCGTTACTGGGATCTGATCGGCAACTCGGGACGGTTCCGTCATGCCCGCTCCCTGCTGCTGGGCGACGATCCATTCGGACGCTTCATGACGTTCAGCGACTGGCTGTTCGCCACCACTGGCCAAACCCACCAATTCGCGCTGGAGCGGTTGTTCGATCTATTGTACAGGGGGTTGATCGAGGCGCTGGCCCTGGCCGAACCGGTAGCGCGCGAGGCATTGACCGAGGATTACCGGAACGGTGGCATGAAAGGCTGTCCGGCCTTTTTACAACCGAACTCGCTGCCCCAAGATCGCGGGAAATCACCCAAAACCGCCATCGCCGCCATCCGGCAGGCGCGACATCGGTGAAAACTGAAAACGCGAATTACAAAAATTCACTCTTGCTCAATCAAAAATTCACAAATTCAGTTCAGGATGCCTCAGTCCTTAATCGCTTGGGAACAGGTGTTGCCGAGAGCCGAGCTTACCCAAAGCATACATCCAGGGGATGCGGCCTACGCCCGGTAATCATGCGGGAATTCGCTTCTTAGCCACTTTAGCGTTGTGCGGGAACAAAATCTTTGCTATACAGCAACAAAATTTGTTGCAACGCAAAACAAAATCGACCCACCAAGGTCCAATGATGTAGTTCGATTACTGTTAGGGAGAATCACAGTCATGACCACCTCAACGCCCGTTCATACGGTTTGCCCGCACTGCAAGCGTCCGGTAACGGTACAGCCCGACCAACGCCGCGCCCAATGTCCGGAACACGGGTCGATCGTGCCGATGCGCAGCGCCATCGCCAATCCGCCGCTGCCGTCCACGCCTCCCGTGGTCTTGCTCTATCCCCAAGTCGCCTGAAACCCCTGTGCTGGCAGTCGGTCACTCCACCATCACTTGGGGATCGCCGGATTCCAAGACGCCGATGGCTGCGGCCTCCGGAAAGCCGGCGACATGAAAGCACTCCAACACCATCGCTTCTTCCTCCGGCGCGCAAGCCACTAATAGCCCGCCGCTGGTTTGAGGATCGCAGAGCAGGCGCTGCGCCCAGGCAGGCAATTCCGAACCCAGCCTGACTTCGTGCCCGTAGCTCGCCCAATTGCGCTCGATGGCGCCGGGACCGATGCCCTGGGGCGTCAGGATCAGGGCGGTAGGCAAAACCGGCAGGCGGTCGAAGTGAATTCGCGCCGCCAGTCCCGAGCCGCGACAGATTTCCAGCAGATGCCCCAGCAGGCCGAAACCGGTCACGTCGGTCATGGCGTGTACTGCGTCGAACGCGCCGAGGCGTTGACCCACCGTATTCAGTTGAGTGGTGACCCGCAACATCTCCGCGTAGCCCGCCGCGTCCAGCAGGCCCTTTTTCAATGCGGCGCTGAGCACGCCCACGCCCAGCGGCTTGCCAAGTACCAGCCGATCGCCGGCTCGTGCGGTATCGTTGCGCCTGATGTGGCCGGGGTCGGCCAGGCCGATCACCGCCAGACCGTAAATCGGCTCGGGCGAATCGATGGAGTGGCCACCGGCGAGCGCGACGCCGGCCTCGCGACAGACTTCGGCCCCGCCTTCCATGATCCGGCGGATCACCTCCAGCGGCAGAGTGTTGACGGGCATCCCCAGAATCGCCAGCGCCAACACGGGTGTGGCGCCCATGGCATACACATCGGAAATGGCGTTGGTGGCGGCGATGCGGCCAAAGTCGCGGGGATCATCCACGATGGGCATGAAAAAGTCGGTGGTGGCCACCAGTGCCTGCCGGTCGTTGAGGCGGAACACGGCGGCATCGTCGGCGGTGGCGCTGCCCACCAGCAGGTCGGGATGGGGGAAACCGCCCGAGACGCCGGCCAGCGCCTCGCGCAACACCTTGGGCGCGATTTTGCAGCCACAACCGCCGCCATGCGTCAGCGTGGTGAGGCGGATGGACGCGGGATCGGTCGCGGCGAGTGGTTCCGGGGTGGTCATGCCTGTGTTTCCTGGTTGAGGTCGATTCGATCGAAGCCATGCGCCAGACTGGCGACTGATTTGACCGCTCGCCTCCAAAGGCAAGACCTGGTCAATAACCGCTTGCAAACCTCCCTCTCCCTTTGGAAAAGGGACTAAGGGTGAGGGTGTTTATTTGGCGGAAGGGCGTGGGAGTCGAACCCACCAAGGACCGCCTGACGGCCCCCACCGGATTTGAAGTCCGGCCGCCTCACCGGATGACGCCGCCCTTCCAGCTTATTTTGATTCGTGAGTCGCAAGATCGAGCAGAGTATCGCGGAAGATACGATGCCCGTCTCCTATCCGGTGAGAGTAGCCAAGACGGTCGAAGAATTCCAGGATGTGAATCGCGACTTTGCGCCCCCCGCCGATCCGGTTGCGGAAACTGGCCGCGCGGGCCTCGCCCTCGCATTCGGCCAGTTCGAGCGCGATGGCCGACAGTTCCGCCACCGCCGCCTGCGTGAAGAAGTGATCGTGGGCCACCTGAAACACCTCACCCATGCCCACCAGTTGCTTGAGCAGGCGCCGGGTTCGATCCTCCTCCAGCCCGAGTTGGCGGGCGATGTCGCGCACCCGTGGCGGATTGTAGGGCATCGCCCGGAGCAGCGGTTCGATGCCATCCCGCCACAACGGCTCGTCGGCGGGCGCCAGTTGGACCTGATGATCTGGCAGATGTACCCACGGGCCGGTCCGGGCGACGCGCCCTTCGGCCTCCAACCCGTCGAGCAGTGCCGCGAATACCGGCCGCGCCAGGGCGGGCGCGGCGATGCGGCGCAGGCGCTCGCGGTCGGGTCCCAGCCGTTCGGGATGGTTCTCGTGCTCGGCGGCGAGGGCGGCCAGCAGGGCGTCCCGTAACGCCTGCCAGCGCGCCGGGGGAAACAGTACCGGGCCGTTGGAACCCGGCGCGGTCACCGCCTCCGGCAAAGCCGCCAGCGCCGCCGTCACCGCCGGTCCCAGGTTCCAGTGCCGCGCCAGCGTACCGAGATCGATCCCCTGCTCCGCCACGGCCAGCGCCCGGCGCACCGCCTCGACCGGATTCGACTGGGTGAAGGCCCGGAGCAGCTCCAACCGTTGCGGTTTGCGCCGGCCGCGGGTGGGCGGGGCGACATCGAGCACCCGGCCGCCGCCGAGCGTGCGCCGGGCCGACTGGTCGCGCAGGATGAAGCGGTCGCCATGCAGGGCGGCAACCGGCTGGTCGAGGACCAGTTGCGCCAGTCCCGTCGCGTCGGGGGCGATGGCCTCCCCTTCCAGCACCGCCACCCGGCCCGTGACATCGGCCGCGCCCAGATGGCCATGCACCGGCGTCCAATGCCGTAAGGGTTGTTCCTCGGTGGCCAGCACCCGCAATTCCACGTCGAGGCGTGCGGTCGGAACGTGCAGCGCCAGGTCCAGCACCCAGTCGCCGCGATGGATGTCCTGCCGGTGCAAATCCGGGCCGGCCAGGTTGAGGGCGCAGCGCTGGCCCGCTTCGCCGCGCTCCGCCGGCTGGTTCTGGGCATGGATGCCGCGCACCCGCGCCTCCCGCCCTGAGGTTGAAATCAGCAGCCGGTCGCCTACCCGCACGGAACCGCTGTAAACGGTGCCGGTCACCACGGTGCCGATGCCGGTCAAGGTGAAACTGCGATCCACCGCCAGCCGGAACCGTTCGCCGCCGTTGCGAGCGGGAATCTGGTGCGCGGCTTCGCGCAGATAGTGGCGGAGATCGCCGATGCCCTCGCCGGCGGGGGCGCACACCGGGAAGATGGGACTGCCCGCCAGGCCGGTGGCCGCCAGCAGGTGACGAACCTCCGCCGTTGCTTCGCTCGCCCGCTCCGCCGAAACCCGATCGATCTTGGTCAGCGCCACCGCGCCGCGCGTCAGACCGAGCAGGTCGAGCACCTGCACATGCTCGCGGGTTTGGGGCATGGGGCCGTCGTCCGCCGCCACCACCAGCAAGACGAAGTCGATACCGGTGGCCCCGGCCACCATGGTATGCACCAGTCGCTCGTGGCCGGGCACGTCCACGAAGCCGAGAATGTCTCCCGACTCCAGCGGCTGGTAGGCGTAGCCGAGGTCGATGGTGATGCCGCGCGCCTTCTCTTCCGGCAGGCGGTCGGTATCCACGCCGGTCAGGGCGCGCACCAGGGCGGTCTTGCCGTGGTCGATGTGGCCGGCGGTGCCGATGATCATGGGGGGGCCTCTTCAGTCAACGGCCTATGCTCAAGATCGATTCTCCATCCTCGAGTCCGGCCGAATCGATCAATGTCGATGGCTGGTCAAGCGCGTTTCGACCCTGTTCGCGGGATTCTCAGGGAACCTGTTTGGACTATAGTATCTGGCCATCGCCCCCGCCGGTTCGAACGTCCGCCGCCATGAAAAAACTGCCGATCGGTCTGCAAAACCTGCGCGAGATGCGCACCCAGGGCTATGTCTACGTGGACAAGACCGCCCATGTCGCCCGCCTGGCCGAGGAAGGGAAATACTATTTTCTGGCCCGGCCCCGCCGCTTCGGCAAGAGCCTGCTGGTGGACACCCTGGCCGAGGCGTTCGCCGGCAGTCGGGACTTGTTCGAAGGACTGCACCTGGAGCACCACTGGGACTGGAGCCGGCGGTATCCGGTGCTGCGCTTTGACTTCAGCCAGGGCGTGCTGTCCGACCGCGCCCTGCTGGACGCCACCCTGTTGGGTCAACTGCGGCTCAACCACGAACGCCATGGTCTGGCGTGGAAAGAGGCGCCGGTTCACCTCGCGCTGGGCGATCTGGTGCAAAACCTGCGTCGGGCCACCGGCCAGCCGGTGGTGTTACTGATCGACGAATACGACAAGCCGATCCTGGACAACCTGAATAACCCCGAACAGGCCCGAGCCATGCGCGAGGGCTTGCGCAATTTCTATTCAGTGATCAAGAGCCTCGATCCGCACCTCAAATTCGTGCTGCTGACCGGGGTGAGCAAGTTTTCCAAGGTCTCGCTATTTTCGGGATTGAACAACCTGGAAGACATCACGATCGACCCGCGCGTCGCGACCCTGTGCGGCTACACCCATGCCGAACTGGTCGCCGCCTTCGCCGAGCATCTGGAGGGGGTGAATTTGGCCGAAGTGAAGCGCTGGTACAACGGTTACAACTTCCTCGGCGAACCGGTCTACAACCCCTTCGATATCCTGCTCTACCTGCGCCACCGCGAATTCAGGCCCTACTGGTTCGAAACCGGCACGCCGACGTTCCTGATCGAACTGCTGGCCGCACGCGGGTTCTTTACCCCGGATCTGGCTCGCCTGCGAACGGGTTTGGAATTGCTCTCGACTTTCGACGTGGACCATATCGCGACAGAGGCGTTGCTGTTTCAGACCGGTTATTTGACGATTCATAAAGCCGAGGAGCTGATCCGGGGCTACTGGATTTACACCCTGGGTTATCCCAACCACGAAGTCGAGACCAGCCTGAACGCCAGCCTGCTGTCGGTCTACACCGATAATCCGAGCAAGAGCTTCACCCACCGGTTGCGCCTGCTCGATCTGCTGCTGGCCGACCATCTGGACGGTCTGCCCGACCTGTTTCACGCCCTGTTCGCCAGCATTCCCCATCAGTGGTACGACAACAATCCCATCAGCCGCTACGAAGGCTATTACGCCAGCGTGTTCTACAGCCACTTCGCCGCCCTGGGGCTGGACATCGTCCTGGAAGACGCCACCAACCAGGGCCGCATCGACATGACGGTGAAATGCCAGGGTCGGATTTACCTGTTTGAATTCAAGGTGGTGGAGATCGTCCCGGAGGGCCGCGCCCTGCAACAACTCAAGGACCGGGGCTACGCCGAGAAATATCGGGCCGGAGGCGGGCCGATTTACCTGATCGGGGTGGAGTTCAGCCGCGACCGTCGCAATCTGGCCGGGTTCGCCTGGGAGCGTGGTTAGTCCTCGGCCCCGGCCCGTTCCAGATTCAGCGCCAGCAACCGGCGCAACCCCTCCTCGTCGCTCGGGTCCGCCGGCCAGCCCTACGCCACTTTCCGGTCATCCGGCCAACTGTGTCTTGTCGCCCCGAAACGGCGGATTGCCGACGATGGCGGCGGCGGCGGGCCAGGCGGCTTCACCCCAGCTACCCTCACCCCCGGCCCCTTTCCAAGAGGTGGAGAGGAACACGGTCAGCAGCGCATCCAGCAGTGGGGCGCGGATCACCGGTTCGATCAGGTGGCAAAGCAGGCAGTCGGCGGCGTCGAACAGCCCGCTGTCGAACCAGGGAATTTCGGCCAAGTCGAACCCGTCGCTGCCCCGCATCGCCGCGAACGGCTTGCGGGCGTGGTCCACAAACCATTATTCAACAGGCACTTTGACGGCGGGGCTGATGTTCAGCCTGGCTGCCCGTCTGGCGAAACGGCGATCATCGAAGCTGAGCAGTTCATCGCAATGACTGCTGGACCGCAGGTGCAAGGCGTCGGCAAAATCCATGCCCTGGCCATGCCAGACCAGCGCATCCGCCACTCGCGGCCAGTCTTCGACGCTGACGTTGGGAAGACCCAGCAAATGTTCGATGACGCCGACAAAATCGGGAGCGGCAAAGCCATAGAACGCCCGCAGGACCCATTCCAGTTCCAGCACCACCGCCAGGGGAACAAAGAGCTGGGGCGACTCAACCAAAATGCGCCGGGCAAGCGGTCGTTGTTTCGCGGCCTCCGGGTCGTTCGGGTCATCCACGTAAAAGCGGGCCAGAATGTTGGTGTCAAGACCGATCATTCAACGCATCCCGCATGGCTTGGGCAACATCGAAGTCAGATAGACGCCTTTGCCCGGGCCGCTGGCAAACCAGCATACCGTAACCCTCCTCGGGGCGGCTCGGACGAATGCGCCGCTTGAGTTCGATGCGGATGGCGTTGCCATCCAGGATAAAATCGAGCTGACAGCCGGGAGTGATCCCGAGTTGGCGGCGAATTTCAGCCGGAATAACCACTTGCCCTTTATCGGAAACGGTGACGGTTTTCATGGCAGCCTCTCCTCTTACCTGGTAAGAAGAAATTTTACTGCACTCCATTCGGAGTGACCGGCCCTGAGAGGCGAAAATCCACCACCGCGAAGCGTTCTATCGCGGTCGCCATGTCACGGCGTGGAGTGTTGATTCTCAAACAAGATCACGAACGCCGTTTCGTCATCCAGACAGCGTAAGTCGAGCCGCAACGCCCCGTCGCTGATTCGGCCGATCACCGGAATGGGCAGCCGGCGCAGGGCGGTTTCCAGTTCGCGCAGTATTCCGCCCTTCTTGCGCCGGGGAGTGATGACCAGGGCATGGCTGGGCAACCGGTCCACCGGCAGGGAGCCGCTGCCGATCTGGCTCAAGGCCGGCTCGATGCCGACCTCCACCGGCCAATCGGCGAGCGCGGCCCGCAACACCGGCAACAACCGCGCGGCCTGAGCTTCAATGTCGGCCGGGGAACGGGTCAGCAGGCGCAGCGTCGCCAGCCGTTCCGGCAGCCGGTCGGGATCGCGGTGGAGCCGGAGGACCGCCTCCAGTGCGGCTAAGGTGAGCTTGCCGACCCGCAACGCCCGTTTCAGCGGGTTCTTCTTGAGTCGTTGAATCAGATCGCGCCGCCCCACCAGCAAGCCCGCCTGGGGACCGCCCAGCAGCTTGTCGCCGCTGAAGGTGACCAGATCGGCGCCGCTGGCCAGCGTTTCCCGTGGCGTGGGCTCGTGGGGCAGACTGTGGCATTCCTGAGCGACCAGAGCGCCACTGCCCAAATCCACCACGAACGGCAAGCCGCGCTCGTGCGCCAGTCGCGCCAGCTCGTTCTCGGGCACGCTGGCGGTGAAGCCGGTGATGGCGTAGTTGCTGGCGTGGACCTTCATCATCAGGGCGGTGCGCGGACCGATGGCGTTCTCGAAATCCCGCAAGTGCGTCCGGTTGGTGGTCCCCACTTCCCGCAGCCGGGCGCCGGCCCGGGCCATGATGTCGGGAATGCGGAACGCGCCGCCGATCTCGATCAGCTCGCCCCGGGAGACCAGCACTTCCTTGCGCAATGCCAGCGTATTGAGCAGGAGGAACACCGCCGCCGCATTGTTGTTGACCACGGTGGCGGCCTCGGCCCCGGTCAATTCCCGCAGCCACCCTTCCACCAGGTCGTCGCGGTCGCCGCGCCCGCCGGAGTCCAGATCGTATTCCAGCGCGCAGGGATAGCGGGCGGCCATCACCAGTGCCTCCACCGCCGTCTCGGGCAGGGGGGCGCGACCGAGATTGGTGTGCAGCACCGTGCCGGTCAGGTTGAACACCCGCCGCAGGCGCGCGGCGTGATCGCGGGCCAACCGCTCGCCGAGACGGGCGGAAAGGACTGGCTCGGTGAACGTCGAATCACCAGCCATGCCGTTCTGGACTGGCTGGCGCAGTTCCTCCAGCAGGCCGCGCACCGCCGCCAGCACCGCCGTCCGGCCGTACTCGGCCAGCAACGGCGCGACCGAAGGCCAGTTCAGTATCCGGTCAACGGAAGGGGGATGGTGGGCAATCGGGGCGTCGGGCATTTGGAATCGGGGACAGGGCACCGGTGCGGTCGGCTATCCATCTCCCTGAAATATCAGGTAGTTGACGCCGCTCTTGGCGAATTTCTCCTCGCTCGTCAGCAAGTCGAGGGCGAGGCTGGCCAAATCGTCGGCCGACGGCTCCACATCGGGGTCCCGATCCATGCGGCAAAGCTTCAGATAACTCCCGCACTCGGGACAGGCTTCGGCCTGGACGGGGTCCGTGCGGTCTTCCATCGCGTAATAGACGATGCCCTTGTCGTTGTCGCAATGGCTGCACTGGGCTCTGACGACGTGCCATTCCGTGCCGCACAGGGCGCAATGGAGATAGCGCAGACCATGGCCCGCGTCGCCGACGCGCACCACCCCGGCCACCGGAGGACTGCCGCATACCGGACAGAGGCCATGCGACTCCGGTCGCGCTATCCAGACGGTATCCAGCGCGGCGGCAAGCCGGGTCCAGTAGACCTGTAGCGTCGCGCCGATCACCGGCGCGCAAGCCACATCCAGCCCCTGCCGATCACCCTCCAGCAACCGATCCGCCTGAGATTCCAGCCACTCGTCCCCGGCCTCGCGCAGGCGGGCGAAGGCGGCGCGGGCGGGCGCGGGGGCGATGCCGTCCAATGCGTCCGCCAGTTGGATGACGACAGATCGCCAGACCGGATCGCGCGGCCATCCTCCCGGCGCCAGCGGCGGCATGGCGTGCTCGCGGCAACGGGCAAGCAGGTCGGCGTCGGGCAGCGGCAGGGCCGGGAGTCGATCAAGTTGCTCCTGCTGGGCGTCCGCCAGGGCGGCGGCGAATATCAGGTAATCGCCGAGGCTGTGACCGGCGGCAAGCTGGCGCAGCCGCCGCGCTCGCCGGGCGAACGGCTGGAAGTCTGGAAGGCGCAGTTCGGGAATGTCGCCGGTGGCGACCTCGAATTGTCCGGGACGGATGATGGTGGTGGTCATGGCGGGCATCAGCCGTGCAAATAGACGGCGGAAGTCGCGAACGCTTCTTCCGGCGTCCCCTCCCAACTGCCGTGGGGAAAAATACAAGGCTCGTACTTCTCATGGCTATAGGTGTAGAAAGCCATCGACCATCGGTTCTCGTTACCGAAGTAGCGCAGGCGACAAAGATGAATCGGCGAATTGCGCATCCGCTTGAGAAATTCTTCACGGGTCTCACCCGTTATTTTCAGAAGGGATTCTTCTGGCTCCTCTGGTTCGGTATAGGCGTCGATGTAGCAGAATTTCCCGTGGAAGCGAACATCAATCCGCGCGTACTTTCCCGCGTAATGTTTCTCGGCGTAGTCCTGGATGCGCTGATTGATCCGTGGTTTGATCGAATCGGGGATTTTTCGTCCACCGGATTGGGGATCGTAGACCCATGTTCTTCTGGCCATCGCTTGTATCACCTTAAGAGCGTTGTATGAGCATAGATTCGAGCAATCTGACGACAACAACCATCTAGCTGTGCAAAGGTGCGGCAGAGCACAGCTTTAGCTGGATGCGGTTATTGGGTCGGCACCTTATGGTGCTCTTCAGCATATTTACGAAGAGCACGATTGACCGCTTCTGAATCTGGAAAAAGTCTGTGCAAATCAGGATCTATTAATACTATGTTAGTGCCTTCCCGATAACGTTTGGCATATTTCCCTCGTTCTCCTGATTTAATCAGATCAGCCGGATACTCCGGCCTTAAGGTATCTTCATCGTTCATATGCTCTACGCTCCTGATTGGTCATACGCCGCGCTGAAATAATACGAATTGTGTCTGATCTTTCGGTATACGATACAACGAGGAAATTTCCTTTTGAGGAAACACCAAAGAGTAGATATCGATCCTCATCATACGAATGGTCCGGGTCATGAACGCACGAAGAGTAGTCGTCACCAAATACTTCAGCAGCTTCGAGGAATGAAACACCATGCTTCTTTTCATTGGTGTGTGCCTTTATATCATCCCATTCGAAATCCATATACTATTATTCCTAAAAAATCAGTGAGTCGGTTTCAGTATGCATCCAGTTAGGTGGGCTTCACTTCGATCTACCCCCTATATGCTATTAATCACTCAGCATTTTGATAATATGTTTCGCCAAACGTTCGTTAACCTCACGATGTCGAGGGACAGGTTGTGATATTTTGGTCCGTGGGCTTTGATACCAATCATGGTTGCCACCGTGGCGAATGAAGACGCAACCCATATTCTCAAACTTCTTTATTAGATCACTGTTTTTCAAGAAACTTCCAGTTCCGCGACTCGGCGGATATTCGGGATTTGTCCGCCAGTTAGCTCTTTATAAATATCAATCAGATTCTCTTTTAATTCCTCCTCCGTTTCACCTTGAGTCCAGTAATCTGGAAATTCATCAAAGTAGCCTATCCACATTTCCTCATCTTTCCAGTAAGTATATTTTTGCTTCATTACCGCCTCACCAGGGAAATGTACTTCGAATTGATAAAAGGGGCTGATAACCTAATCTACTCGAATGCGGTGAGCTATAGCAGCCATCGACATAATATGCTGAGCCGAATGTTCGCCGTAACTCGGGAAAAGACGCCACTGCAAGTGGGCTAACTTTACGAAACCATTCCTCCAAAGCGGGCTTGGGTTCTGGACGACGTTCCCAGAATTCCCTTATTGGTCTATTGGAGATGAGGCGCATGGCTTCTTAAAGATTGATCGTTAACGATAAAGCTCACCGGCGGAGCGAAGCGGATTCCGGTGCAGCGCCTTGTTAGGCTGTAGTTTCCCCATGTTCTCCGATATTGCGTGTCGGCTGCATTATTGGCTCACGATTAACTAATCTAGCCGCACATTTTTTTTCTTCCTCCTTAATTGCAGCAAAAATACGATCAAGATCATTACCGTATTTTGCAGCGTGGGCGCTTCTAACCCTACGGATTTCTTCCACTATTGGATCATCTTGCATCGATTAATTCCTCTGGAGAGCAAAGTATTGGGCTATTAAAGCCAGACAAGTTAATGACTTGGGTTATTTTGTTTCGCATGTTTGCATTGTTGATGTGTTTAAAATTCCATGTAAGCAGGAAATCGATACCCTGCACAGCAGCAATACTAATGTGAAGCGCGTCTTCCATACTTGATGCGGGTATTGCATTCTCCGCAATCAGTGACTTGGCTAAAGCTACGGCGTTAGTTGTTACCACTAGCACGGGAATACCATCAACAATAGCCAGCCGATTACTTGCTGCCTGCGAATCGCCGAAGCTTATTTCCTCTAGCACCAATTCAGAAACAAAGATTTCAAATGAATTCTTATAAATATCCCACCATTCTATACTTATAGCCTGCCGTGCAGATATTACGACATCCCTGCTTGGGCGGGCCGTAATGTAGCTGATGACTGATGATTCTATATAGACCGATTTCATGCCGATATGTTGGATAAAGAGGGTTGAGTCTTGGGAATGGCGGGTTTCGCTTCGCTCTACCCGCGCTACGCGCTGATTTTAGTGTCTCTAATTTAAGTCAATTCTTTAGAGGTTTCCTGTGGAAACTGTTTGAGTGAAGATAGGATAGGTCTCGAGTATTGAGTATTACGATACGACCTGAATGCCATTCTCATTTGCCCATGCACGCAATGCCTTTTCGACCGCTTTGCTTTCATACGAGTACCACTTATCGAGATGCCCTTCCCGATCAAGCAGATTCTTGAACTTTGCGTATGCACCCTTTTTCCTGAAAATTTCCCGAACGGTTGACGCATGGTCCGGCAATGCCTCATCGACATATCGCATCGCCAACCACTTGCCAAGATCGAGATCGTTCTTGTGAGGAACCGAGACGTATCTTGATGGGTCGTCAAGGTCCTCCGGCAATTCGTCTTCAAGCTCGTAATCGTTAGAGCGCAGGTATATTGAACCCGTCTCTTTGGAGATCAATGCCGAATTCTCAAGTGAACCTGATGCACTGACCCACTCGAAGGCGGTAAGCAAATCATCCAACTTTACATTGACTGACATAACAGGAATTGTGGTCTAGCCTCGATTATTCTCCGTCCACACTATAATGGCTCCTGATCAATTTCATACGCTTCGATCAGATCGCCAACTACGCAAACAAGCGAATAGAGGGGATGACTGGTATCGTCAAGGACAATATCGAGCAGGCTATTTAGCAAATTCGTAGCCTGTTCGTAATCGCTTTCCGATTCGATGTGCGACAGAGGGGCAATTGATCTAAGTGCTTGCCAAGCAGGAATAAGTTTCTCAATATTAAGTGCTACATTCATTCTCTTATCCAGTCATTTCTATCATATTCCGAGTGGGTCATGACCTGCCGGACATAGAGACGCTGCTTTTCATAGTGGATAACAGTCGCGATTCGATATTTGTTTCCACCTACATCAAACAGCGTGTAGCCATCGACATAATCTGCTGAGCCGAATGTTCGCCGTAACTCGGGAAAAGACGCTACTACAAGTTGACTAACTTTACGAAACTATTCTTCCAATGTGGGCTTGGATTCTGGACGACGTTCCCAGAATTCCCCTATTGGCCTCTTAGAGATGACGCGCAGGGTTTCTTAAAAAATGATCGTTAAAACTCATCTGGTTAGGCGGGTTTCGCTTCGCTCTACCCGCCCTACGCGCTGAATTATCAGAATGCCTTTTTTCCACTTTCTATAAAGAGAATCAATTTCTGGATCCCCTTGATCGGTATAAACTGACCTTTTTGTTTCTGGAACAGCTAATTCAGTTGATTCATCTTGAATCTGTTCTTGAAGCAAATCATTTGAATTATTGTCTTCCATATACGTCTCCCATTTTATTTAGCGCTTTATAACGACCCGCTTCATCTGCCCCGCGTAGCGGGGTCAGGTGCAAGCCACAGTTAGGCGATAAGTCTGTCGTATTCTGCATGTGTGCCAATCCAAAACCAGATAAAACCATCAGAAGCTTGTACCGCCAGCGCACGATGATGTCCTCCTATTCTGGCTGACCAGTACGATCCTACCTTTTTGAAGCGCAGGGAAGGATGATGGGGATTCTGCTTGAGCAGCAGGTAAGCTCTATCAGCAAGAACCTGAACTTCCTGGGGCAACGCTCGATAGCATGTCCAGAAATCTGGATTAGCGTGATGGTTCAAAGTAGCGTAGTCCGACCCGCAGCGTGATCTTCCAGTGCCTTACGCGCCAAGGCATCTAATTTTCCAGCTTTGGCATCTTGCTCGATTTGACGATCCCAAGCATCCGCTTCAAATTCAAGAAACCAGTCTCGAAATTCTGCTAATTCCTTGGGATCAAGCTGCTCGACTTGTCTTTCTAAGGTTTTCACTATGCTCATGTCTATCACCGATTATCTACATTTTCCATGTTTGGCTACCGGGGCCTTGCTATCCTCGTCGTCATCAGCACTCGTCAATAGCGCGGTCTCCGGCGCAGCACCCAATTAGGCGGGTTTCGCTTCGCTCTACCCGCCCTACGCGCTGTGTTTGCGCGGTCGGCTGGAGGCGCTCGTTTAGGCAATTTCATTCATATAGTCTACCCAATTCAGTTCAGTACATGTATTCAATGCTAACTATTTGATTTATAATAAATAATATTATATTATCTATTAGCAATGTAT
>CALGOO010000182.1 GCA_937960715.1 uncultured Candidatus Competibacteraceae bacterium
CGAATTCCTCGCCGGACTGCATGTCCAGCGGGCTGGGCGCGAGATAGGGTCGGCCCTCGCGAGTCGGCAGCAGTTGGGTGTCGAAGGCCAGGGTCACGCGGTGGGTGTGACCCTCGGCGTCCGGCGTCGGCAATTCCACCAGCCGCGCCCGCGCCCAGTTGGTCGGCCCCTGGTCGAACAGGTGATAGCCGTCCGGGCGTGGTTCCCGAATGCGCAGAAATGGAACCGGAATCCAGGCGCCATCGAGAATGCCGGCGGCCTTGGCGGCGTTCAGCGAATAGACCTGCTCCGGTGGAACCGCCCGGCCGTCCTGGGTGACGAACTGGCCGCTGGCGTCGTCCGGATACAGCGTGGTCAGAATGGCGCGACCGTCGGCGCCGGGTTCCGTCAGGAAGGCCCGCGAGACCCGCGCTTCGTTGAGGTTGAAGCCGAAATCCAGAAACTGGATCGCCGTGTTTGGAATCAGGTTGACGAGCGGAGCAAGGGTCTTGAGTTTTGCCAACATGGCTGGTTACCTTCGCAAATACGGCTATCCTTGGGGAATTCCGCCTTGACCGGGGTCGCGCCGCCCCATCCGGCCCAGGACGCATTGTACGGCTTTTCGACCGGCCGGGTTTTCCTCGCCCCAGGCGGGCTGGAAACGCGCGCCGCGGCGAGGGACCAAACTCAGGTCGGGGACGGCCGGTTGCGCAAGGGTTTCGCGCCCTGTCAATTTAGTCGAAAGCCACGACGAAAGCTTCCCGCCGGAAATCGCCCATGCCCGTTCTCGCCGGTTCCCCACTGCCCTCGCGCCGCAAGCCGATTCCACGCTCCGATCGCGTGGCGGGTCATTTCGCCCTGGCCGCGGCGTTCGTTTCCTGCTTGTGGGCGGCGTCCCCCGCCTGGGCGGCGCCGCAAAGCGCCGCCCAGCGCAATGTGTTGATTCTGGCTTCCTATCATGCCGGCTTCGCGTGGGACGACGGAATCAAGCGAGCGGTGACCGACGTGCTCGAACCGACTCAAAACGCGTTGGAATTGCATTTCGAGTACATGAACACCAAGCGGATCAACGATGCGACCTACGCGCGCATGCTCCATGATCTCTATCGCTATAAATACCGCGATACCCGATTCGCGGTGATCGTCGCCTCCGACAATTTCGCGTTCGACTTCCTGCGGGAACACCGCGACGAGCTGTTTCCAGGCGTTCCCGTGGTGTTCTGCGGGGTCAATTTTTTCCGGGACGAGATGCTGACTGGACAGCATTCGTTCACCGGAGCGGCGGAACGGTTCGACGCGGCCGCGACCCTGGACATCATCGTCAAGGCGCACCCGACGGCGCGGGCGCTGTTCGTGCTCAACGACCCGGACCTGACCGGGCGAGCCTGGGCCGACGATATCCGGCAACAGATTGCCGGCCGCTATCCGCATCTTCGGATCGACTACGCCGAGCCGATGACCGAGGCGCAGGCTATCGACCGGGTTCGCGCGCTTCCCACCGATACGGTGGTGTTGCTGGGCGTCTTTCTGCGCGACGCTCAGGGTCGGTACATGGAGGCACCCGATTTCGCCCGGCGGCTGACCGCCGCCAGTCCCGTTCCAGTCTACGGCCTGCTGGATCTGTACATCGGTTACGGCATCGTCGGCGGCCACATCATCGACGGTTACCACCAGGGAGAACTGGCCGCTCGCCTGGCGCGGCGGGTGCTGAACGGCGAGTCGGCGGATCGGATTCCGGTCATCAAGCAGGGCGTGACCCGTCCGATGTTCGACTACGTTCAACTGCGGCGTTTCGACATCCCGGAAAGCGTCTTGCCCAGAGACAGCGTCATTCTCAACAAGCCCTATTCGTTTTACCAGGAACACAAGGGCAAGATTTTCGCGGCGGCGGCGTTCGCCGCCGTCGCGGCCGCTTTCATCTTTCTTCTGAGCGGCGCGCTCGTGGCCCGGCGGAAGGCGGAGGCGCGACTGCGCGACAGCCAGCAACGGCTGACGCTCACCCTCGACGCGGTGAACGAAGGGGTGTGGGATTGGCGCGTGCCGACCGGCGAAACCGTGTTCAGCCCCCGCTATTACACGATGCTGGGCTACGAGCCGTATGAATTTCCGCAAACCCACGTCGCGTGGGTCGGTCTGGTTCATCCCGACGATGTCGAGCGCATGGAACGGGAGATTCGCCGACACTTCGAGGGTGGCGACGCCTATACCGTCGAATTGCGGATGCGGAACAAATCCGGAGGATGGCGCTGGATTCTGGCGCGGGGGCTGGTGGTGAAGCGCGACGCCGCCGGTTGCCCGCTGCGGATGGTGGGCGCCCATACCGACATCACCGAGCGCAAGCAGACGGAGATCGCGCTGAAAGCCAGCGAGGAGCGGCACCGAGCCCTGATCGAATCGATGGGTGAAGGCTTGATCGTCATCGACCGTGAGGCCCGGTTGACTTACGCCAACCCCCAATTTCAGCGGATGACCGGCTTTTCCGACGAGGAACTGCGAGGCGCCTCCCTGGAAACCCTGCTGAGCGACGATGGCAAGGCCACGTTCCGCGCCCAGTTCGAACGGCGCAAACAGGGAGTCGCCGAACGCTACGAACTGGAATGGCTGAAGCAGGGCGGTGGCGCGATCTTGACCTTGGTCTCGCCCAAGCCGCTCCACGATCCGGAGGGCCATTTTGCCGGGTCTTTCGCCGCGATCACCGACATCACCGAAAGCAAGCGGGCGGAGCGAGAACTGCTCGCCTATCGGGATCATCTGGAGGATTTGGTCAGGGAACGAACCGCGGATCTGGCGCACGCCAAGGACGCGGCCGAAACCGCGAACCGGGCGAAATCGTTTTTCCTGGCGAACATGAGCCACGAACTGCGCACGCCGTTGAACGCGATCCTGGGCTTCTCGGCGCTGATGCGGCGGGATTCGTCCATCACCGACAACCGCCTGCGGCAAAGCCTGGACATCATCAATCGCAGCGGCGAACACCTGCTGGCCCTGATCAACGACATCCTGGACATGGCCAAGATCGAAGCCGGTCGCCTGCAAGCACGGATCAAGCCGCTTGATCTCGGCGCCCTGGCGCATGATGTCGTGGAGTTGATGCGGGAGCGGGCCACCGAAAAGGGTTTGAGTCTGCGACTGGAGCAATCCTCGGCGCTACCTCGGCTGATTCGCGGCGACGAAACCAAGCTGCGGCAAGCGTTGGTCAACCTGGTGGGCAACGCCATCAAGTTCACCGAGCAGGGCGCGGTGATCCTGCGGCTGGGAACCACGCCAGAGCCGCGCGGTTTGCGGTTGTCGATCGAGGTCGAGGACAGCGGAATCGGCATCGCGGTGGAGGATCAAGTCCGGATCTTCGACCCGTTCGCGCAAGTGGAAAAGACCGGCGCGCAAAGGGGCACCGGCCTGGGGCTGGCCATCACCCGGCAATTCGTGGAGCTGATGGGCGGTCGGATCGGCGTGACCAGTCAGCCTGGGCGGGGCAGTCGCTTCCGGATCGAACTGCCGGTCGAGCCCACCGCCGAGTCCGAGACGCCAGCCGGCGCGTTCGATCCGGGCGAGGTGTTGGCCCTGGAGCCTGGCCAGCCGGACTACCGGGTCCTGATCGTTGAGGACCAGGCGGAGAACGCCCAGATGCTGGGCCGGTTGCTGGAGGGGGTGGGATTTCAGGTGCGAACGGCCGAGAACGGTGCTCGGGGAGTCGAACTGTTCCAGCGCTGGCGGCCCCACTTCATCTGGATGGATCGGCGTCTGCCGGAGATGGACGGGCTGGAGGCGACCCGGCGCATCCGGGACCTGGAGGGCGGCCGCGAGGTCAGGATCGTCGCCCTGACCGCTTCCGTATTCGTCGAGCAGCATCAGGAAATGCTGGCGGCCGGCATGGACGACGTGGTGCATAAACCGTTTCGGCCGGCGGCGATCTTCGATTGCCTGACGCGGCATCTGGGCGCGCGGTATCTCTACCAGGCACGCGCCGCGCCATCCGCCGTGATGGAAACAACAGTCGATCAAGTGGATCTGACGGTATTGCCGGAGGCGCTGCGGCGGGATCTGGCGGACGCCCTGGTCACTCTAAACACCGAACGCATCGACCAATTGATCGGGCGCGTGGCCGAACAGGACGCGGCGCTGGGTCAACTCCTGCGCCGATATGCCGACAACTACGATTACGCCCCGATCATGAAGGCGCTGGCGCCGGACGGACAGACCGGCCGGGTGGGAGGATGAGATGAGCTGGCTGTCATGCCGGCCCTGCAACCGGCGATCTCCAAGCCCGGTCCCGCGCCGTCGTGTAATGAGCGTCCAATTGCGGATGCAAGGCCGCCAGCGCCGCCAGTCGGCGAATCAGATCGGTCAGGTAAACCGCCTCGTCCAGCCGCAAATCCCGCCCCAGCACCGCTTTTTCCCGGTAGCTCAGC
>CALGOO010000183.1 GCA_937960715.1 uncultured Candidatus Competibacteraceae bacterium
TTTTGATATGAGTGTCAATGTATGTCTATATCTCTTTCAACTATTGCACGCCCCGTACCGCGCCCGATAATCCCGCATCTTCTCCAAATACACGGCGTATTCCGGTCGTTCGGCCAGGTACGCCACCAAATCGTCCAAGCTCACGATCGAAGTCACGGCGATATCGTGGGCGCGTTCGACTTCCTGAACCGCCGATAACTCACCCTGACCGCGCTCCCGCCGGTCCAGCGCGATCACCACGCCCGCCAGGATCGCGCCATGCGCGGTCAGGATTCGCATCGTCTCGCGGATGGCGGTGCCAGCGGTGATGACATCGTCCACGATCAGCACCCGCCCCTGGAGTGGAGCGCCGACAATCAGCCCGCCCTCGCCGTGATCCTTGGCTTCCTTGCGGTTGAAGCACCAGGGCGTGTCGCGGCCATGCCGGTCGGCCAGGGCGATGGCGACGGCCGCCACCAGTGGAATGCCCTTGTAGGCTGGCCCGAACAGCACGTCGAACTCCAGACCGGCATCCATAATCGCGGCGGCGTAACAACGGCCCAGCCGAGCCAGCGCCGCGCCGCTGTCGAACAGACCGGCGTTGAAGAAATACGGGCTGATTCGCCCGGATTTCAGGGTGAATTCGCCGAAGCGCAGCACGCCCCGGCCGATGGCGAAGTCGAGAAAGTCCCGCTGATAGTCCCGCATGGTTGGAGATTCCGCCTGAGTGAGCCTGAAATGCCGGTATCATAGCCTCGTTCGTGGCCCTTTCACTGGAGCATCTCAACCTCATGCGGGTGATCACCTTCAACGCCAACGGCATCCGTTCCGCCGCCCGCAAGGGTTTTTTCGACTGGCTGGCGGAACAGAACGCCGACGTGATCTGCATCCAGGAAACCAAGGCCCAGGAGCATCAGTTGCCGCCCGAGATCTATCGCCCAGCGGACTATCACTGTCATTACCACGACGCCGCGCGCAAGGGTTATAGCGGCGTCGCGCTGTACGCCCGCCGCGCGCCAGACGAAGTTCGAACCGGTTTGGGCTGGCCGGAATGCGATACCGAAGGCCGTTGGCTGGAAGCGCGATTCGGCCAGCTCAGCGTGGTCTCGCTCTATCTGCCGTCCGGTTCCTCCAGCCCGGAACGACAGGCGGTGAAATTCGATTTCATGGCGCGACTGGCCGAGCCGCTGCGGGCAATGCGCGCCAGTGGCCGCGACTTCATCCTCTGCGGCGACTGGAATATCGCCCACCGGAAAATCGACCTGAAAAACTGGCGGGCCAATCAGACCTGTTCCGGGTTCCTGCCCGAGGAACGGGCCTGGATGGAGGAATTGTTCGGGCCGCTGGGCTGGGTGGACGCCTTTCGTGTGGTGAATCCGAACCCCGATCAATACACCTGGTGGTCGCATCGCGGCCGGGCGTGGGAAAACAACGTCGGCTGGCGCATCGACTATCAGGTGATCACGCCCGGCCTGACGGAAAAAGTCCGCGCCGCCGCCATTTACCGCGACCGGCGTTTTTCCGATCACGCGCCGCTGACGCTGGATTACGACCTTTAGGGGAATGGGAACTTTCGATGCCAAACGATTCGATCCTGTCGGCTGACCGTCCCTGCGCCCGCGTTTTCCGCGACCCCGTGCATTTCCTCGCCCTCGGCTTCGGTTCCGGCTGCGCGCCCAAGGCGCCCGGCACCTTCGGCACGCTGGCGGCGATTCCGCTGTATCTGCTGATACAGCCGTTGCCGTTGTGGACCTATCTGCTGTTGACCGTGGCGGGCTTCGCGCTGGGGGTGTGGGTTTGCGACCGCGCCGCCCGTGATCTGGGCGTCCACGATCATCCCGCCATCGTCTGGGACGAAGTGATCGGTTACCTCATCACCATGATCGCCGCGCCGCCCGGCTGGCTGTGGATCATCGCCGGTTTTGCGCTGTTCCGGCTGTTCGACATTTTCAAGCCCTGGCCGATCCGGTGGGCGGATCAACGGATTGGCGGCGGTTTTGGCATCATGTTCGACGACCTGCTGGCCGCCGGCTATGCTTGGCTGGCGTTGCGGGGCCTGGCTTACGGCGCGGTCCTGCTGGACATTTCCTGATGACCGCATACAGACTTCTCCTGTCCTTCCCTGGCAACCGACGGAACCCGAGACAATGAAAATCGAAACGATTGCAATCCATGGCGGCTACACGCCCGAGCCCACCACCAAGGCCGTCGCCGTCCCCATCTACCAGACCACCTCCTACGCCTTCGACGACACCCAGCACGGCGCCGATCTGTTTGACTTGAAGGTGCCGGGCAACATCTATACCCGGATCATGAACCCCACCACCGCCGTGCTCGAACAACGGGTCGCGGCGCTGGAAGGCGGCGTCGGCGCGCTGGGCGTCGCCTCCGGCATGGCGGCGATCACCTACAGCATCATGACCATCGCCGAGGCCGGCGACAACATCGTCACCACTTCCACCCTCTACGGCGGCACTTACAACCTGTTCGCCCACACCCTGCCGCGCTACGGCATCGAAGTCCGTTTCGCCGACTATCGCGACACCGAGGCGATGGGCCGGCTGATCGACGGCAAGACCAAGGCGGTGTTCTGCGAATCCATCGGCAATCCAGCCGCGAACGTGGTGGACTTCGGCGCGCTCGCCCAAGTCGCGCACGCCCACGGCGTGCCGCTGATCGTGGATAACACCGTGCCGACCCCGTATCTGTGCCGACCGTTCGAACACGGCGCCGACATCGTGGTCCATGCCCTGACCAAGTACATGGGCGGCCACGGCACCAGCATCGGCGGCATCATCGTCGATTCCGGCCGCTTCCCCTGGGACCAGCACAAGGAACGGTTCGCCCGGCTGAACGAACCGGACCCGTCCTATCACGGCGTGGTCTACGTTGAGGCACTGGGGCCGGCGGCGTTCATCGGCCGGGCGCGGGTGGTGCCGCTGCGCAACACCGGCGCCGCCATTTCGCCGTTCAACAGCTTCCTGATCCTGCAAGGGATCGAAACCCTGCCAGTGCGGATGGATCGCCATTGCGAGAATGCGGTCAAGGCCGCTGAGTATCTGCGCGATCATCCACAGGTCGTATGGGTCAAGTATCCGGCGCTGGCTGACAGTCCGGATAAGCCTTTGGTGGACAAATACATGGGTGGGCGCGGCTCCAGCATTCTCAGCTTCGGCATCAAGGGCGGGCGTGAGGCCGGCGCCAAGTTCATCGACGCGCTGCAACTGGTCACCCGACTGGTCAACATCGGCGACGCCAAGTCGCTCGCCTGCCATCCGGCCACCACCACTCATCGACAACTGTCGCCGGCGGAATTGGAAAGGGCCGGCGTCAGCGAGGACCTGGTGCGCTTGTCCATCGGCATCGAGCACATCGACGACATTCTCGCCGACCTGGAGCAGGCGCTGGCGGCGGCGCGGTGAAAATCCTCTCCCCCTCCCTCTTCCGGTGCTGGGAAGAGGGATGAACCCACTTTCGAGTAGACCATGAAAAAGCGTGTCATCGGTCATCGAAGGCCCCGCGATTTGGGGGAATTCGGCCCACCGAACGATCAAGAGCAGGCTTGGCTGTCGAGCTTTGCCGACCGTCGAACGCGTGTTCCAAAAGGCGTGTTTCGTTACCGGACCCACGAAGAGGCCAATGCGGACTGGGATCGCTGGAATGCTGAAGGGGTTGCGGAAACCGTGGCTGGAAAGTCACGCGGGGATACCAGCACCGTGAACGCCTGATTTTCCCGCAAGGACTGGCTATCCTGAAGGCATCGGCTGGCGAATATTCCGCTCCTCACGTTGGTACCCTTGGTGAAACAAGATCTGCTGAAACTGTTGCAACAAACGCTGCGCGGCGAGTTGAACCGAACCCGTCGCCGCAAGAATCGTTCGCCCTGGGTGATCGGTGGACTGACGGTGGCCATTGTCGCCATCAGCTATATCCTGCACGAACCCAAGGTCCCGTCCTCGACCCTGGGCCGAGGCACGGAACTGGTTTGCGGCGTCAAATCGGTCTACGACGGCGATACCCTGACCGCCAGTTGTCCGGACGGCGAGGTCAAGGTTCGGGTGTTCGGCATCGACGCTCCGGAAATGGGCCAGGAGCCGTGGGGCGACCGTTCCCGCGAAGCGTTCCGCAGCCTGCTGCCCCGGCGCGATTCGGTCCGGTTGCGGGTAGTGGATCAGGACCGCTACGGCCGGGTCGTCGCCCAGGTCTTCGCCGGTGAGCGCGACGCCGGGCTGGAAATGGTCCGACAAGGGCGGGCGGTGGTGTACGAGCAGTACAACGATTTGGCGGTCTATCGACAGGCCCAGGCCGAGGCGCAACAGGCCCGGCGCGGCATTTGGGAAAAGCCCGGCGGCCAGCAGGACCCGGCCGCTTGGCGGCGGCTGAATCCGCGCTGAGACCGTTCCGACTGGCGATTTCCCGTGGCCGCGTCGCCTGCGCCATCCACCGTCCACCGCGCCGTCATCCGGGTGGAGGGGGAGCAGTGCCGCTGCGAGGGTGACTGGACCCTGGCCGGTATCGAGGCGCTGGAAGCGCAACCGCGCGCCGTCCGCTGGCCAGCGGGCGAATTGCGGCTGGACGGTTCCGATATCCAGGCCATCGACACCACCGGCGCGCTGTGCTTGTTGACCGTCGTCGCCGATCTGGAGCAAACCGGCCACTCGGTCCGCCTGGTCAACCTGCGCCCGGAGCACGAGGCTTTACTGGACCTGGTGCGGGAACGCCGCGCCAGCGCCGGCGTGGTTCCACCGCCCCCCATGGCGCGTGGGGCGTTGGAACTTCTGGGCCGGCGGGTTGGGTCGCACACCCGCCACGCCATCGAGTTTCTGGCCTTCGTCGGCGAGGCGGCGATAGCGCTGGGACGGCTGGCGCTGCGCCCTGGCCGGTTTCGCTGGCGGGCGCTGTTTGGCAACATCGAAACCGCCGGCGTCCACGCCCTGCCCATCATCGCGCTGCTGTCGTTCATGATGGGCGTGGTGATCGCCTATCAGGGCGGCCAACAGCTCAAGTTCTACGGCGCCAACATCTTCATCGTCGAGCTGGTGTCGCTGACCATGCTGCGCGAACTGGCGCCGCTGATCACCGCCATCATCGTCGCCGGTCGCACCGGCTCGTCCTATACCGCCCAGATCGGCACGATGCAAATCACCGAGGAGGTGGACGCGCTGCGCACCATCGGCATCCCGCCCATGGACCTGTTGGTGTTGCCCAAGCTGCTGGCGCTGACCGTCGTCCTGCCGCTGCTGACGATGTTCGCCGATGCGGTGAGCGTGTTCGGCGGCATGGTCTTGGCGCAAGCGATGCTGGACGTAAGCTTCCACGATTTTCTCGACCGCTTCCCGCGCGTGGTGACGCCGATTTCATTCCTGCTGGGCATCGGCAAGACGCCGGTGTTCGCCGCCATCATCGCCCTGGTGGGTTGCTATCAGGGTTTCCAGGTGCGCGGCGGGGCCGATAGCGTCGGCCGGCACACCACGGTCAGCGTGGTGCAATCCATTTTCCTGGTGATCGCGGCCGACGCCCTGTTCTCGATCATCCTGGGTGGGATCGGATTGTGGCGCTGAGCGCGAACCCGGCCGACGCCGTGATCACGGTGCGCGATCTGCGCACCGAGTTCGGCGCGACGGTCATTCACGAAAATCTGGGCATCGACATCCGGCGCGGCGAGATCGTCGCCCTGGTCGGCGGCAGCGGCTCCGGCAAGACCACCCTGCTGCGGGCCATCATCATGCTGTTGCGGCCAGCGGCCGGTTCCATCCATCTGTTTGGCCAGGAAATCGTCGGCATCGGCGAAACCGCCGCGTTCCGGTTGCGTCGGCGGTTCGGGATGCTGTTCCAGCAGGGGGCGTTGTTCAGTTCCCTGACGGTGCGCGAGAACGTGGCGGTGCCGCTGCGCGAACATACCCGACTACCCAGGCAGCGGATCGTGGAAATCGCCGATCTCAAGATCGCGCTGGCGGGGTTGCCGGCGGACGCGGGGAACAAACTGCCGCGCGAGTTGAGCGGCGGCATGTTGAAGCGCGCGGCGCTGGCGCGGGCGCTGGCGCTGGACCCGGCATTGCTATTCCTGGACGAACCGACCGCCGGGCTGGACCCGGTCAGCGCCGGGGCGTTCGACGAACTGGTGGCGCAGCTCAAGGAATCGCTAGGGTTGACGGTGGTGATGGTGACTCACGACCTGGATACCCTGTGGAGCGCCACCGACCGGGTGGCGTTCCTGGGCGAGCGGCGGGTCATCGGTTACGCGCCGATGCGCGAACTGACCCAGGCGGAGCATCCGCTGATTCGGGCTTACTTCGAGGGGCCGCGCGGACGCGCGGCGCGGGAGCAGGCGTGCAGAGCAAAGTAAATTACGCCTTGGTGGGGCTGTTCGTGGTGCTGCTGGGTTCGGCGCTACTGAGCGCGACGTTCTGGCTGACGCTGGGCGGCGAGACCAAGACTTACGACCGCTATCGGGTGTATTTTCGGGAATCGGTGGCAGGGCTGAACCCCAAGGCGACCGTGCGCTATCGCGGCGTCCAGGTCGGGCAGGTCGGCTCCATTCAGTTGGACCGCAACAATCCCGATCAGGTGGATGTGGTGCTGAACATCGAGCGCGGCGTTCCCATTCGCCGCGACACCGTCGCCACGCTGTCCACCCGCGGATTGACGGGGGTGGCGGCGGTGGAATTGACCAGCGGCGGCGGTCAATCGCTGCCACTGGAGCGGGAGGTCGACCAGGAATTGCCGGTGATTCAGGCCGGCCCCTCGCTGGTGGCGCGCCTGGACGACGCCTTCAACAATATTCTGAATAATGTCAACACCCTGACCAGCCGGCTGGAACGGTTGCTGGGCGAAGATAACCAGATGGCCCTGACCCGGACCTTGCAACATCTCGACACGATTACTGGCGCGGTCGCTGACCGTGGCGACAGCATCCGCCAGACCTTGACGAATGTGGAAACCTTCACCGGCGCGCTGGCGGGGCGGGCGGAGCGGCTGGGTCAGGCGTTGGATCGGTTGACGATCACGCTGGAAGACGCCGGCGAACTGAGCGGGCAGCTTCGCGCGACCCTCGGCGACATTCGGACCGCCGCCCGGTCGGTGCGGAAAACGGCCGATACCTTCAACCAGACCAGTTTGGCCCTGAGCGGCATGGCCAAAACGGGCCAGCACGAACTGCAACGGCTGGGGCAGACCACCGTGCCGGAGTTGAACGAGTTGTTGGCGCAGGCCAGCGAATCGGTGACGGCCCTGCGGCAACTGGCCGAATTGCTGGAACAGAATCCCCGCGCCCTGCTGCTGGGCAAACCCAGCGGGCGGCCGGGGCCGGGCGAGGAATAGGCGAGCGGCGAAAGAGAGCGTAAGGAAAAAATGAAAAGAAATAAAATGTTGCTTGTCGGAACCCTATTGGCGGCGGCCCTGGCGGGATGCACCCTGCCGCAGGATCAATCGCCGCCGGCGCAAACCTATTTGCTGGCGGTTGAAACATTCGCCCCCACGCCGGCCCGCCGCGCCAGCGGCAAGACCTTGCTGGTGGCGCCACCCAAGGCGGCGCCAGGATTCGATTCCAATCGCATCGCCTTCACCCGGCAACCGCCAAAACTGGATTACTACAGGGACAGCGTCTGGAGCGACGCGCCGGCCCGAATGTTGCTTCCGATCCTGGTGCGGGCCTTCGAGGCGACCGGCGCATTCAAGGCGGTGGTCTCACCGCCCGCGCCGGGGCTGGCCAACCTGCGGGTCGACGTGGACGTGATCCGGCTGCAACAGGAATTCATGACCCAACCCAGCCGGGTGCGGCTGATGGCCCGGATCAAGGTGGTGGACCTGAAAAGCGGGCATGTGCTGGGCACGCAGGTGTTTGAGGCGGTGGAGCCGGCTCCCAGCGAGGACGCCAGCGGCGCGGCCCGAGCGGCCAACGCGGCGGTGCAAAAGGTGCTGGAGCAGATGGTGCGGTTCGCGCTGCGTTATTCCTAGCGGGATGGCGTCACGCGGGGCGTGGCCCTCTTTTAAGGAACTTCCCAAGCCAACGATCCAGACCGGCACGAGGTCCCCTCAACCAGTAAATTGTTTTGACACTTATCTGGAGGAAACTCGAATGCCGGACATCACCGCCTCCGTCGGCGTCAATGGCAAAAACACCGAACCGGACACCTTGACCGTGCAAACCCTGCTCAATCAGGTTCCCGCCATGCAGGGCGGCGCCGAACCGGTGCTCGACCTGGACGGCTGGTGCGGCAACAAGACCACCGCCGCCATCCGCAAGTTTCAGCAAAGACAATTCAACTCGCAGGATGGTTTGGTGGAACCGGGCAAGCGAACCATTCAGAAGTTGAACGCGCTCGCCACGGCGCCGGGCGCCAGGCCGGTTCCGGCGCCGGACATGGATCCGAAGACGCTGGCGCTACAGTCGGCGCCCCAGGTCACCCGCTGGATTACCGCCGCGCTCAAGGAAGTGAACGAAGTGATTGCGGGCGGGGGTGCGCTGGGTGGCCGGCCGGCTTACGCGCAAGCCGCGTTCGCGGCGCATTTCAAGCTGACCGACCGTTTTTCCGCGAACTATCTTCTTAAACTGCTGGCGACCGTCAAGAACAACTACGAAGCGGCTCAGCGGACCGTGAACAACGGCGCGACCATCTATCGCAGCGTGTCGCGCAAGCAGATGAGCATCGACATGGGCGGCCAGACCGCCCCGGCCTATGTTCCCAACCGACAGCGCATCTGCTTCACGCCGGAGTTTCATGTCTATCTGGACGATTATCCCGCGCGTCCGGGGATGGACTGGTCGGGCCAGGGTTGGGGACCGATGTGTCGGGCCGCCATGGTGCTCCACGAAACCATCCACTACGTCGACCCCCAGGCGCAGTTCGACATCTACGAGCACGACCAGGTGTACCGGACCATGATCGCCGAGGTGGCGATTCATGATCCCAGTTCCTACCCCTCCTTCGCCGCGCACATCGAGGAAAAAAGCCCGTTGCCGATGGGTCCGCTGTATGGCGCCGGGCGACCGCGCGATTAGAGACTATCCCAAAACCCCTCTCCCGCCGGCGGGCAAGGGGCAGGGGTGAGGGTGTTTTTTCAATCAGCTAATGCGTGTTGTTACCCAACCACCCCTCCAAGAAAACCTCGAGCCACCGATCCAGCGCCGCGTCGTGGCGGGCGTGACGATCACGTTGTTCGGCGGCGGATTGCGCGCCGGGCGCGGTGAGTTCGTGCGCGCCATCCACCAGCCAGTGCTCCAGAATCGCCCGATCCACTTCCGGGTGGAACTGCACGCCGAAGGCGTTGGCCCCGTAGCGGTAAGCCTGGTGCGGAAAGCGTTCGCCGCTGGCCAGCAGTTCCGCGCCGACGGGCAACGCGAAGCCTTCGTGGTGCCAGTGATAGACGTGCAACGGGGCGTCAAATGTGGTCTGGCCGGCGGCGGTCGGCTGGACCGGAAAATAACCGATTTCCGCCAGCCCCGCCGGATGTGGCTGGACCGTCGCCCCCAAAGCTCGCGCCAGCAGTTGCGCGCCCAGACAGATACCGAGGAACGGCCGGCCGGAGTTCAACGCCTGGGGAATCCAGTCCAGTTGCGCCCGGATGCCGGGCAGCTTGTCGGCGTCGTTGGCGCTCATCGGCCCGCCGAACACCACCACGCCGGCGTAGCCGTCCATGCCCGCGGGCAACGGCTCGCCGCTCAGTGGATAGCAACACTCAAGCTGATAACCGCGTTCCCGCAGCTTGCGCCCGCAGCGGCCGGCGCTGGCGTCGGGCGTCTGCATCACCAGCAGCAGGCGCGGCGATTCGGGCTTCATACCTCGCCATCTCCCTCGCGGGTATCCACATCCGCCCCCGTCGCCCGCCGGTAATCCTTGAGAGTCTCGGCAATGAGGAACGCCAGTTCCAGACTTTGCGAGGCGTTCAGACGCGGGTCGCAGAGCGTGTGATAACGGTCGGCCAAACTCTGTTCGGTGATCGCCTGCGCGCCGCCCAGACATTCGGTCACGTCCTGTCCCGTCAGTTCGAAATGCACCCCGCCCGGAATGCCACCCTCGGCGCGATGAATGGCGAAGAACTGCCGCACTTCATCCAGGATGCGAGCGAAGGGGCGGGTCTTGTAGCCGGTGCTGGCTTCGAACGTGTTGCCGTGCATCGGGTCGCAGGACCAGACGACCCGCCGACCTTCGCGTTGCACCGCCCGGATCAACGGTGGCAGAGCGGTTGCGATTTTGTCAGCGCCCATGCGGGTAATCAGGGTCAGCCGGCCTGGCTGGTCATCGGGGTTCAGCGTATCCAGCAGGCGCAGCAAGGTGTCGGGGTCGGCGGTTGGCCCCAGCTTGAGGCCGATGGGATTGGCGATGCCGCGCATGAATTCGACGTGCGCGCCGTCCAGTTGCCGGGTGCGCTCGCCGATCCACAGGAAATGCGCCGAGCCGTCGTACCACTCGTCGGTTTGCGGGTCGCGCCGGGTCAGCGCCTGTTCGTAGCCCAGCAGCAGCGCCTCGTGCGAGGTGTAGAAATTCACCTGCCGCACTTGCGGGTCGGCCATGGCGTCCAGTCCGCAGGCGCGCATGAACCCCAGGGTTTCGCTGATCCGGTTGGCCAGGTCGCGGTAGCGCGCGCCCTGGGGACTGGCGCGCAGGAAATCCAGGTTCCACTGCTGGACCCGGTGCAGATCGGCGAAACCGCCCTGGGCCAGCGCCCGCAACAGATTCAGCGTGGCCGCCGACTGCGAGTAGGCGCGTAACTGGCGGCGCGGGTCGGGCCGGCGGGCCTCGGCGGTGAAATCGAGATCGTTGACGATGTCGCCTCGGTAACTGGGCAGAGTCGCGCCAGCGCGGATTTCGGTCGGCGCGCTGCGCGGCTTGGCGAACTGGCCGGCCATCCGCCCGACCTTGACCACCGGACAGGCGGCGGCGAAGGTCAGGATGACCGCCATTTGCAACAATACCCGGAAAGTGTCGGTGACGGCACGCTCGGTGAAATCGGCGAAACTTTCGGCGCAGTCGCCACCTTGCAGCAGGAACGCCCGCCCGGCGGCGACCTCGGCCAAGTGCTGGCGCAGGGTGCGAATTTCGCCGGCGAACACCAGCGGCAACGAGGTGGTCAGCCGCTCCTCGACCCCGGCCAGCGCCGGAACGTCGTCGTAGACCGGCAGTTGCGCCGCTGGGCGCTGTCGCCAGCTTGTCGGGGTCCAGGAAGTTTGGGGATGTGACAGGGGTTGGGGCATCGGTGCATCCAAAAGTTGCGTATGATTCCAACGCCAGCAAGGCCGGCTTGAACGTAGGATAACTGAACTGGACCCGTCATGACCCCTGCCGAACTCATCGCCCAATGGCGCGACAACCCGCTGAGCGAGCGGGTGCCGCGAGCGCAATATAGCGCGATTTCTATCGAACACGGTCTGCGGGGATAATGACACCGCATCTGTGTTGAGGAGTCACCATGCAACCCACGCGCATTTTCCAGAGCAATCAATATATGCAACCTTCGGACGGGGAGCCGGTTCGGTCGGTGATTGTTGAAACCAAGGAAGCGGTTATCGTCGCCTGGCATGTGAAGCCCGGTCAGCGAATCACGGCGCACATTCACCCAGCGGGTCAGGATACCTGGACCATTCTTTCCGGTCATGGCGAGTACCAAATCGAAGCGTCGGGCGAAGCTCGGCCGATTGGCGCCGGAGACGTGGTCGTTGCCTACCCAGGCGCGGTACATGGCGTGTACAACAACGGCACGGAACCCTTGCGGTTCATTTCGGTGGTGTCGCCTGCCAATGCCGGGCATGAACGGGTTTAACAGGTTGAGTGGTCACGCCTGAACCATGGAATGACCGAAGTGGACGGATCACGAATAAAGAAACCGTGGAGAAATGCCATGCGCCCGGTCTTTTCAATTTCCCGACAATTTGACCCAATGTTTCGCGCCGATGAAAAAGGAATCGCGGGGATGCTGGGTTTCCTGTGGATAGCGTGGCTTTGGCTTTGCTCCCCTTGGGCGCTTGGGGCGGAATCGCCTTCCGCCGACCCGCGTTTCGCGGGGGTCACGATCACCGTTGGCGTACAAAATGTTTCGGCCATCGGCGCCCCGGCCAAAGCCCACGCCCAAACCTGGGAACGGCGCACGGGTGGCAAAGTCCGGGTCATGGAGACGCCTTTCGGGAAACTGTTCGACGAGTTCATGGCTGCCCTGACCGCCGAGCAACCCGTTTACGACGTGCTGTTGTATCCGTCCGCCTGGGCTGGCGATTTTTCTCCTTACCTCGCCGAGGCGCCGTCCGAACTGGTCCGCAGCGAGTCGTTCGACGATATCCATCCCACCTATCGCGAAAGGTTGATGACCTGGAACGGTAAGTGGATCGCCATGACCGTGGATGGCGACCTGTTCCAGGGCTACTATCGCAAGGATCTGTTCGAGGACTCGGCCCATCGCAAGGATTTCCGCGAGCGCTACGGCCGCGAGCTGGCGCCCCCCGATACCTGGGCCGAATACCGAGATATCGCCGAGTTCTTCACCGGCCGGCGGGCCGCCGACGGTACGGCGCTGCATGGTGCGGCGGAAGCGTTCGCGCGCGGCGGCCAACAGCTTTCGGACGTGTTCAGCCGGGCTTCCGCCTACACCAATCATCCCGACTTTCGGAGCGCCCAATTCTTCGATCCCGACACCATGCGGGCGCAAATCAACAACCCCGGTTGGGTGCGGGCGGTGCAGGATTATGTGGACATCCTGAAATTCTGTCCGCCGGACGCCAAGAACCACAGTATCGTCGAAGCACGTCAAGCATTCATGAGCGGCCGCGCGGCGATGATTCTGGATTGGGGCGATACCGGCCCGCTGGCCAACGATCCGACCCAGTCCCGCATCGTCGGCAAGGTGGGTTATTTCGTCCTGCCGGGCAGTCGCGACGTTTGGAACGGCCGGGCCTGGCGGTGGGAGCGGTTCGAGCGTCCGCACAAGGCGCCGTTTCTCGCGGCTGGGGGCTGGGTTGCTGGCGTGCCCAGGAACAGCCGCCATCAGGAAGCCGCCTGGGATTACATCCGGTGGTATTCCAGCCCGGAAAACAGCCTGCGCGACGTGGTGACCAGCGGCACCGGGATCAATCCCTATCGGCTGACCCACTTTACCGGCATCGACGCCTGGACCCAGATTTTTTCCAGGACCGCGGCGGCGGAATATCTGGAAGTGTTGCGCGCCAGCCTCGATTCGCCCCAGGCGGCCCTGGACCTGCGCGTTCCGGGATTTTTCCGCTACATCCAAGCCTTGGAACTCCAGTTGACTCGTGCGCTGAGCGGCGAGATACCCGTCAAGGAAGCGCTGGATAAGGTCGCGGCCCACTGGGAAACCATCACCGACGACCTTGGACGCGACCAACAGCTCGCCATCTATCGCGCCTCCATGGGATTGTCGCCCGAGCCTAACCGGCCGCATCCCCAGGCGGTCGCCGAGCAGCGGCGGGTCGTGATCGGCTTTTCCCAGGCCACCACCACCGAGCCATGGCGGTTGCTGTTCAACAAGGAGCTGCGCGAGGAAGCGGCAAAATATCCGCAAATCGACCTGATCGTGAAGGACGGCATGGACAAGACCGAGCAGCAGATCGCCGACATGGAGGCTTTGATCGCCCAGCGGGTCGATGCGATCCTCGTTTCGCCCAAGGTCACGGAAGAACTGACGCCGGTGGTGAGCAAGGCGTTCGACGCCGGTATCCCGGTGTTCGTGCTGGATCACAACGTGGCGAACGACCGCTACACCCAGTTCATCGGCGGCGACAACCGCGAGATCGGCCGCGCCGTCGGCCGTTACGCGGTCGAACTGCTCGGCGGCCCCGGTCAGGCTCGCGGCAAGGTGGTGGAAATCTGGGGCGGAATGGGAACCGTGGAGTCGCACAATCGCCACGACGGTTTTTATGAAATCGTCAGTCGGGAACCGGGCATCGAAATTGTCAACCAACCCCACGACGGCGACTGGAAACAGGATCGAGGCTACGACATCATGGTCCAGGCGCTACAATCCCACCCCGCTATCGATCTGGTCTACGCCCACAACGACCCGATGGCCTACGGCGCTTATTTGGCCGCCAAGGATGCGAGACGGGAAAAGGACATCTTTTTTCTGGGTGTCGACGGTATTCCGGCCGAGGGTGTCAAGTGGGTGAACGACGGTATGCTCACCGCCACCTTTCTCTATAAAACCCCTGGTAGCGAAGGCATCCAGCAGGCGCTGCGGTTTCTTCAGGGGAAGGAAGTCCCCAAACGGCTGACCTTGCCGACTCTAACTATCGACCGCGCCAACGCCGCGGAAATCTTGCGCGCCAACCGCTTACCGTGAAGTCCATGATGCGGATCGACGGAGTAGCCGACACTGGCCGAAGCAAGTTCAGGGCGGTGCTTTGCCTGGCTTTCGGCGGGATCGCCGTCATCCTGATGACCGCCGTCGGCCTCGCGCTCTACACGTCCGACCAACTCGGCCAGGCGGTGGAGCGCACGACCCACGAAGTCTTGCCGGAAACCTTGGCCGCCTTGCGCCTGTCGGAGCGCAGCGCGCTGCTGGTCGCGTTGGCGCCAGCCCTGGCGAACGCCAGCGATCGCGAACAATCGCAGCGGCTCGCCGACCAGTTGGACGGTCTCGTTCGCGAGATCGACGCCCACATCGCCCGGTTGAATGTCCGCATCGATCCCAACACCATCGCCATTCTGCGCGACCGGGTGGCCTTTTTGGCCACGACCCTGCAAACGCTCAAGGCGGCGAACGCCAACCGCATCGCGCTGAACAACCAGCAGGCCGCCATGTTGGCCGAGATCGGCACGCTGCATGGCGAGATGAACGATATCGTCAGCCCGGTCGTTTACGGGGTCAATTCGCTCAACCAGCTACTCACCAAGCGCCTCGTTCGCCAACAGGCGACGACCATGCGAGGACTGCAAGAGCAGCGCGTGCAACAGATACTGGCGATCATGGAACTGCGCCTGCTGCTCGACCGCCTGACCGCAGCCCGCCGCAACCACGGCAAGAACGGCGTCAACCTCCGGCAAGATGAGATCGAACCGATACGCGCCGCGTTCGACCGGCTACGGTCGGCGCAAGGCGACGGGCAAGACCAGCGTTTCGCGCAACTGGCGGTCGTGGCCGAACGGTTTTTGCGGCGGAAACCGCCCCTCCAGTGGTCCGAAACTTCGGATCGGGAATTTGGAACCGCGCTTGACAGCTACTTGGAGTGGCTTAAACCCCATCTGGCCAAGGAGTTGCAAGAAGAGCTGGACCAGACGCAATCGACCGTGCTGGCCTCGATCGAACAGATGGCGCGAAACATGGGTCACGCCCTCGACATCCGCGGCGAAGGCAATCTGCTGTTCGCCGTGCTGGCCGCGGTCACCGAAGTCAACGACGTCGACAACCTGGTGGTGCTACGGGAGCGATTCAAACGTTCCCACGACATTTTTTGGATCGCGGTGGAAACGTTTCGGACCAGCGAACTGGCCCGGCGCAACCCCGTGCTCGCCGACAACGTGGCCAATATCGAAAAGCGTTTGGCCGCATTCGGCGAAGGCGAACGCAGCATGTTCGCGGTTCGCCAAGACATCCTGAATTTGAACGACCAGATACAGCGATGGTTGGCGGACAGCCGCCGCATCGTCAAGGCGGTGACCGATCAAATCGACGAGTTGGTCGGTCGCGTCCAAACCGATATCGAAGTCCTGCAAACGGCGCTCGCCACTCGCCAACACGCCTTGACATGGTGGCTGGCATGGGTTTGCGGGGGCGGATTGCTGCTGGCCGGGCTGATCGCCTACTGGACAGGACGGGTTCTCGACCGTCACGAGCGCGACCTGCGCGCGGCCAAGGCCACCGCCGACCGGGCCCATGAAGCCAAGTCGCGTTTTCTGGCGAACATGAGCCACGAGATTCGGACGCCGATGAACGGCGTTCTGGGCATGCTTGACTTGTTGGAAAGGACCACGGTGGACAGCCGGCAGCGGGGCTATTTGGAGATGGCCCGGAGCTCGGCCGGCAAGCTGCTGACGGTGATCAACGATATCCTGGACGTTTCCAAGCTGGAGGCTGGCCGGCTTACGATGGAACGGATCGAGTTTGACCTGCGTCGCCAGGTCGAGGAGGTGGCGACGCTTCTGGCGAGCGAAGCCCGCCGCAAGGGCCTGGACATGGTCTGCGCGGTTGCGGAGCAAGCGCCCCGCCGAGTTCGGGGCGACCCGACCCGCCTGCATCAGGTGTTGACCAATTTACTGGGCAACGCCATCAAGTTCACCGAGCGGGGTGAGGTGGAGGTGCGGGTCGAGCCGGTCGAAGACGGACGTTTGCGCTTTGCGATTCGAGACACCGGGGTCGGCATGACCGAGGTCGAGCAGGCGCAGGTCTTCGACGCTTTCGTCCAGGCGGACGGTAGCACGACCCGCAAGTTCGGCGGCACGGGTCTGGGCCTGACGATTTCCCGGCAGTTGGTGACCTTGATGGGCGGAACGCTGACGGTGCGAAGCGCGCCAGGCCAGGGATCGGAACTCTCGTTTGTCCTGAGTCTGGAGACCGTCGCGGATCCACCGCTGGCGCCAGGGAGCGCTGCGCCACCGAACCGGGCGGCGGATGACCCTGCCGTCGACCCTTCCCGCAACGACCAGGAAGCGGATCTGTCCCGCCAGGGAAAGCGAGTGTTGCTGGTTGAGGACAACCTGGTGAACCAGTTGCTTTGCCAGGAAATGTTGGCGCAACTGGGGCTGAGCGTCGTGGTCGCCGACAATGGGCGGGAAGCGTTGGCGGCCCTGGCGGGCGAGACCTTCGACCTGGTTTTGATGGATTGCCAGATGCCCGAGATGGATGGCTATGAGGCGACGCGGGCCATCCGGGCGCGCGAGCAGGAGCAAAACCAGAAGCACCTGCCGATTATCGCCTTGACCGCGCACGCCATGCCCAGCGACCGAGAAAAATGCCTGGCGGCGGGAATGGACGATTACCTGGCGAAGCCCTTTCAATATGAGCAGTTGAAAGAACTACTGGGGCGCTGGCTGTAATGACGTTTCCCCCGTTCATGAAAACTCCAACCGCCGTGCATCCCTCGCCCTATCTGCTGCTGGTGCTGACCACCCTGTTCTGGTCCGGCAATTTCGTGCTGGGGCGGGCGGTGCATACCGTGTTCACCCCGTTCACCCTGTCGTTCTGGCGCTGGGCCGTGGCGCTGGCGATCCTGTTGCCGTTCGTGTGGGCGTCGCGGCGCGAACAGGGACCGCTCATCCGCCGGCACGGGCCGATCCTGCTGCTGCTCAGTATCCTCGGCGTGGTCAACTTCAACACCTTCGTCTACATCGGCCTGCAATCCACCACCGCCACCAACGCCCTCATCATGCTGTCGGTGACGCCGGTGTTGATCGTGGCGTTGTCGTTCCTGCTGCTGCGCCAGACCGTGACCGGCTGGCAGGCGCTGGGGATTCTGATTTCGCTGGCGGGGGTGCTGGTGATCGTCGGCCGGGGCGAGGTGAGGGCATTACTGGCCCGCCAGTTCAATCCCGGCGATCTGTGGATTCTGGCGGCGGTGCTCAGCTGGGCGCTGTACTCGGTTTGCCTGCGCTGGCGGCCGGCCGAGCTTGAACCGCTGAATTTTCAGGCCGTAACCATGATCTTGGGGGTCATCATCCTGGCACCGTTGTACGGCTGGGACTTGGCCCAGGGCCGCACCGTCGCCGTCAACACCGCCACCGTGGGCAGCATCTTGTATCTGGCCTTGTTTCCCTCAATTCTGGCCTACATCTTCTGGAACCGGGCAGTAGCGGAACTGGGCGCCAACCGCACCGGCCAGTTCCTGCACCTGATGCCGGCGTTCGGGGCGGTACTGTCCATGGTCTTTCTCGGGGAACGACTGTACGGCTTTCACGCCGCCGGCATCGCCCTCATCGCGCTGGGCATCTGGCTGGCGACGGTGCATGGCCGCAAGCCGGCCTGATCAATCCTCGCCCGAATCCAGTTGCCCGACCAGCGCCGCGCGCAGCGCCGCGTATTTTTGGGAATCGTTCAGTGGCCGATTCTCGCGGTCGGTGACGAAAAACACGTCCTCGACCTGAGCGCCGATCGTGGCGATCTTGGCGTTGTGCAACTGCACGCCGCACTCCATGAACGCCTGTCCGACCCGGCACAGCAGTCCGGGCCGGTCCCAGGACACGAGTTCCACCACCGTGCGGCCGTTGGCTTCGTCCTCGCGAAACGATACCCAGGTCGGTATCTGGAACGCCCGCTGAATCCGCGAAATGTGCCGGCTGGGCAGGATCGGCGCGGCGTCCGGCTGACTCAGGGCGTGGCGCAGCGTGGCGATGATTTCCTTGATTCGCGCCCGGTCGTGGATCGGCGCGCCGGAATCCTCTTGCACCGTGAAACTGTCCAGGGCGTACCCGCGATGGCCGGTCAGGATGCGAGCGTCGAGGATCGTCAACCCCAGGTGGTCGAGGAGCGAAGTGATCAGTGCGAACAGATTGTCCTGATCGAGGGTGTAGATGAAGATTTCCGTGCCGCCCCGCCGCGGGTCGGCGCGGGCCAGGACCAGCGGTTGCTCGTTGTATCCTTTCTTGAGGATCGCGCGCGTGTGCCAGGCGATTTCGTCGATGGAATGGCGCAGGAAGTAGTCGTCGCCAAAGCCTTCCCAGACCCGATCGACGCGCGCCTCGTCGATCCTGGTCGCGAGCAGCCGTTGTCGGGCCTGGGTTTGCACCTCGCGAATGCGTTCTTCCTTGTCGATGGGGTTGTCCAGTCCCCGGCGCAACGCCCGGCGGGTGGCCTCGTACAACTGCCACAGCAACGAATCCCGCCAGGTGTTCCACAGCTTGGGATTGGTGCCTCGGATGTCGGCCACCGTCAGCAGATACAGATAATCCAGGTGCATTTGATCGCCCATCCGTCGGGCGAAGTCGTGAATGACCGCCGGGTCGTGGATGTCTTTCTTCTGCGCGGTGAGCGACAAGGTCAGGTGATGGCGCACCAGCCAGGCGACCAGTCGGGTATCGAAGCTGCTCATGCCATGCCGTTGGCAGAACCGTTCGACATCGCCGGCGCCCAGTTCGGAGTGATCACCACCGCGCCCCTTGGCGATGTCGTGATACAGGCCGGCGATGTACAGCAACTCCGGCTTGGGCAGTTGCTCCATGATCGTGCTGCAACGCGGCAATTCCTGGGCGAACTGGGGCAGGAAGAACCGCCGCAGGTTGCGCACCACGAACAGGATGTGCTGGTCCACGGTGTAAGCGTGGAACAGGTCGTATTGCATCCGGCCGACGATCTGGCCGAATTCCGGCAGATAGGCCGGCAGCACCCCGCAGGCGTTCATCAGCCGCAACTGCTGGGTCACGCCGTGAGGCTGGCGCAGGATTTCCATGAACAGGCTGCGCGGCCGCATGTCGTGGCGGAACTTGTCGTCGATCAACGGCAGATGTTCGCGGATCAGACGGACGGTGGCGGCGCGGATGCCCTTGAGTTCCGGGTGTTGCTGCAAGATCAGAAAGATTTCCAGCAGGGCGAACGGGTAGCGCAAAAATACGTTGGGCCGGGTGACTTCCAGATAGCCGCGCCGGACCTGAAACCGGCGGCCGATCGGCGTCGGTTCGTCTGGATCGTCGGCCAGCAGGATCGCTTCCTCGAACAGTTGCAGCAACATCTCGTTGAGCTGGCCCAGGGCGTTGACCGTGCGGTAGTAGCGCTGCATGAACTGCTCGACCGCCAGATTGTGATTCTGGTCGCGATAACCCAGTTGTCGGGCGATGCGCCGTTGATGATCGAACAGCAGATGGTCCTCGCGGCGACCGGTCAGGACGTGCAGGGCGAAACGAATCTGCCAGAGGAAGTCGCGGCACCCGATCAACTCCTCGTATTCGCGCGGACTGAGAAAACCGTGGCCGACCAGTTCGTCCAGGGTGTTGGCGCCGAAGTGGCGCTTGGCGACCCAGCCGATCATCTGCAAATCGCGCAAGCCGCCAGGGCCTTCCTTGATATTGGGCTCCAGGTTGAAGGCGGTTTCGTTGTACCGCTGGCAACGCTGCTGGCGCTCGCGCCGCTTGGATTCGAAGAAGGCGGCGTCCGGCCAGATGCGGTCGGGACCGGTGACGGCGCGCATCCGCTCGAACAGCGTCGTGGAGCCGGTGAGTCGCCGCGCCTCCATCAGGCTGGTGGCGACCGTGATGTCGGCGGCGCCCTCGTGGGCGCAGTCCTCGACCGTACGCACGCTGTGGCCGACGTCCAGGCCGATGTCCCACAGGAACGTCAGGAAGCTTTCCAGCCCGGCGCGGTGGGCGTCCAGGGCCCGATCGTCGAGCAGGATCATGATGTCCACGTCCGAACCGGGGTGCAGTTCGCCGCGACCGTAGCCGCCCACCGCCACCAGCGCCAGGTCCGGCGCGTCCGCCTCGAAAAACCGCGACCAGGCTCGCAGTAGCAGCTCGTCCATCAACCGGGCGCGGGCCGACACCAACTCGTGGGCGGGAACGCCCTGCAGGAACAGCTCCTTGAACCGGGCGTCGCCGTCCTTGAGCCGGGCGCGGAACGGAGCGATGGGACTGGGGGCGGCGGCCAGTTCGCGCTCGAACGCCGCCGCGTCGAAGGGAACGATGGCGACTTCGTCCCAGCGTCGGTTTTCGACCGGCGGGGCGGGATCGGAAGCGAGGATCGTCTTGTCGGCGGAAGGTGCGTAAGACATGGATCTCAAAAAGGAGCGAGGTGAAAGTTCAGAGCGATTCGCCAGGGAGCAGCGTGAGGATTTCGTGACCGGTTTCGGTCACCAGAACGGTATGCTCCCACTGGGCTGAGATGCTGTGATCCTTGGTGACCACGGTCCAGCCGTCGGGCAGCAGTTTGACGTGGCGCTTGCCGGCGTTGATCATCGGCTCGATGGTGAAGGTCATGCCCGGCGTCAGAAGAACGCCGTCGCCGGGTTTGCCGTAATGCAGGACCTGCGGGTCCTCGTGAAATTCCCGGCCGATGCCGTGGCCGCAATATTCGCGCACCACCGAGCAATGCTGGGCCTCGGCGTGCTTTTGAATGGCGTGGCCGATGTCGCCGAGGCGGACGCCGGGCCGCACCATGCGAATGCCGGCGCACAGGCATTCGTAGGCGACCTGGCTGACTCGCCGCGCGGCGATGGGCGGCGCGCCGATCGCGAACATCCGGCTGGTGTCGCCATGGTAGCCGTCCTTGATCACGGTGATGTCGATGTTGAGCACGTCGCCTTTCTTCAGCGTCTTCGGACCGGGAACGCCGTGGCAAACCACCTGGTTGACCGAGGTGCAAATCGATTTGGGGAAGCCGCGATAATTGAGCGGGGCGGGAATCGCCCCTTGCGTGTTGACGATATGGTCGTGGCAGATCCGATCCAGTTCCTCGGTGGTGACGCCCTCGCGCACATGGGGTTCGATCATGCGCAACACCTCGGCGGCCAACCGGCCGGCCACCCGCATCTTTTCGATTTCTTCCGGCGTCTTGAGCGTGATGTTCAGCGATTTTTTGGGGGGCTTTTGAAACATGTTCGGTTCGCGGAAACGGCTATGCAGCATGGGGGAAACGGCGGTTGGCGCGGTCGCCGGGAGTTGAGACAGCGCGTCGCGGGCGGCGTTCGTTTGGTTTTCCGAAGCGATCCATGTTATAAAGCGCGCGCTTTTTAGGCAAACCCTCGATTCGCCCGCTCGCGATGGCGGGCCGATTGAATCAACAACCAAGCAAGCGGCAGGCAAACCACTTCTCACATTCGCCGGCACGGGTGGCCGGGTGCCCGATAACACGGGTCGCCACCTGGGGCGGATGGAGGCCCAACCCCCCTCTCAGGTAAGGAGAACACTCGGCAATGGCGACCGTTTCCATGCGCCAGATGCTGGAGGCCGGCGTGCACTTTGGCCACCAGACCCGTTACTGGAATCCCAAGATGGCCCCGTATATCTTCGGGGCGCGCAGCAAGATCCACATCGTCAACCTGGAAAAAACCCTGCCAATGTATCTGGAGGCGCTGAATTTCGCCGGCCGGATGGCTTCGCAGGGCGGCAAAATTCTGTTGGTGGGGACCAAGCGCTCGGCCCGCGAAGCGACCGCCGAAGCGGCGTTGCGCTGCGGCATGCCTTATGTCAATCACCGCTGGCTGGGCGGAATGCTCACCAACTTCAAGACCGTCCGCCAGTCGATCAAACGGCTCAAGGACCTGGACCTGATGGCGCAGGACGGCACCTTCGACCGCCTGGCCAAGAAGGAAGTCATCGGTCTGCGCCGCGAGATGGACAAACTGGAGCGCAGCCTGGGCGGCATCAAGGACATGGCCAGTCTGCCGGACGCGCTGTTCGTGATCGACGTCGGCCACGAGCGCATCGCGGTGCAGGAAGCCAACAAGCTGGGCATTCCGGTGGTTGGAGTGGTGGACACCAACAACTCGCCGGACGGTATCAACTACCTCATTCCCGGCAACGACGACGCGATCCGCGCGATCCAACTCTACGTCGGCGGTTTGGCCGAGGCGGTGTTGGAAGGTCGCGCCGTGCTGACCGTGGGCCGCGCCGAGGAAGAGTTCATCGAAATTCCGGAGGAAACGCTGCTGGCGAGCGGCGGCGTCTGAGTCCCGCGACCGGGCATGGTCCGACAGGCTCGCGCGCGTTTGGCCCGCGAGCCTTTTTGATGGGGTTGACCACGACCCCCCTTCCGATTTCAAGCACGTTTTGAATTGAATTCGCTTTTTTCAGAGGTAAACAAGCATGGCGGACATCACGGCGGCTCTGGTCAAGGAACTGCGCGAGCGCACGGGTTCGGGAATGATGGAGTGCAAGAGAGCCCTGCAGGAAACCGGGGGCGACATCGAGGCGGCGGTCGAACTGATGCGCAAGGCCGGCCAGGCCAAAGCCGACAAGAAGGCCAGCCGCGTCGCCGCCGAGGGTCTGATCGTTCTTCGGCAGGCGGCCGGGGCGGTGGCCATGGCCGAGGTCAACTGCGAAACCGACTTCGTCACCAAGAACGACGATTTCCGGACCTTCGCCGCCGAGGTCGCCGATACGGTACTGCGCGAGGGTCCCACCGATCTGGACGCGCTGTTGGCGGCGACCATGGCCAACGGCCAGAGCGTCGAACAGAACCGGCGCGACTGCATCGCCCGGATCGGCGAGAACATCAACGTCCGGCGCGGGGCTCGGCTGACGTCCTCGACCGGCGTGCTGGGCAGCTACCTGCATGGAACCCGGATCGGCGTGCTGGTGGAACTGGAGGGCGGCGACGCCGACCTGGCCAAGGACATCGCCATGCACATCGCCGCCAGTCGACCACTGTGCGTCAGCGCCGATCAGGTGCCCGCCGAGTCGATCGCCAAGGAAAAGGAAATCTACGCGGCCCGGGCAGTGGCCGAGGGCAAACCGGCCGGGATGATCGACAAGATCGCCGAGGGACGGTTGCGCAAGTATTTCGAGGAGGTGACCCTGCTGGGCCAGCCCTTCGTCAAGGATCCCGAACAGAGCGTGGAACAACTGCTCAAGTCCCGCAAGGCGCGCGTGGTTCGGTTCGAGCGTTTCGAGTTGGGCGAAGGCATCGCGAAGAAATCCAGCGATTTCGCCGCCGAGGTGGCGGCGGCGCGCGGCGACGGCGACGACTAGTCCCGAACCCGCCTCGAACCCGCGGTCGCGGCGCTGTCACTGACGCCGGGATCGCGATCAGGTACAATCCGCCCGTTTTCGACCACCCAGGCAACGCCATGTCCACACGGGATTCCAAACCGGCCTTCAAACGCATTCTCCTCAAGCTCAGCGGCGAGGCCCTGATGGGGAACGGGGAGTTTGGCGTCGATACGGAGGTGCTGGCTCGGATCGCGAGCGAGGTGCTGGAGTTATGTCGCCTGGGGGTGGAAGTGGGCATGGTGATCGGCGGCGGCAATCTGTTCCGGGGCGCGGGGCTGGCCCAGGCCGGGATGGACCGAGCGACCGCCGACCACATGGGGATGCTGGCCACGGTGATGAACTCCCTGGCGATGCAGGACACCCTGGAGCGACTGGGCGTGTTCACCCGGGTGATGTCGGCCATCCGCATCAACCAGGTGTGCGAGGATTACATCCGCCGCCGCGCCATTCGCCATCTGGAAAAGGGCCGGGTGGTGATCTTCGCCGCCGGCACCGGCAACCCGTTTTTCACCACCGATTCCGCCGCCAGCCTGCGGGCGCTTGAAATCAACGCCGAGGTGATGCTCAAGGGCACCAAGGTGGACGGCGTTTATTCGGCGGACCCGGTCAAGGACGCCGGCGCGGTGCGCTACGAGCGGATCACCTACGACGAGGCGCTGGCGCGCAAGCTGGGCGTGATGGACGCCACGGCCATCGTCATGTGTCGCGAGCACGATTTGCCGCTGAAGGTTTTCAACATCAATCGCCATGGCGACCTGGTGCGGATCGTGCGTGGCGAGAACGTGGGCACCACCGTGGTGCGGGAATGACGACATGATCGACCCTCTCAAAAAAGAAACCGCCGCCCGCATGGCGAAGAGCGTGGACAGTCTGAAGCAGGCGCTGACCAAGTTGCGCACCGGCCGCGCCCACGCCAGCCTGCTCGATCACGTTACGGTCAGTTACTACGGCAACGAGACACCGCTCAATCAGGTGGCGTCGGTCGCGGTGGCCGACGCCCGCACCCTGCTGGTCACGCCCTGGGAAAGGAACATGGTCGGACCCATCGAAAAAGCGATCCTGAAGTCCGATTTGGGCCTGAATCCAGCCTCCGCCGGGACGACCCTCCGGGTGCCGCTGCCACCGCTGACCGAGGAGCGGCGTCGCGATCTGGTCAAGGTGGTGCGGCGCGAGGGCGAGGAAGCGAAGGTCGCGATCCGCAACATCCGCCGCGACGCCAACAATCAGCTCAAGACCCTGCTCAAGGATAAGAAGATCCCCGAGGACGTCGAGCGCCAGACCCAGGACGAGATTCAAAAACTCACCGACCGGCATATCCAGGACGTGGACAAGACGCTGGCGGCCAAGGAAGCCGAGCTGATGGAAATCTGAAGCACCGGCCTAGAACCCCATCGCAATGGCAATTTGGCCAGGGAGCCTTCAGGGTGACGTTTGACGTTTGCGCCACGTCGCCGTGCGCGCTGTTGCCCCGACACGTGGCCATCGTCATGGACGGCAACGGGCGCTGGGCGCAGCAGCGTTCCCTGACCCGCACGGCTGGCCACCGGGAAGGCGCCAAGGCGGTGCGGCGGATCGTCAAGGCGTGCAGCGAGCGCGGCATCGAGGTGCTGACCCTGTTCGCCTTCAGTAGCGAGAACTGGCGGCGGCCGCGGCCGGAAGTCGAGTTGCTGATGAACCTGTTCCTGACCACCCTGCGCCGCGAGATTCGCCGCCTGGACGTGGCCAACGTCCGCTTGCGCTTCATCGGCGACCGGAGCGCCTTTGCCGCGACCTTGCAGGAATACATCGCCCAGGCCGAGCAGCGAACCGCCGCGAACACCGGCCTGACCCTGGTCATCGCCGCCAACTACGGCGGGCGCTGGGACATTGCCCAGGCCAGCCGGCGCGTGGCCGAGGCGGCGGCGACGGGCCGGGTGCGGCCGGGCGACGTGACCGTCGACCTGGTGCATCGCCATACCTGCCTGGCCGATTTGCCGGAGCCGGATTTGTTCATCCGCACCGGCGGCGAGCAGCGGATCAGCAATTTCCTGCTCTGGCAGTTGGCGTACACCGAGCTGTACTTCACCGACCGGTTGTGGCCGGACTTCGACGACAAGGCCCTGGACGCCGCCTGCGCCGCGTTCGCCAGCCGGCAGCGACGATTCGGCCAGACCAGCGAACAGGTTGCCGGAGTCGCCGATGCTTAAGCAACGCGTGATCACCGCCTGCGTGCTGGCCCTGATCGCTCTGTGGGTGGTGTTGAAACTGCCGGCTGTCGGTTTTGGCGCGGTGCTGCTGGTGGTCCTGTTGCTGTGCGCCTGGGAGTGGGCCGACCTGGCCGGTTTGACGCAACCGCGCGACCGCTGGCTGTACGGCGGTCTGGTGCTAGCCCTGACCCTGGCGGTCTGGCCGTTGACGGGACGGGCGGCCTTCATGACCGGCCTGATGGTTTTGGCGTTCGTCGCCTGGTGCGGCGTTCTGGTCTGGTTGTGGCGTTACGCCGAGCGACCGGAACGCCAGGACCGTCCCCGCGTGGTCGGCGCGGCCGGCGTGGCGGCGCTGGCGGCGGCCTGGGCGGCGCTGATGGGTTTGCGCAACGAATTCGGTCCGGGTCATGTGCTGTTCCTGCTGATGCTGATCTGGGTCGCCGACATCGGCGCCTACTTCGCCGGCCGTCGCTGGGGACGACGCAAGCTGGCGCCGACCATCAGCCCCGGTAAAACCTGGGAAGGGGTCTGGGGCGCGGCGGCGGCGACCCTGCTCTTCGCCCTGATCGGCGCGGCGGTGCTGGGCGTAGGTTCGCGCTGGCCTGGATTCGTGGTGGTCTGCATGGTCACGGTCGGTTTTTCCATCGTCGGAGATCTGTTCGAAAGCATGCTGAAGCGGCAGCGTGGGGTGAAGGACAGCGGTTCGCTGTTGCCGGGTCACGGCGGCGCGCTGGATCGACTGGACAGCCTGATCGCCGCCGCGCCGGTGTTTCTGCTGGGCTGGCATGGGCTGGCGGGATGAACGCGCGCGTTGGCGTCACCGTTCTCGGTTCGACCGGGTCGATTGGGGTCAGCACGCTCGATGTGCTGGGCCGCCACGCCGACCGGTTCCGGGTCGTGGCGCTGACCGCCCACCGCGACGTTGAGGGGCTGCTCCGGCAGTGCCTGAGCCACGAACCGGAGTATGCGGTGATGGTGGAGCCGGACGCGGCCGAGCGGTTGCGCGACCGGTTGCGAGCGGCGGGACGGCCGGTCGAGGTCCTGGCCGGCGCGGCTGAACTGGAACGGGTCGCGACCCTGCCGGAAGCGGCTTACATCATGGCGGCCATCGTCGGCGCGGCCGGCCTGTTGCCAACCCTGGCGGCGGCGCGGGCCGGCAAGCGGGTGCTGCTGGCCAACAAGGAAGCCCTGGTCATGGCCGGGCCACTGTTCATGGCGACGACGCGCGAGCACGGCGCGGAGTTGCTGCCCATCGACAGCGAACACAACGCGGTGTTCCAGTGCCTGCCGCCGGATTTCGCGGCCAGGGGTTTGACGGCGGCGGGCGTCCGACGCGTTCTGCTGACCGGTTCCGGCGGGCCGTTCCGCGCGACGCCGTTGGAACAATTGCCGGACGTGACGCCGGATCAGGCCTGCGCCCATCCGAACTGGCGCATGGGCCGGAAAATCTCGGTGGATTCCGCCACGATGATGAACAAGGGACTGGAAGTGATCGAGGCGCGCTGGCTGTTCGCCGCGCCGCCCGAGCGAATCGAGGTGGTGGTGCATCCGCGGAGCGTGATTCACTCGATGGTGGAATACGAAGACGGCTCGGTGCTGGCGCAGTTGGGCAACCCCGACATGCGCACGCCCATCGCGCAGGCGCTGGCCTGGCCGGGCCGGCTGACGTCCGGCGCGGCGTTCCTGGATTTCGCCCGGCTGGCTCCTCTGGAATTCCAGACTCCGGATCTCGCCCGATTTCCCTGCCTGCGGCTGGCCTTCGCCACGCTGGCGGCGGGTGGAACCGCGCCGGCCATTCTGAACGCAGCCAACGAAGTCGCCGTGCAAGCCTTCCTGGATCGGCGGATTCGCTTCACCGACATTGCCGCCGCGGTCGAATGGACTTTGGAACGAGTGTCATCACATGGGGTCGATACGCTGGCGACGATCCTCGCCGATGACGCCCTGGCGCGCGCCGTGGCCGTTGAGAGGATCGCCGCCCAAGTGTCGGAGGGGCGATAATGAGCAGTGGTCCGTTGATTTCGTTGCTGGCTTTCCTTGTAACACTGGGCGTGTTGATCACCGTCCACGAATTTGGGCATTTCTGGGTGGCCCGCCGGCTGGGCGTCAAGGTGCTCCGGTTTTCCGTCGGTTTCGGCAAGCCGTTGTGGCGACGGCTTGGTCGGGACGGGACCGAGTACGTGGTCGCCGCACTGCCACTGGGCGGCTATGTGAAGATGCTGGACGAACGCGAGGGCGAGGTTCCAACCGCCGAACTGCCCCGCGCGTTCAATCGCCAACCGGTCGGTTCGCGCATCGCCATCGTGCTGGCCGGGCCGCTCTGCAATTTCCTGTTCGCCATCCTGGCCTACAGCCTGATGTTCATGGTCGGCGTCCCCGGCGCCAAGCCGCTGCTCGACGACCCCAAGCCCGGTTCCGTGGCGGCGGCGGGCGGCTTTCAAAAGGGCGATCTGATCGTCGCCATCGACGGCAAGCCAACGCCGACCCTGAGCGCGGCCATGCTGGAGCTGGTGGATCGCGTCATGGCCGACGAAGCGATCCAGGTCGAGGTCAAGGACGCCGACGACCGGGCGCGGGTTCGCGTGCTGGACGCGCGTGGGGTCGAGGACTTGGGGGATGCCGCGTCGGTGTTCGACCGGCTGGGATTGAAACCGTGGCGGCTGGTGCTGCCGGCGGTGATCGGCCAGGTGACGCGCGGTGGCGCGGCGGAGCGCGCCGGTCTGCAACCGGGCGATCGCATCGTGCGGGCCGCCAGCGAACCCATCGCGGACTGGGACCAGTGGCGCGGGTTGATTCAGCGGCATCCAGGCCAGTCCTTCAGCGTGCGGATCGAGCGCGACGGCGCCGAACAGACGCTGGAAGTCATTCCCGACACGCGGGAAACCGAGCAGGGCGAACGGGTCGGTTTCATCGGCGCCGTCGCCGAGATCCCCGACGATCTCGCCCAAAGCTTGCGGGTCGTGGTACGGTATGGACCGCTGGACGCGGTGGGCGCGGCCCTCGGCAAGACCTGGGACATGTCGCTGCTGACCTTGCGCATGCTGGGTCGGATGCTGGTGGGCCGGGCCTCGCTGGACAATCTCAGCGGGCCGATCACCATCGCCCACTTCGCCGGCCAGGCGGCCAGCGCCGGCGCCCTGGCGTTCCTGTCGCTGCTGGCCCTGGTCAGCCTCAGCCTGGGGGTTTTGAACCTGTTGCCGGTGCCGGTGCTGGACGGAGGCCACCTGCTGTACTACCTGATCGAACTGATCAAGGGCGGTCCGTTGTCCGACGCGGTGCAAAATTTCGGGCAACGGGTGGGGATTGTGGTCCTGGTGCTGTTGATGGGGCTAGCCTTGTTCAACGATTTCAACCGTCTGCTGGGATAGGAACCGCCGATCCCGGCCCTGGATAATGACGTACTCATGAACGTGTATCGCTCCCTGCTGTTTTCGCTGGGCCTGCTGGTCGCGGTCGCCCAGGCCCATGCCGCCGCCTTCGTCGTGCGCGATATCCAGGTCGAGGGATTGCAGCGGATCTCCGCCGGCACCGTGTTCAATTATCTACCGGTGCAGGTGGGTTCGACGATTTCGGAGAAGGATTACCCGGAAATCATCCGCGCGCTGTTCAAGACCGGTTTCTTCACCGACGTGAATCTGGAGCGCAAGGGTGAGGTGCTGGTGATCACCGTGACCGAGCGGCCGGCCATCGCCGAGGTCAAGATCACGGGCAACAGCGACATCAGCACCGACGATCTCAAGAAGGCCCTGACCGGGGTCGGCCTGGCCGATGGCCGCGTGTTCGACCGGTCGCTGCTCGACAAGGTGGAGCAGGAACTGCTGCGGCTGTACTACAGCCGCGGCCGCTACGCGGTGCGGATCGACAGCCAGGTGCGGCCACTGGAACGCAACCGGGTCGCGATTACCATCGAGATTTCGGAAGGGGCGGTAGCCAATATCAGCCAGATTACCATCGTCGGCAACAAGGCGTTTACCGAAAAGGAACTGCTGGGCCAACTGCAATCGTCCACGCCCGGCTGGTTCTCGTTCTTCACCAAGGACGATCAGTATTCCAAGCAAAGGCTGGCGGCCGACATCGAAACCCTGCGTTCGTTCTACCTGGATCGGGGCTATCTCAAGTTCAACGTCGATTCCACCCAGGTCTCGATCACCCCGGACAAGAAGGACGTCTACATCACGCTCAACATCACCGAGGGCGAGATGTATACCCTGGCGGACGTGCAACTGAGCGGGGATTTCGGCGTTGTCGCGGAATCGGATCTGCGCCAACTGATCACCCTCAAACCGGGCGAGCCCTTCTCGCGCGCCAGGTTGACCGAGACCGCCAAGGCGATGGGCGAACGGCTGGGGCAGGAGGGCTATGCCTTCGCCAATGTCAACGCCGTGCCGCAAGTGGATGACGAAACCCGCAAGGTCGCGCTGAATTTCGTGGTGGATCCGGGCAAGCGGATCTATGTCCGGCGGGTCAACTTTCAGGGCAACATCAAGACCCAGGACGAAGTGCTGCGCCGGGAGTTGCGCCAGACCGAAGGCTCGTGGTTCTCGACCAAGGACATCGAGCGTTCCAAGACCCGGTTGCAGCGGCTCGATTATCTGGAAAGCGTCAACCTGGAAACCCCCGCCGTGCCCGGCGCCAACGATCAGGTGGACGCCAACTTCACCGTGGTCGAACGACCATCGGGCAGTCTGCTGTTCGGCATCGGTTATGGCCAGGAGTCCGGCCTGATGCTGAACGCGAGCGTGACCCAGAACAATTTTCTGGGGACGGGCAACCAGCTCAGTCTGGCGCTGAACAACAGCGACACCGGCCAAAACTACAGCCTGTTCTACAACAACCCCTATTTTACCCCCGATGGCGTCAGTCGCGGCTTCCGGCTTTACTACCGGGAAATCGACAGCGCCGAGACCAACACCGCCGACTATATCCTGAACAGCTATGGCGCCCAGGTCAGTTTCGGGTTTCCGCTCAATGAATTCGATACCCTGCGCGTCAGTCCGGGCTACGAGCACCTTTGGATCGACACGTTTGGGTGCGGGACGACCGAACCCGACACGACCAACCGGACACCGCCACAAATTTGCGAGTACCTGCGGCAGAACGGCGATACCTACAATGAGTTCAAGCTGGACGCCGGTTGGGCGCGCGATACTCGCAACCGGGTTATCTTCCCAACGAGCGGCTATCTGAACCAACTGGCGGCGGAAATCGCCCTTCCCGGCAGCGACGCCGAATTTTACAAACTCAGCTACCGGGGCATCGCCTATTTCCCGCTGGCGCGCTGGCTGACCTGGACGGTGGGCGGCGAAATCGGCTATGGCGATGGTTACGGCGATACCGACGGTCTGCCCTTTTTCGAGAACTTTTACGCGGGCGGCCTGCGTTCGGTGCGGGGCTGGAAAGCGAATACCCTGGGACCCCGTTACTACCAGGAAGGCGATTCCCTTGATGACCCCACCGGCGACCCCACCGGCGGCGCGTTCAAGACCGTGGCCAGCACGCAATTCATTCTGCCGGTGCCGTTCATGGAGAAGTCCGAAAACATGCGGGTGGCGGCCTTCTTCGATATCGGCAACGTCTTCACCACCATCAGTGATTTCGACGCCAACGAGTTGCGCTATTCGGTCGGTTTGTCCGGCTTGTGGATCTCGCCGCTGGGACCGATCGTATTGAGCATCGCGGCGCCGCTCAACGAACAGTCCGGCGACGAAACGGAGGCTTTCCAGTTCTCCTTTGGGGTACCGCTGAACTGACGCCGAAGCTTTGAACTCGATTCTTGCATTGGGGCGATGCCCCCCACTATTCTGCCGATGGAGGTACTGACGTTGAAACTCGTGCGTAACTTATTGATCGCAACAGCCTTGACGTTGCCGGCTTCGCTGGCGTGGGCGGCCGAAGTAAAAATTGGCTTTGTCAGCATCGCCAAGATCCTGAACAGCGCGCCGCAGGCCGAGACGGCCAGCAAACGGCTGGAACAGGAATTCGCGCCGCGCAAGAAGGGCCTGGACGATGCGCTGAAAGCATTGCGCAAGCAGGAAGAGAAACTGGCCAAGGACGGCGCGGTGATGAGCGAAAGCCAGCGCCGCAATCTGGAAAACGAGATTCGCAACCAGGCTCGAGAACTGAAGCGGACCAGCGACGAATTCCGGGAGGACTTCAACCTGCGCCGCAACGAGGAACTGGGTAAGTTCCAGAAGCAGGTGTTGGAGGTGATCAACGGCGTCGCCAAGGAAGAAGGCTTCGATCTGGTCATCAACGACAACGCGACACTGTATGCCAGCCCCCAGGTGGATGTCACCGACAAGGTGCTCAAGCGATTGACATCCAAGTAGCGGCCGACATGACCACGCTGGGCGAGATCGCGGCGGCGGCGGGCGCGCGTCTGCAAGGCTGCGACGCCGCGACGATCATTGTTGGAGTGGCGCCCTTGCAGAGCGCGGGACCGGGGCAGATCAGCTTTCTGACCCATCCTCGCTACCGTTCCTACCTGGCGACCACCCAGGCGACCGCGGTGATCCTGTCGTCCGAGGATGCCAAGGCTTGCCCGGCGCCGGCGCTGGTGGCCGCCAATCCGCATGTCGCCTACGCCCGGGCCGCGGCGCTGTTCGAACCGGCCGTCGAATCGCGGCGCGGCATTCATCCCACCGCCTGGGTCAGCCCCACGGCGAGCGTCGCCACCGACGCCTGGATCGGACCGCATTGCGCGGTGGAAGCGGGTGCGGTGATCGAGTCCGGGGTGATCGTGGGGCCGGGCTGCGTGATCGGCGAACAGGCCGTGATCGGCGCCGGGAGCCGGCTGGTGGCGCGGGTGACCGTCTGTCACCGAGCGCGGCTCGGGCGTCGGGTGCTGGCGCATCCGGGCGCGGTGATCGGCGGCGACGGCTTCGGCCTGGCTCTCGACCATGGGGGCCGCTGGCTCAAGGTGCCCCAACTGGGCGGCGTGGCGGTCGGGGATGACGTCGAGATCGGCGCCAACACCACCATCGACCGCGGCGCGCTGGAAGACACGGTGATCGAGGAAGGGGTCAAGCTGGACAATCAGATTCAGGTGGCCCACAACGTCCGCATCGGCGCCCACAGCGCGCTGGCCGGCTGTGTCGGCATCGCCGGCAGCGCCCGGATTGGTCGGCATTGCATGGTGGGTGGGGGTGTCGGCATCGCTGGTCATCTGGAAATCGCCGACGGGGCTCAGATTACCGGTATGTCGCTGGTCGCCCAGTCCATCACCAAGCCGGGCGCGTATTCCTCGGGGCTGACGGTGGAGCCCAACCGGCTCTGGAACAAGATCAGCGCCCGCCTGCGCCGGCTGGATGAGTTGTTCCGGCGGTTGACCGTCCTGGAAAGAAAGATCAATCGAAACAGCGCTTGGCAATCACTCATCCGAGATGACAAGGATCAAGGCGGAACCATGAACGAGTCGATGGACATTCAGGGGATTTTGGAATATTTGCCGCATCGCTACCCGTTTCTCCTTATCGATCGGGTGCTGGCGATCGAACTGGGGCGGTCGCTGATCGGCCTCAAGAACGTCAGCTTCAACGAACCCTTTTTCCTGGGACACTTTCCGCAGCGGCCGATCATGCCCGGAGTGCTGATCCTGGAGGCGCTGGCGCAGGCGACGGGAATCCTGGCGTTCAAGAGCGAGAAGGAGAAGCCCGACCATCGTTCCATGTATTACCTGGTGGGTGTGGACAACGCCCGGTTCAAGCGGCCGGTGGAACCCGGCGATCAACTGATCCTGGAGGTTCGGCTGGATCGGATCAAGCGCGGGATTGGTAAGTTCCTCTGCGAAGCCAAGGTGGATGGACAGTTGGTGGCGTCCGCCGATCTCATGTGCGCCAAGCGGGACATCGACCTGTGATCGATCCACGCGCCGTGGTGGACCCGGCGGCTCGACTGGCGCCAGACGTCACCGTGGGGCCGTTTTCGGTGATCGGCGCGGAAGTGGAGATCGACACCGGCACCTGGATCGGCCCGCACGTGGTCATTCAGGGGCCGACTCGGATTGGCCGCGACAATCGGATTTACCAGTTCAGTTCGCTGGGGGAAATGCCCCAGGACAAGAAGTATGGCGGCGAGCCGACCCGGCTGGAGATCGGCGACCGCAACACCATCCGCGAATTCGTCACCATCAACCGCGGCACCGCGCAGGACATTGGGCTGACCCGGCTGGGCCATGACAATTGGATCATGGCCTATGTCCACATCGCCCACGACTGCATGGTGGGCGACCGAACCATCTTCGCCAACGGGGCATCGCTGGCCGGGCATGTCCATATCGAGGATGACGTGGTGCTGGGCGGATTTGCCCTGGTGTATCAGTTCACCCGCCTGGGGATGCACAGCTTCTGCGGTTTCGCCTGCGGGGTGCATCGGGATGTGCCACCCTACGTGACCGTGGCCGGCTATCGCGCCGAGCCGCACGGCATCAACGCCGAGGGTCTGCGTCGGCGCGGCTTCGCCGACGAGGAGATTCAGGCGATTCGCCGCGCCTACAAGGTGATCTACCGCGCCAATCTGCGGCTGGAGGAAGCCCTGGACAAGGTGCGCGAAATGACGGTGGAATGGCCGCAGTTGCAAATCCTGGCCGATTTCCTGGCGGCGCCCTCCCGCAACGGGATCGTTCGCTAGCGTCGCTGATTCATGCACGTCGCCATCGTTGCCGGCGAGTTGTCGGGCGATTTGCTCGGCGCTGGTCTGATAGCGGCGCTCCGGGCGCAGGATCCCCAACTCCGCTTTACCGGGGTCGGCGGGCCGGCCATGTTGGCCCAAGGCTTTCAAACCCTGGTTCCGATGGAACGACTGGCGGTCATGGGCTTGGTGGAAGTGCTGCGGCACCTGCCCGATCTGTTGGCTCTCCGCCGTCAGCTTTATCGACAATTCATCGCCGATCCTCCCCTGGCGTTCATCGGCATCGACGCCCCGGATTTCAATTTGGGCCTGGAGCGCCGGTTGCGCGCCCACGGCATTCCCACCGTGCATTACGTCAGCCCCTCGGTCTGGGCCTGGCGGCCGTGGCGGGTGCGCAAGATCGCCCGCGCCGTGGATCTGATGCTGACCCTGTTTCCCTTCGAGGCGGCGTTCTACCAGGATCACGGCGTACCGGTGCGCGCCGTGGGGCATCCGCTGGCGGATGCGATTCCACTGCGCGGCGATCCGGTGACGGCCCGGCGGACGCTGGGACTGCCGGGGCCGGACGAAGCGCCCGTCATCGCCTTGTTGCCCGGCAGTCGCTGGGGCGAGGTCAGCCGACTGGGTCCGCTGTTGCTGGACACGGCGGTTTGGTTGAACGCCCGGCGTCCCGACCTTCGGTTCGTGCTGCCGGCGGCGACGCCGCGCCTGTACGAAGTGCTGGCGGGGATGCGAGCCGAGCGCGCTCCCGCCTTGCCGTTGACGCTGGTGCAAGGCCAATCCCGCATGGCGATGGCCGCCGCCGACGTGGTGCTGCTGGCCTCGGGCACCGCGACCCTGGAGGCGATGCTGCTCAAGCGGCCGATGGTGGTGGCCTATCGGGTGGCGCCGGTGACCGCGTGGCTCGCTCGGCGGCTGGTGAAGATTTCCCACTTCGCTCTGCCCAATCTGCTGGCCGGGCGGGAACTGGTGCCGGAGTTCATCCAGGACGCGGCGACCGTGGCCAATCTGGGGCCAGCGGTGTTGCGCTGGCTGGACCAGCCGCTGACCCGCGACCGATTGACGGCGGAGTTCGACGCTCTGCACCGTGAACTGCGCCGCGACGCCAACCGCCAAGCGGCCGAGGCCATCGTGGAATTGTTGCGCCCGCGCTCAGGCGGGGCGTAACCGTTCACTCCCCTCCCCTGCCCACGGATGAGGGTCTTGGCGGGTCTAGCCGTTTGGCATGCGTCCGGCTAATCTTATGGCGCAATAATCATACAACCGTGTTTGCCCAGGGAGAGATTGCCGGATGAACGAGCCACCGGAAGAAACCCGCCCTCAACCGGTCGAGGTGACCTGTCCGGGCTGTTTTCACCCCCGCGCCGGGGACACGGACGCCGTATGCCCGATTTGCAAGTATCGACCCCAAGCGGATCGATCCGGGGCGTTGTTGCCGGTGGGCACGCAACTGAAGCGGTATGTGGTCGGGGAAAAGCTGGGCCAGGGCGGGTTCGGAATCACCTATCGCGGCTTTGATTTGAAGCTGCACATGAAGGTCGCGATCAAGGAATATTACCCCAGCGATTTCGTGGGGCGCTCCACGGATCGGAAAACGGTGATGTTGAATGCGCGAGAACATGAGGAACTGTTCGGTTACGGGCTGAGAACCTTCCTGAAGGAAGCGCGCACCCTGGCGCAGGTCAAGCATCCGCACGTAGTACGGGTGTTGAACTACTTCGAGATGCACGGGACCGCCTATCTGGCGATGGATTACCTGGAAGGCGAAGAGTTGACCACGTATCTGAAGCGGCAACCGGGTGGTCGGCTGTTGTGGCGCTCGGCGGTTCATCTGCTGTTGCCGGTACTGGACGGGTTGCGGAAGGTGCATGAGGCCGGGTTTATGCACCGGGATCTCAAACCGGGCAACCTGTATTGGACCGATGATGGATTGGTTCTGCTGGATTTCGGCTCGGCGCGGCAGGTAGCCAGCCCCCACAGCCGTAGCCTGCTAATCTTTTCCGCCGGCTACGCCCCCTACGAACAATACCTGGAAGGACAATTGAACCGGCAGGGGTCGTGGACCGACGTGTACGGCGCGGCGGCGACGCTGTATTTCATGCTGACCGCGCAACGGCCGCCGTCAGCGCTGGAGCGCAAGCAGAGCGAGATGCGCCAACAACCGGATTTGCTCAAACCCGCCCGGCACTGGATTCCCGACGTGCCGGAGGCGCTCGACGCAGCGATGTTGCGAGCCTTGGCGGTGGAGCCGGAACAGCGGTTGCAATCCATGGCGGAGTTCAAACAGCAACTGGAAACGGTGTTGGCGGCGGAGCAACCACCACCACCCCAGCCTACTCCAGCCCCGCAACCGCCGCCCTGGCCCCATGTCACGCCAAACCCGCTGACCCTACCCCTGCCCGCTTCGGAATCACCGGTAGAGCCATCGCATCCAGGTCCATCACCCACGTCAACCGAAGTTTCCAAGCGGTCCGTAACACCAAAGCGGCGGACCGCGATGATGGGGCTTGTGATGATCGGGCTTACCACACTGGGTGGTTGGTGGCTTTGGCAGAAGATCGAGGTTCCGCCGAAGCTACCGGATACACCGACGGTGGTCACGCCACCCGTCGCGGACTCTGCGCCGATAGCCCAGCCCACTCCCCCGCCGACGACACCGACGCAACCCGTCATTGAACCGAAGATGGTGCGGATTCCGGGTGGCTGTTTCCAGATGGGCAGTCCGACATCGGAGAAAAATCGGAGTGACGATGAACGGCAGCATCAGGTGTGTGTCGCGGCCTTCGAGATGGGGCAATACGAAGTTACACAAGCCGAATGGCTATCGGTGATGGGTAGTAACCCCGCCTATTTCTTAGGCTGCGCCGACTGTCCGGTGGAGAACGTTTCGTGGAACGATATCCAGGATTACCTCCGCCGTTTGAACCAACGCACGGGCCAAAACTACCGGCTGCCGACCGAAGCGGAATGGGAATATGCGTGTCGCGGTGGGGTGAAGGGGCAACGCTACTGCGGTGGCGACGATGTGAACTGGCTGGCTTGGTATGGTGGAAACAGCGACAGCAAGACGCACCCCGTTGGGAAGAAGGCAGCTAATAGCTATGGGTTATACGACATGAGCGGCAACGTCTGGGAATGGACCTGCTCAGCCTACGACAAGGACTACAGCGGTGCGGAGCAGAAATGCGCTAATAATGATACAACTGGCCCCCTGGCGGTGCGGGGCGGCTCCTGGTACTTCTTTCCCGCGGGGGTGCGTTCCGCCGACCGCGACTGGTTCACGCCCGCGAACCGCCTCCGCGACCTGGGTTTCCGCCTCGCCAGATCATTATAACCCTTTGATCTTTAATCTTTTACCCTTTATCGCGCGCGAAGCGCGCGTTCTTTTCCGCGCGATTTTTTGGGGGGAGTTATCCACAGGGAAGGTTGAAACGCTGTATTTTTAGTTTTCTCGAAAACCTGGCGGCTACCGTGTTGATTCCACAAGCCGTCATCGCGGAAGCGAGCACCGGCCTGAATCGAGACCCCACCGCCGCTCTAACCCTGCAATGGGCCACGCAGAGGATCGTGCCGAATCTACCCCTGCCCTTGACGGTCGCAGCCTGGGGATTAGGGGCGGGCAAGTCATCGCTCGCTGCCTGGGAAATGCCCGCGCCACGGTTCTCGACGACCGGGCGGGCCGCTCGGGCGCGGGGAGTTTCGGTGATCGGTACGTTGGGCGTCATTCTCTTGGCCCAACAAAAGGGCCTGGAATGCCCCGATCAGGATTGCAAGGAGAGGTACTGCCAGACCACGCTGGCCGCGGCGAGGGCCGTGATTTCGGCGATGTCGTAGGCCGGGGCGACCTCGACCACATCCATGCCCCGAAAGTCGAGTCCGCCGAGTCGCTTCAGGATCGCCATCGCCTGCCAGGTGAACAGGCCCCCAACCTCGGGCGTGCCGGTTCCGGGCGCTTGCCCCGGATCAATCGCGTCGATGTCGAAGGACAGGTAAACCGGTCCCGCCCCCACGGTCGCGCGCACGAGATCGGCGACCGCCGGCGGGCCGGTCATGTGGACCTCCTCGGCGCTGACGATGCGCACGCCCTGCGCCAACGTCCACTCGTAAACGGCGCGCGCGACCGGCGAACGAATGCCAATCTGGATCATGCGCCGGGGATCGATTAACCCCTCGAGGATGGCGTGGTAGAACACCGAGCCATGCGCGAGCGGCTGACCGAAATTATCCGGCCAGGTATCCACATGGGCGTCGAAATGCACTATCCCGAGGGAGCCGGACCGCTTCGCCAGCGCCCGCAACAGCGCCAGAGTCACGGTGTGGTCACCGCCGATGGCGACGAGATGGGCAAAACGGGCCGCCTGCTGCTCGATCAAGGCCAGGGAGGCCGGAATATCGCCAAGGGCAATGGTGAAATCTCCGACGTCCGCCAGCCCTAAGTGCAAGGGATCGCGCCAGTTCGCCGGATTGTCGCCGTCAACCAACATCCGGCTGGCATGGCGCACCGCCAGCGGCCCGGCCCGCGCGCCCGCCCGGTTGGTGGTCCCGATATCCAGTGGTACGCCGGCCACCCAAAACCGCGCTGCCGCGGGTTCGAGAGCGGCGCCGAGAAAGGTGGGCGGAATCGCAAAGGTGGGCGTTAGGGTCATCGTCGCCAAATCTCCAAGACCAAGAACCAACTCGGATACAGGATCAGGTCTTGCCTGTGATCAATTGTGCATCCTGTGGTTCTTTCGTCATAAAAATATCATCGTATCCGCCTCGACGGCATGCCATCGCGTCTTTATCATGGAATTTCAGCCCTCAATTTCCCTTCCCTTGACCCCGAGGAATGGCCCGTGTTTCCGACCCCCACCCGTGTGTTTCTAACCAAGGGGATTGGCATTCATCGCCACACCCTGACCGCTTTCGAATTGGCGTTGCGTGACGCGGACATAGAACAACAGAATCTGGTTTACGTCTCATCGATCCTGCCGCCTGGCTGCGAACGAGTGACCCGCGAGATCGGGGTGGCCGCCCTGAAGCCAGGCGACATCACTTTTTGCGTGATGGCGCGAATCGAAACCAACGAACCCGGACGTCACATTCACGCCAGCATTGGCCTCGCCCGACCCGCGGATCCCGAGACCTACGGTTACATTTCCGAGTACCACGGTTTCGGCCAGATGGCTGAACAAAGCGGCGATCACGCGGAAGACCTTGCAGCCAGCATGCTCGCCAGCACCCTGGGCCTGGACCTTGACCCCGAGGTTGCCTGGAACGAACGCAAGCGCATTTACGAACACAGCCATCTGGTCATCAGCAGTTCGTCGATGACTGCGGCCACCGAAGGTGATCCCGATGGCCGTTGGACCTGTGCTGTCTCCGCGGCGGTATTTCTGTTTTCTTGACGCCGCCCGAACCAATGGTTATCCGACCCTGCCCAAAGCGGGAATTGTTACTGGCCTGGCGCCCGCCGTGCTTTACCCTTCAGCCGGGATCGTGCGCCAGCTTCAGCCCAATGATCTCGGCGACGATCAACCAGACCGAGACCAGCCGCCAGGCGCTGGCGGAGTCCCCATGGAAAGCGATGCCGACCATATAAGGTTCCCGCCGCGCCAATCCCGGTCCAGACCGCGTAGCCGTGCCGATGGGGATGTCGCGCTGGGCCAGCCATAGAAAGGCCCCGCTGGCGGTCATGCACGCCACGGCGACAATCACGCCCAGCACCAGCCGGCCCGGCGTCTGCGACAATTGGCCTGGCTCCCACGTTCCAGCGTGGGAGCAGGTCCAGACGCTTCAGCGTCCACGTCATTTCACTTGGACACGCACCGCTGGAGCGGTCAACCGGCGCTAGTGGCCAGCGCCACGCGGAGAACCTTGCGAAATCCCGGCGCCTTTCAGATAGCCGGCACCCGCCGCTGGCGGGGCAATTTTGAGATCAAGCTGGAAGGCGGGGAACCCGCCGAGCCGCGCAGCCGAGCTGCGCACGGGTGATCGGGCGCTGTCGGAGACCTGGCTGTATCAGTTCATCCCTCGCGCTTCGTCGAGCTGAACCGCATCCCGTCCCCGGGCAATCGAATGTCCCGGGGCCTCGCCCGCGCGGGGTGGTCGTTTATTTTTGGTGAACGTAAGTTCCGGGCGCGTCGCACAACGGTTCGTAGCCCTTGTCCGGATCGCCCATGGGCGGCGGCGTCACGCTGCCGCTCGAATGCCGCGCCAGCCATTGTTGCCACGCCGGCCACCAAGAACCTTGCGCGACCGGCGTCCGCGCCTTCCAGGTCTCGGCATCGAGGGCGCGTTCGCCTTCCTTGCAGGTCGTCATCTGGAAGCTGCGGCGCGGGCGGCCCGGTTCGTTGACGATGCCGACGTTGTGGCCGCCACTGGTGAGCACGAAGGTCAGCTCGGCCGCATCGCTCTGCAAGTGCAGCTTGTACACCGAATGCCAGGGGGCGACGTGGTCGCCGGCCGCGGCGACCGCGAAGATCGGTACGTGAATGTCGCTGATCGCGATCGGGCGCCCCTCCACGCGATACTTGCCCTCGAACAGCTCGTTGTCGCCGTAGAACCGACGCAGCAGCTCGGAATGCTGGCGGTAGGGCATGCGGGTGCTGTCGGTGTTCCAAGCCATGAGATCGAACATCGGCTCGCGTTGCCCAAGATAGTATTCGCGCACCATCCTCGACCAGATCAGATCGTTCGACTTGAGCAACTGGAAGCCGCCGGCGGCTTGTTTCGGATCGAGATAGCCCTGCTGCCACATCATGTCCTCGATGAGCGTCACCGTGCCCGGACCCATGAACACGGCGATCTCCCCGACCTCGGTGAAGTCGACCAGGGTGGTGAACAGCGTGATGCTCGCCAGCCGATCGTCGCCGTCGCGCGCCATCGTCGCCGCGGCGATCGTCAGTAGAATGCCGCCTAGGCAGTAGCCCACCGCGTGGATCTTGCGGCCCGGCAGCAGCGCCCAGATCGCGTCGATCGCCGCCAGGGTGCCGAGCTTGCGGTAGTCTTCCATCCCCAGGTCGCGGTCCTTTTGGCCGGGGTTGAACCAGGAAATCACGAACACCGTGTGCCCCCGATCCACCAGGTACTTGACCAGCGAGTTGTGGGGCGAGAGGTCCATGATGTAGTACTTCATCATCCACGCCGATTGCATCAGCACCGGTTCGCGCTGCACGCTCTCCGTGGTGGGCGCGTACTGGATCAGTTCCATCAGGCGGTTGCGATAGACGACCTTGCCGGGGGTGACAGCCATGTTCTTGCCGACCTGGAAGGCTTCCGTACCCGCCGGCGGCTCGCCCCGCGCGCGGCGTCGAAGGTCGTCGGCGAAGTACCCCGCGCCGCGCAGCAGGTTGGCGCCGTCCTCCGCGATCGTCGCCTGGACGATCTCGGGATTGAAGAACGGGATGTTGGAGGGGGACAGCATGTCGAGCAATTGGCGCGCGATGAAGGAGACGACCGCTTCGTTGTGCCTGGATACGCCGCGAATGCCGGTCGTGGCGTTGTGCCACCACTGCTGGTTCAACAGGAAGCCTTGGTGAATGACGTTGAAGGGAAAGCGCTGCCAGGCCTCGTGCTCGAACCGGCGATCCTGCGCCAGCGGTTCGATGCAGCGGGCGGCGCCTGGGTCGGCGGCGCAGGTCGCGGCGTAGCGAGCTAGACGCAGCGTCTTGCGCGCGGCTTTGTTGCCGAGTTCAATCAGCTTGCCGGGCGAAGCAGCCAGGTGCGCCATCCAATCGAAGTAGTCGATGGCGAGTCCGATGGGCGAGATGCCGCCCGTCGCGCGGGCGATGGCCGCGTTCGTCGCGCGATCCACATCCTCCAGCCATTTGGCTTCGTAGAGGGCGCGGTCGCCGATGCGCCGACCGGGTCGGGCACCGGACGCGCTCGCTCTCCGCGTGTCGGTCGGCTCGGTCGAAGGTGTCGGGTTCGAGGCTGTCATGGTCGTTTGTGGTCGCCTCCCGCTTGCCGATGACGACGCGGGCGCGCTGGAGCGGACGGGCCGCGAGTTTTGTATCCGGCCCGGTTGCCGTCGCGCGTCGATCGACCTCGCGCACGCTTTGCGGCGACCCCTCCTGTCAGCGAAGTGGTTGATAGACTTGCGACCTCGCCCGCGCAACCCGCGCGCGAGACCGGCGCCCAGGCCTTTTTACGGGTGGGACACGCCGAGGCGCCCACCGTGCGCCAGACGGGTGTAAACGTGGGGCGGACCCTCAATGCCCCGTAGCGTCCAGCCGGCTTTTTCCGGTTCCCCGATCAATTCCATATTGATCGTAATGATTATTATAGCCACTTTCGACGCCCGATCGGTACCGTTATACCAATTCTTGGTAGGTTTTAGCCGAATCGGTGGGTTACGGGCTGGCGCCCTAACCCACTCTACGACTTTGCACAAAACCTATCGAGAGACGGTACAACCACCCACCGCCCGGCTACGGCAGCGACCCCCCGAGCCAGGCGCGGCGGTCCACCCGAGCCGGGAGACGAGGGTGGTCGGCATCGACCTGGAGCGGCTGGCGTGGTAAACGATCAGGCAACGCAACGTCCAAGAGAATCGACGCCGCGCATCAAAGCACTGGCCAGTATCGGCGGGTGACCCTCCTTGGCCTGGCCTCCACGCTAACCCACCCTTCCCCGCCAAAACCCCGGTTGCCGCCAAACCGGGCCCCGACTAGACTTGGCGCCCAGTTTTCGCCCCTTCCCCAAGGACATCACCACGACGGTCAGGAGCCCATGCCGCCTACCTTTCCCCCCGATTCCGTCGGTCTGGTCACCCCCCAGACCGCCCATTTCGACGAACCGCTGGCGCTGGACTGCGGCCGGACGCTGGCGAACTACGAAATGGTCTACGAAACCTACGGCACGCTGAACGCCGACCGCGGCAACGCCGTGCTGATCTGCCATGCGCTGTCGGGCGATCATCACGTCGCCGGCTATCACGAAGAAGACGATCCCGGCAAACCGGGCTGGTGGGACAACTGCATCGGTCCCGGCAAGCCCATCGACACCCGCGCATTTTTCGTGGTGTGCTGCAACAACCTGGGTGGCTGCAAGGGCTCCACCGGCCCGACCGCCATCAACCCGGAGAATCGCAAGCCCTACGGTCCGGATTTCCCCATCGTCACCGTCAAGGACTGGGTGCGCAGCCAGGCGCGGCTGGCCGACCGACTCGGCGTCCGGCAATGGGCGGCGATCATCGGCGGCAGCCTCGGCGGGATGCAGGCCATGCAATGGACCATCACCTTTCCCGACCGGGTGCGTCATTCCCTGGTCATCGCCGCCGCGCCCCGGCTGTCGGCCCAGAACATCGCCTTCAACGAAGTGGCGCGGCAGGCCATCCTGTCCGACCCAGACTTCCACCACGGCCACTACTACGAATTCGGCGTGGTGCCCCGGCGCGGACTGATGCTGGCCCGGATGCTGGGCCACATCACCTACCTGTCCGACGAGGGGATGCGCGCCAAGTTTGGCCGCGAACTGCGCGAAGGCAAGATGAATTTCAATTTCAACTTCGAGACCGAATTTCAGGTGGAAAGCTATCTGCGCCATCAGGGCCGCGCCTTCGTGGACCGCTTCGACGCCAACACCTATCTGCTGATCACCAAAACGCTGGATTACTTCGACCCGGCGGCGGACTTCGACGAGGATTTATCGGCGGCCTTTCATCGGACGCAAGCGCATTTCCTGGTGATCGCCTTCACCAGCGACTGGCGGTTCGCGCCGACCCGCTCGCGGGAAATCGTCCGGGCGCTGGTGCGGGCCGGGCGCGAGGTCAGCTACGCTGAAATCCCATCGGAACACGGCCACGACACCTTTCTGATGCCGATTCCGCTATACCACGAAGCATTGCGGAGCTATCTGGCGCGAGTCGCCCGCGAGGTGAACGCCCATGCGGCCTGAACTGGAACTGATCAGCGAGTGGATTCGCCCCGGCGCGCGGGTGCTGGACCTGGGCTGTGGCGACGGCGCGTTGCTGGCCTATTTGCGCGAACATCGACAGGTCAGCGGCTACGGCCTGGAAATCGATGGCGCCAACATGCTCCGATGCATTCAGGCCGGCGTGAACGTCATCCACGCCGACCTGGAAGCGGGGTTGGCGGATTTCGGCGAC
>CALGOO010000184.1 GCA_937960715.1 uncultured Candidatus Competibacteraceae bacterium
GCCCAGACCCGAGAGGATTTCCGTCCGAGCTTCGCCGCCAAAGCCGGTTTGCACCGGCTGGCGCCGCAGGCGCCCCTCGCGCACGACCCAGACATGACTCTCGCGCACGGCGGTGGCCGGTGCCAGCAGCGCGTTTGGGCGTTCGGCCACCACGATGTTGATCTCGGCGGTCATGCCGATGCGCAGCGGAGTTTCGTCCTCGAAATCGATCCACACCCGGTAGCCACGGGTCACGGGGTTGCCCTTGGGCGTGATCTCGGCGACCCGACCGTCGAGCACCCGATCCGGCAGCGCGGGCGCGCGAATCAGCGCGCGCTGACCAGGTTGCACCAGCAGAATATCCTCTTCGTCCACCTCGGCCTCGATGCGCGGCGGCGCGCGGCGGGCGAAGTAAAAGATCGGCTGATTGGCGGGGATCACCTGGCCGATCTCGCCATCGCGTTGCAGGATTTGGCCGTCGGCCGGGGCGATCAGGTTCATGAAGCCGCGTAGCGCTCGGGCGCGCGCCGCCGCCGCGTCCGCCGCCCGCGCTTCGGACCGCGCCCGGTCTCGTTCCAGCACCGTGCCCAGACCCCGGTCGAGCAACGTCTGGGCGCGGTCGAGTTGCGCCCTGGCGAACAGCGCCCGCGCTTCCAGTTCGTCCACCGACTGCTTCAGATCGGTATCCTCCAGCCGGGCCAGCGTCTGTCCGGCGCGGACCTGGGCGCCTTCGTCGACGTTGAGTTCCACCAGCCGGCCCGCGCCGCGCGGGGCGATGGGCAGCATCACGGTCGGTTCCACCGTGCCGGCGGCGTACACCGCCCGCACCGCCGGGCCTCGACTGGGCCGCGCGGTTTCGACCGTCACCGGGCCGAACCAGCGCCAACCGGCCCAGCCGCCACCGCCCAGCAGGCCCAGCGCGAGCAGCGTCCAGACGATTCCTTGCCGCGCGCCGGGCCTCATCGCCGGACGAAGGGTAACATCCGGTCGAGGAACCGATCCCGGTCGAAAAGCTGATGCTTGAGGCCCAGGCCGACGTGCCAGGCCACGACCACAACCACGACATAGGAGGTCACGACATGAACGACGCGGGCGAGGGCGGCGAGCCCTTCCTGCTTGCCGATGGGGTTGGGCAAATCCTGCCAGCCGAACAGCTTGATGCCGTAATCGCCCGCCATGACGAACAGGTAGCCGCTCACCGGCAGCAGGATCATGCAGCCGTACAGCAGTGTCTCGTTCCAGTGCGAAATCGTCCGCTCGGGCGGGGTAAGCGTCGGGGCCCAGTCCGGCAACGGTGTCAGCTTGCGCCAGGCCAGGCGCAGCAACGCCAGCGCCAGCAACACCAGCCCGATGGATTTGTGCCAGTTGTAATAGCTGCCTTGGGTCAGCCCGAACAGGGTCTTGCCCGATCCGATCCGGGTCATCAGGTTGGCGCCGAGGTACTGATACACGAACAGCAGAAAGACCGCCCAGTGCAGAAAACGGGTCATCGAGCCGTAGTGGGTGGGGGAGTTGCGCAGTGGCATGGTGGATTTCCTTGGATCGCGTTTGGAGTCATCGCCGGGTCGCGGTCGGGTAGGCCGGTTCCACCTTGCTCAACCTCCGGCCATGGGCATCATGTGCTCCGGCATCTGGACCGCCACCACCTGGCCGCGCGCCACGGTCACGCCGTCCGCCGCGACCGTGGCGCTGACCACCACCTTGCGGCCCTTCACTTCCTGGACCCGTCCCCGAATTTCCAGCGGCACGCCCATGGGCGTCGGCCGCAGATAGTCGACTTGCAGCGACGCGGTCACGAAGCGAAAGGCTGGTTCGCTGCCCATGGGTCGGCCGGCCTCGCGGTAGGCCGCCGCCGCCGCCGTGCCGGTGCCGTGGCAGTCGATCAGCGAAGCGAGCAGGCCGCCGTAGACGTAGCCGGGAATGGCGATGTGATAAGGGCGAGGCTGAAACACCGCGACCGACTCCTCGCCATCCCAGCGGCTCTTGAGTTGCAGGCCCTGTTCGTTCAGCCGGCCGCAGCCGTAGCAATGACTGAGTTCGTCGGGGTAATAGTCCTGAAAGGCGTCTTGGTTCACGGGGCGGTTCTCCAGGAATCGGTATTTGAGAGGCGACACAGGTTCGCGGCGTCGGGCTGGGGGCAGCGACATCGAGGGGATCGCTCGAAAAGCACTGGCTGGCCGCGGAACAGTGTACTCCTCCTGAAGCCTTTGTTCCGTGACCGGCGGTTCCCATTACTCCTCGATTCCCGCCGGGCGTCCGGGGGTGGCGTCGACCACGACAGGTTTCAATCCGATCCGGCGCCGGTTTGCCCGGTCAATCGCGATGCCCTGCCAAATCAGATAGACCGCCGGAATCACCACCAAAGTCAATAAAGTGGCGCTGACGATGCCGCCGACCATCGGCGCGGCGATCCGCTGCATGACTTCCGAACCCGTCCCTGCGCCGTACATGATCGGCAGCAGGCCGACGATGATGGTGGCGACGGTCATCATCTTCGGCCGCAAGCGCAGCAGCGCGCCCTCGACCACCGCTTCGCGCAGTTCGGCCAGGGTGACGGTGCGACCTTCCAGCCGCGCCGTTTCCTTCCGCCGCGCCAACGCCTGATCCAGATAAACCAGCATCACCACGCCGGTTTCCGCCGCCACGCCGGCCAGGGCGATGAAGCCGACGCCGACCGCCACCGACAGGTTGTAGTCCAGCCAGTACAGCAGCCAGACGCCGCCCAGCAGGGAGAAGGGCAGGGTACCCATGATCAGCACCGCTTCGCCCAGCCGGCCGAAGCTCAGATACAGCAACAGGAAAATCACCGCCAGCGTCACCGGCGCGACGATTTGCAGCTTGGCCAGGGCGCGGGTCAGATACTCGTACTGGCCGGACCAGCGCAGCGAGTAGCCGGCCGGCA
>CALGOO010000185.1 GCA_937960715.1 uncultured Candidatus Competibacteraceae bacterium
AGGGTAAAGGTGGTTGCTGGAGCGGCTTTAGCGGGCGTTTCGGTCCCCATTGCCAAACCTGCTGCCGACGTGGCGGCAAGAAAGGTGATGATGATCGAGAAGCGAGTCGTCATCGGATTGTCTCATTAGGTTAGGTGGTTAGGGTCAAAGCGTGTGGTTTCATCACGTTGGCGTCGCTGTCAGGCGGCGTACCCCTCAGAACCGTACCGTGAAGCCGAGCAGCGGGCCGTTCAAGTCGAGCTCGACGTCGCGTCCGTCGATCGTCTTCTCGATGGCGACATAGCGCCAACCGCCCTGGACCGACCAGCGCTCGTTGAACTGGTAGCCGAGGCTCCCGAATATCTGCCAGGTCAAGTCGGAGCCGACCCGGAAGCCGCCGACGTCGGCGAAGACCGTCGCGAACCACCGGTCGGTGATGTCGAAGCGCGCCCGTCCGCCGATCAGCGGATCGACCCAGGTTTCGCTCATCCCAAAGCGCTGGCCCGCGAGCAGGCCGGGTGTAAGGGATAGATCAAGGTCCACGGAGTTGACCCGGAAGCCGGCCATCAGGTCGACGGCGATCTGGCCACCATCGAGAACCCGATAGCCGACATAACCGCTCAAAAGCTTCGCTTCGGTTTCGATCTCCGCTCGCGAAAAGAGTACGCCGAGCGGGGTAGCGCGGCTTTGCGAGAGGTTGGCGTAGAACAGGTCGGCGATCAGGCTCCAGCGACCGTTGCGGGCTTCGAACGCGCCCATGAAGGCAAGATCGAGATCGGAGAGTACGTCTCCGATGCTTTTGTCGACTTCAACCGTTCCCCACGCCGTTTCGACCGAACTGGTGAGGCCCGGCGTCCAGGCGTAGGGCGAGAGCGCGAAGCTCCAGCCCGAATCCTGCGCCAAGGCCGGCGTTGCGAGCGCGACCGCCAGGCATGCAACCGTTGCCTTCATGAGCCGATGGTTCCGCTCTTCATCGCCGGCTGCCCCTGATGTTGCCGGCGACGCCGCCGGCGACGCCGCCGATGGCCGCGCCGGTCCAGGCGTTACCCCCGGAAATGGCCGCGATGCCCGCCCCGCCCGCGGCGCCGATGGCCGCGCCGCTCAGGGTTCCCTGTTGTTGGGGCGTCATGTCCGTGCATCCCACCACGCCGGCCACCGCCACGATGACCATCATCGATCCAAGCCGTTTCAGTTTCATGATTTTTCTCCGCTCTACTTGTGCTTCTGAAGTCCGGGCACGGCTATTTCGAACCAGATCGTCTCGAGGACCGGTCGCTGTAACCGGTCGGGATTTGCGGCGTACCAGCGGTTGAGCCCTTCCCGCACGCTGTCGAGGGTCTGGCCCCGCAGCCCCTTGGCGAGACGCGGGACGAAGTTCTGAGCGTCTTTCGGCGGATTCTTCGCGTAGTAGGCGGTTTCGACCTGGATCAAATTGGCGATGCCGATCAGATAGGCCTTCTGCACTTCTGGCGAAGACGCGGTCCATTGTTCGCCGGTGACCACGGGGATGTCGGCCGCGCCGGCATTGCCCCACATCACTCCCAACGTCAGGCACGCCAGGAATATCCCCGTTCGTAATTGCCGTTTTGCTGTCATCTCGTTCTCCATATAAAGTTGCATTTTCAAACAGTCTGTCGCCAGTCAGCGTCGCGACCGATGCGCCTGGCTAGCGACACGATTCTACCGGGCGCCGCTCGTCGTCTTCAAATCCATCGTTCGTCGGCCGTGAATGCGACGATCAGCCATTGATAGGATCGCTGGTCGCTGATGGCGGTACTGATTTCCTGGCGGATGGCATCCAGCGTGGCAATGCCGCCGACCTGAAAGTCGGCCGGGGTGACGATATAGATCTCGATGAAATAGGCGCGCCCGACCTTGGCGACATAGCTCGTGTACTTGCGGAAACCGTGGCGCTCGACCACCGCGTCCATCACCGTGCGCACCACCTGATCCAGCTTGGGCGGCGTAATCAGCAAAATCTCATTCAGCGCCTGGCGAACCGTCTTGATCGGAACCGTGATCAGGTACGAGGTCAACAGCGCCAGCACGGCCGGGTCGACATAGGGCGCGAAAGGAGCGAAGCGCGTTCCCTCGATCGCCTTGGCCAGCGCAAAGGCCACCAGCAAGGCCGAAGCGATCAGGGCCGACATCAACCAACTCTGGGCGTCGAGACGCAGAAGATTCGACTGGACCCGCCGGTTCTCCCGGCGTTCGTAGAAATACATGCCGAAGGTAACGACGCACGCGGCGGCGGCGTAGCCCAGCGCCCAGTCCAGTTCCAGTTCGCGTCCGCCCGCCAGAAAACTGCCGACCGCGTTGATGAACGCATACAGGCACAGGAACATCAGCACACTGCCATTGAACGCCAACACGATCGGTTCAATATGCCAGTAGCCATACTGAAAGCGGCGGTCGCCCTCGCGCTGCACCAGTCGCGCCGCGGTCAGCGCCAGCATTAGCACCAGGGTGTCGATGACCGAGAACAGGCCATCAAACACAATCGACTGCGACCCTGACAACAAGCCGAGAAGAATCCCGGAGCTGGCGAAGGCCACCGTGATCGCTATCGACCGTTTGAGAATCCTTTGTTCTTTCTCGGAAGAAGTCGTCATGGGCGCCGATATCCGTCTTACGCGCTTACTTTGGGGGATTCGCTGGCGGCGGTGCTCCGATCTGCTCCTGGAGGTAGATGAGCGGCTGCTGGCTTACCTTGAGGAATCCCTCACGCGGTCGGTCGAGATCGACCACGAGGGTAATGACCGCGCCAAGGACGATCACCAGCCCGACGGCGGTGAGGGGGCTGCGCCGCAGGGTGAGACCCGCGTTGTAACCTACCATCGCCAGCGTCAGCATCGAGCAGAGGAGAAGCAGAATGAGGATCGTCTCGGGAACGCGTGCGTACAGGCCCGCAATGACCCGCGTCTGATGCAGGTCGATCATCTCGTTCAGTGAAGCGATGTAGAGGGCCAGAACGTCCGAGTCGGGCGTGGCGCGGGCCAATTTTTCGGCGATCGCCCAGAGCTTATCCTGGATCTCGACCGAGCGGGCGATCCTCGCCCGGACGTCCGCGAGATCGTCGGTCAAGATGCGCAGGGGCACGTATTCGCGGAGCAGAACCCTGGTTTCGCTCGAAGCCGGTTCCGGCAGGTAGCCGGCCCGGAGATACGTGGTGCCCACCGAGTTCGCCTCGGCGAGTACGACCCCGCGGCGCGCGTTGAAACGATCGGAGGCCATCCCCATCGTAATCGCGAGGAGGAACGCCATCAGGGCCAGGAGTGAACCCACGATCATGGCCGTGGGACCCTCCTTCTCGTCGGACGTTCGCTCCTGCCACCAGCGCCCGAGGCGGTAACCGACCTCAGCCGTGATCAGCGCGAAGATCACGAACGCCACAAAGAAGCCGACTATCGGCAGTGAATCGATCAACTGCTGGAAACGCATCATTTCTCCCTCACGTTTGGGTCATCGTCAGGCTTGCCAGACGGCGCGAGCGGTTGTCGGACTTTTGAATATCTCGATCCCCGGTCGCGCCGCTCATCCGCGCTCTCCGGCGACGGCGGCGGCGGGCGGAACTCCCTTGAACCAGGTGACGTAGAGCGTCGGCAGGAAGACCAGTGTGAGCAGTGACGCCACCAGCAGGCCGCCCATGATGGCGTAGGCCATGGAGCCCCAGAACACGGTCGGCGCGATCGGAATCATGCCGAGCACGGTCGACAGGGCGGTCAGCATGATCGGCCGAAAGCGTGAAATGCTGGCCTCCACCACCGCGTCCCAGACCGCCTTGCCGGCGGCCCGTTCGGCTTCGATCTGGTCGATCAGGATCACCGCGTTCTTCGCGATCATGCCGACCAGCGCCAGGATGCCGAGGATGGCGACGAAGCCGAGCGGCTTGCCGGACGCCAGCAGCGCGGCCACCACGCCGATCAGGCCCAGCGGCACCAGGCTCAGGACGATGGCCAGCAGTTGGAAGCTCTTGAGCTGGAAGATCAGCAGGGTCAGCATGATCAGGATCATCAGCGGGACCACGGCGAATACCGAGGCCTGCGACTGGGCGCTCTCCTCGACCGAGCCCCCGACCTCGATTCGGTAGCCGGCCGGCAGCTTCGCGTTCAACTCGGCGATGGCTTCGGTCAGGTTCGAGACCACCGAGTCGGGCAATAGCCCCGGCGCCAGACCCGCTTTGACCGTCAGGGTTGGCAGCCGGTCGCGTCGCCACACCAGCGGGTAGGCTTGACCGTATTCGAAGGTCGCGAACTGGGCGAGCGGGATGGTCCGCCCGTCTCGCATCGACACCGGCAGGGTGCGCAGGGTCTCGATCGAGAGCGTTTGTCCCCCGGCTTCCCGAGCGACCACATTGATGAGATAGATATCGTCGCGGACCTGGGTAATGTTTCTCCCCGAGATATTGGCGCCGAGCGCCGTGGCCACCGCCTGGGAACTCAGGCCGAGCAGACGCGCCTTCTCCTGGTCGATGCGGATGCGCAACTCCCGTTCCGGTTCCATCCAGTCAAAATTGACGCGGAGCGTCCCCGGCTGGCTCGCTATGACTTTTCCAAGCCGCAAGGCGATCTCGCGCAACTGGGTCGGGTCCGGGCCGAGAACGCGATACTGCACCGGCCAGCCGACCGGTGGTCCGAGTTCGAGCGGCGAGACGTTCCCGACCACCTGGGGAAATTCCTCCGCCAGCAGGTGTTCCAGTCGCGGTTGCAGGCGCTCGCGAGCCGCCATGCCCTTGGTCACGATCACCGCCTGAGCGAAGAAGGGATTGGCCAACTGCACATCGAGGGGCAGATAGAAGCGGATGGCGCCCTGGCCGATGTAAGTGCTCCAGCGCTCGATCCCGGAAGCCAGGTCGGGATCGTCGCGCAGCAACTGCTCAAAGCGATTGACGATCTGTTCGGTCGCATGGATCGAGGCGTTCTGCGGCAGCCGGAGATCGACCAGGAGTTCGGGCCGGTCCGAGGCGGGAAAGAACTGGCGCGGCACCTGACCCAGTGCCACCAGGGACGCGATGAAGGCCCCGACCGTCACCGCGATGGTGACCCAGCGGGCCCGCATGGCCAGCGTCAGGAAGCCTCGATAAAGCTGGGTCACGCGGCTCGGTTTCTCGGCCTGATCGGCCTTGGGTGGCCGTAGCAGCACCATGCCGATCAAGGGGGCGAACACCATCGCGACGAACCAGGAAGCCAGGAGCGCGATGCCGACCACGGCGAAGATCGAGAAGGTGTACTCGCCGGCCGAACTCTGGGCGAAGCCGACGGGCACGAAGCCGGCGATGGTGACCAGGGTCCCGGTCAACATGGCGAAGGCGAGATGGCGATAGGCGTAGATGCCGGCGCTCACCTTGTCGTCGCCCAGCGCCAGGCGTCGGCTCATGGCGTCGATGGTGGTCATGGCGTCGTCGACCATGAGGGCCAGCGCGATGATCAGGGCGCCGAGCGAGATGCGCTGGAGGTCGATGTTGGCCAGGTCCATGATGGGAAAAACCACCGCCAGCGTGAGCGGGATGGTCACGGCCACGACCGTGCCGGCCCGCACCCCCAGGGCGATGAAACTCACCACGAGCACGATGCCGATCGCCTGCCACAGGGACGTGGTGAATTCGTTGATCGCCAGGTCGACCGTCAGAGGTTGATCCGCCACCAGCCGGGCCTCGATGCCGACCGGCAGGTCCGCCGCAATTTTTTTGATGGCCCGCCCGATGTTCCGGCCGAGCGCCAGGGTATCGCCGCCCTCGCGCATGGCGATCGCCAGGCCGATCGCCGGCGTGCCATTGATTCGGAACATGGGCTGGGGCGGATCGGTGAAACCGCGACGAATCTCGGCGATGTCGCTCAGCCGCAGCATGCGGTCGCCGATCGCGAAGGTAACATTGGCGATGTCCTGCTCGGAAGCGAAGGCGCCCGAGACCCGCAGCGCGATCGTTTCCTCGCCAGTACGCAGCACGCCCGCCGGAATGACGATGTTCTGCGCCTGCAAGGCCGCGATCAGAGCGCTCGGGGCGAAGCCCAGACCCGCCAGCCGCTCGACCGAGAAGTCGATGTAGATCACCTCATCCTGGGCGCCGAGAATATCGATCCTGGAAACATCCGGGACTTGCAGGAGTTGCGAACGGATGTCCTCTACTTGATCGCGCAACTCCCGGTGGGTGAAACCGTCGGCGGTGAAGGCGTAGATGATCCCGAAGGTGTCGCCGAACTCGTCGTTGAAGAAGGGTCCGACGATCCCCTGCGGCAGGGTGTGGCGCATGTCGGCCACCCGCTTGCGGACCTGGTACCAGGCGTCCGGAACCTCCTTGCCCGACGTGCTGCCCTTGAGATTCACGAAGATGGTGGTGTCGCCGGCGCGGGTGAAGCTGCGCAGATCGTCCAGATTCGGGACTTCCTGTAGGGTGCGTTCAAGGCGCTCGGTGACCTGTTTGATCGTCTCGTCCAGGGTGGCGCCCGGCCAGATCGCCCGGACGACCATGGTGCGGAAGGTGAAGGGCGGGTCCTCGGCGCGGCCCAACTGGTAGAAGGATCCGATCCCCGCCACGAGGGCGACGATCATGATGAAAAGGGTGATCGAGCGGTTGCGGATGGCCCACTCGGAGAGATTGAAGCCGCTCATGGTTGCGTTCCGAGCAGCCGGACCTGCTGGCCCGGACGCAGGGTCTGGACCCCGGCGGTCACGACGATGTCGCCCGGTTGCAGTCCTTCCGCGACCGCCACCCGGGCCAGGCCATAACGCAGCACCTCGATATTGCGCAGCGACACGGTGTTGCTGGCGGGGTCGAGCACCCAGACCGCCGGGCGCTGATTGGCCGACGTCAGCGCCGAGGCCGGGATCTCGATACCGGATCCGGCGCCGACCTGGACGCTGCCGGTCACCGTCGAACCGAGCCGCATCGCCGCCGGCGGATCGTTCAGGCCGATTCGAACCTTGAAGGTCCGCGTCACCGGATCGGCCTGCGGGGACACTTCTCGCACCCGCCCGGTGGTGCGCACCTTTGGATCGCTGCTCAGGACAACGACGACCTCGGCATCGGCCGGCGCGGTCTCGATGATCCGCGCCGGCACGTCGAACACGGCATCCCGGCCACCTTCCCGGGCGAGCTGGATAATGGGTTGGCCCGCCCCCACCACCTCCCCTGGTTCGGCGCGGCGGGCGGTCACGGTGCCGCTCGAAGCGGCGATCAGGTCGGCATAGCCCAGTTGGGTCTCGGCGATGTTCGCCTGCGCCTGCACCGAATCCACCTGGGCTCGAGCGGTCCGATAGGCCTGTTCCGCCTGATCGAACATGGCGCGCGTGATGAACCCTCGGTCCAGCAGCGATCGATGGCGCTCGAAGTTATTCTGAGCCTCGACCAGTCGCGCCCGCGCGGCGGTGAGTTCCGCGCGGGCCGACCGCAGCGCGTTGCGCGGGGTTTCCGATTCCAGGCGGGCGACCACCTGGCCGGCCCTGACCCGATCGCCGACATTGACGGAGCGCTCGATCATGCGTCCACCGACCCGAAAGGACAGGTTCACCTCCTCCTGTGCCTCGACTTGCCCGGTGAGACTCACGGTTTCGCCACCTTCCTGACGCTCGACGGTCGTCACGCGAACCGGGCGAATGGGCTCGGGCTCGGGCTTTTCAACCGGCTTGCAGGCGACGAGCAGCGCGAGGAGCACAAACGCGGACAGCCCGGCCACGCGCGCGCCGGGGGTTGCGTGGGCCGTTTCAAACAGCGCGGACATGGCTACTTTTTCCAATGGGGGACCCTCAGCGGATTTTACGCGCGGATAATACTAGCTCAAATTTAAAGCTGTTGATTGACGCGCATGCCGCAACCTGACCGATGATGGTAGTGTGAGCGAAAGGTCAAAAAACGACGAGTCTTGGCCTTTCGTCCGTGTCGTGGTGGAACCGGTGGGCTATGATTCTTTCCAGTGCAAAGAAAGTTTGAGTTGTCGAAACAGGGGGATCGATGATGAGTCATTGCAGCAAGAAAGCCGCCATCGTGGGGATGGCCGGCCTGTTGGGGAGCGCCTTCGCCCTGCCGGGCCATGGTTCCGTCACGGCGAACCTGAGCCCGAATGGGGATGGTTTTTACTTGCAGTGGAGCTTGGGCCTTGCTCGCTACACCTGGGTGGACGAGGCTGTCGGCTGTCCAGGCGATACGAGCGCAAGCCTGACCGAAACCTGGACCAAGCTGCTCCCGGTGAACGACAGGCAATCCGCGACCGTCGACCTGACTTCCATCCCGAACGGGGCGCGCATCACCACCGTGGACATCATCGTCTGCCAAAGTTCCACCGCATTGGGAAACGGCGGCGCATTGACCTCGGGTGGCACGTTCCAGACCTTCACCCGTCTGAACGGCGCCGACACGGATTCCGGAACGAATATTGTCACCGGCGGGGGGTTCGGCAGTAGAACCGCAACCACCCAAACCATTGCCGTGGGTCCCGTCATCAAGTCGGGCGCAACCACCCTGGAGATTGGGGTGATTAAGACCGGGAGTGGTGGTGTTCTCAACCCTAGCAGACGCTCCGTCAACGTTTACACCCTGGCCGGAAATGTCACTTATCTAGCCTCCGATCTGGTGGTTGCCAAAACCGACAGCCCCGATCCGGTGCTTGCCGGTCAAACGCTGACCTATACGCTCAGCGTGACGAACAATGGCCCCGACGCCATCCCCGCCGGCGAGAATATCGTGGTTCTGGACACCTTGCCCGCCGGTTACACGGTGACGGCCAGCAGCGGGGACGGTTCCTTCAATACCGGGACCAATGAATGGACCATCAGCGGCGGTCTGGCCAGCGCGGCTACCGCAACCATCCAGTTGACGGTACCCGTGCCCAGTTCCGAGACGCAGGGAACGGTTCTCAGCAATACCGCGGCGATCACCAGCACCCACCCGGACACGGACAGCACCAACGATTCGACGACCATAACGACCACCGTCAACCGTTCGGCGGATTTGAGCGTCACCATCGCCGATGCGCCCGATCCGGTGATTTCGGGCAACAGCGTGGCCTATACCGTGACTTTGACCAACAATGGGCCGAGCGACGCCTCGGGAGTCACGGTGAACATCGCCGAGCTTTTCCCCGCCGGCGTCACCGAGGGTTCCGCGACGCCGAGCGCCGGAACCTGGGCCAGTCCGACGTGGACGGTCGGCGCCCTGGCGGCGAGTGCTTCCGTAACCCTCACGTTGAACGTCAACGTCGCGGCCAGCGCAACGCCAGGTATCGATGTCATCTCGGTCACGGCGACGGCCGCTGGCGCCGAGGCCGACAGCAACGCCGCCAATGATGCGGCAACGGCGAGGACGAGCATTCTGATGCAGACCGCGGTGGATATTCCCACCCTGCAAGAATGGGCGTTGGCACTGATGGGTCTGCTGCTGGGCGGTCTGGTCTGGCGGCGGTCGCGGCGCGGGGGTAGCATGGCGGCGTAAGGCGATTGCCTAAAATGACCCAGCCTGGCTCCCACGCTCCAGCGTGGGAGCCCCAGCCATCGCGATACTCCGGCGTTGTGGGCCGCTAGTGTTTCGCCCGTTCTGAATTGACGGGTAGAAGCGCTTGAGCTTGATGCGAGCATCGGGGGTGGTGAAGCGCCAGTTCACCGGCCGGGGATCGGCGTTACGGGTCTGTTCTCAGGCGGCGACCTCGCGGGTCAGGGTCTTGATGTCATGAGAACGAGAACATGGTGTTCGCTCACTTCACGTCATTGTTGAATTTACTGCTTAATTTTAAGGGGGAATTTATGATTGACCGTAAAGCGGCCAGGTTTTTTGCGCTGCTATTCTTCGCGCTTTCTTTAAAGCCAGCATCCGCTGAGTTTCTGGCGCCTGTCTCCGACCTGCCGGGTGCGCCGATGGCGCCTGGCTCCCCACCCCTTCCAGCAACACCTCCGAACCTCCGCTCTCCTCAAGCGATCGCTGTTTCGACTGGATTCGATGGCACGGAGCCTACAATCCCCGGGAGAATTTTTCGGGATGGTAATGCCAGCACCTGTGCGGGCAAGGCTTTTCCTGGGACACTTGCCGTACCTAATATCTTATATGATACATTTGTTTTCAACAACAATGGCCCCGAGCGATGTGTGACCGTGAATTTCGACACGGGAACCTGTGGCACATCGGCGCATGCCTCCGCTTATCTGGGGTCATTCAATCCCCTTGATCTTTCCCAAAACTATCTTGGAGATGTTGGGAGTAGCGTGACGCAACCTTTTAGCTTCATCGCGCCGGCCAATTCTTCCGTTGTAATTGTCGTCACCACAACCGGAGGACCAACTGTTTGTAATTATTCGTTTAGCTCTCAAGAGCTTGATGCGCAACAAAGGAATCCCGCCACCGCCGACATCCCGACTTTGCAAGAATGGGCGCTGGCACTGATGGGGCTGTTGCTGGGCGGTCTGGTCTGGCGTCGGTCGCGGCGCAAGGAGAGCATGTCGGCTTAATTCCACCCCCTTCAATCCAGCCCTTCCCCGCGACGGGGAAGGCACCGGGCGTAACGAAAAGGCCCGTCCTTCGACGGGCTTTCTTGCCGCAGCTCAAAGGCGATGAGCCTGGCTCGACCCTCGTCAGTCCGACTTGGGCGTCGTTGGAACCGCCAGCCGGGTTGGCGACAACAACTCGCCCAGAAAATCCCGATGCAGCGCGGCCCAGATCAGAATCGGCGTGACCGCCGGCAGGATCAGGTAGCCCAGTTGATAAGCCAGCGCCAGCAACTCCCGCGTCAGGGGCGTGGTGCCCATTTGCGCGGCGATGGCGGGGTCCATGTCGAAAACCAGCACCTTGAGCGCCTCGCAAGCGATGCCCCAGACCGGCACTGGAATCAGCAGCAATCCCCCCACGACTCCACGAAAAAGCTTTTCGCCCGCCGCGATCGGCGCCGCCAGGGTCAACGCCAACAATAGCGGCAAGCCATAGGCGTACTTCAGCGCGTTGATCGTGAAGATCAGTTGCCCCTGCGCGCCGGTCGGCGCCGAGCCCTCCGCCGGCGCGGCGACGGTGAACCGCGTAATGACATCGACCGCCGGACCCTGCTGCTCAACGGCGGCGATGGCGTGCGGAAACAGGGTGGTCAGGGTGAAATGAGTCCAGCCCGCGACCGGCTTCAACAGCAGCGGCGCCAGGACGTACCAGAGCACGAACATCGGCGCCAGCCACAGCAGGGTGCGCAGGAGGAAACGGTCAATCGGACGGCGCGGCGTCATGAGGAAGCTCCCCCGGCCGGCGCGGGCCGGGTTTCGGCCGCCGGCGCCGGCAGCATCCGTACCCACAGCAGATAGACGATCAGGCCATCGAGCATGATCAGGGCCTGCCACAGATACAGGTGCGCCCACTCGAACCAGACCGGATTCCATTGCAGCAGATAGAACAGGCTGATGATCCGCGCCACGTTCAGAGCCTGAATGGCCAGAAAACCAATCGCCAGCCCGACGAGCTTCTGCTTCCAGGTCGCTGGCGTGGCCGCGATGGCGGCTATCACCACGATCATGGCCTCGACCCCATTGCAGCCGGGCTGGATGCTCACCGCCGCGCCCGTTTCGATATCGCTCAACACGATGCCATGGGCTTGCACCCCGCTGTCGAAGGTCTGAAGCACGATGGCGCTCACCTTGGCCACCGCCGCGGTGAACGGCTCGATGACCCAGGTTTGCACCGGCCCCAGCAGTTCGATGGTAAACAGCGCCAGCAGAATCATTACAAACTTAATCAAAGGCATGTACGAAGATCTCGCGGACGAGCCGTGGTTTGGCGGGATTCGGTGGCGGGGTGACCCTGGTTTTAGGCGATTTTCAGAAATGAAATGGCCCGAACTGACTCCCACGCTCCAGCGTGGGAGTCCCAGTCATCGCGATGCGCCCGCGTCGTGGACCGCTGGAGCGATCCGAACGGCGTTCCCACGCTGGAGCGTGGGAACGCGATGTAGAGATTTAAGTCAGGTCTTTGCTGGAAATAGCCTTACGGGGGATCCGATGCGCTAGCTTAGCGTGCCGCAATCACTTTTTCCCGTTCCACGTTCCCCAGCGGGTTCCGGCGGGCCGGGATGGGCACGGCTGCGCCGCCACCCGAACTCCCACCGCCGGCCATGTTGGAATTCACCGTCCCAAGGCAGCTTCGGCGGTCGGGCCGGATGCTGGCGAGGGTTCCACATGACCGATGGCCAACCTTGACAAGGAAACGGTCGATGCGCCATTGCTCGCGAACATGGTTGAATCCGGGCTGGATACGGTAGTCAGGTGTTGGTGACCGCAAGGTGGATGATGGCAGCGTATGTTGAAACGGGGACGATGGCGTCCCCCCGGCACGATAGACTTGGGTGTTCAATCGGTTAGGCGATTATCGGCAGTAAACCCGCCTGCTGGATTGCGGCATGGAGCATGGAGCATGGCCGTTCCCCCCTTGGGAAGGGGGAGGCCAAGCCTGGTTCGGTATGACCTTTTCAGGTTTCAATCCGCGCCCGCCAATTACGGCGGGCAAATCCACTGCGCGCCCTGGAAGATATGGCCATGCACGTTATCGTCGGTTGATCCAACTGCCCCCAGAACCACCGCCCCGGTTGGCCCAGCTCCCACCTCGGTTGGCCCAGCCGCCACTGCGGTTGAACCAGCCGCCGCCACCTCGGTTGGCCCAGCCGCCACTGCGGTTGTACCAGCCGCCGCCACTGCGGTTGGCCCAGCCGCCACTGCGGTTGTGCCAGCCGCCGCCACCTCGGTTGGCCCAGCCGCCGCCCCGGTTGTACCAGCCGCCGCCCCGGTTGTGCCAGCCGCCGCCCCGGTTGTACCAGCTTGCCTGAGCTTGCTGGGAGGTCGTCGCCGCTCCGCCCAGCACCACGCCGCCGATCACCGCCTGCGACCACTTGCCCAAGCTGCGCAGAAACTCGCGCCGCTCCTGTGTAACCGGTTCTGCAACCGGTTCTGCAACCGGTTCTGCAAAGGGGCTATTTCGTTGTTCGTCGTCTTGGTCGGTCATATTGGTTCTCCACTGCACGCTCTGAAAGATACGGCCATGAGGCCGCCGGAATTATCGCCCCTGGCTGTGGTAAAATCCACCGTTTGACGGCGGCCCCAGCGGCCGGGCCGGGCGCTGACGAGGGTTCCACATGACTGAAATCGCCAAAGAAATTCTGCCGGTCAATCTGGAAGACGAGATGCGGCAGTCCTATCTCGACTACGCCATGAGCGTGATCGTCGGCCGGGCGCTGCCGGACGTGCGCGACGGCCTCAAGCCGGTCCACCGGCGGGCGCTGTTCGCCATGAGCGAACTGGGCAACGACTGGAACAAGCCCTACAAGAAATCGGCGCGCGTGGTGGGCGATTGTTTCGTTAAGGGCGCTTTGGTTCATACCGAGAACGGTTTGACCCCTATTGAAGAAATACAACCCGGTTGCCAGGTACAACTACCTGATGGGCGATTGAGTGAGGTATTGCAGTGCTTTGCCAACCCACCATCGCCGGTGATCAAACTCAAATTGTCCAATGGTTATCATTTCTTGGTAACTCCCGGCCAATTATTCAGAGTATTACGGGATGATTTGACGATTGCTTGGGAAAAAGCTGAACGCTTGGCCAACCAGCGCATTCTGGTAACCAGCGCCCGCTGCTTGGGCAATGCCGAGGAGCATCCCGATGCGAATAAAAATTCGCTGGCTTACTTGGTAGGCTTGCTGGTGGCGGAAGGTTATCTGACCGACCGAGGACGTTCCAAACGTGTCGGCATCAGCATGGTTGATCGGGAGCCGCTGGAATTTCTATACGAATTCTGCATCGGACAGGGACTTTCGGTCAGTTGGCGTGAAGTTGCGCCATCGAAAGCGCATTATCAACTCCAGCATTGCGTGCGATTCACCCATTTAGCCGAGGCTTACGAAGCCTGTGAACCAACCTGCCAAAACAAGAGCGTTCCTCCCTGGATTTTGGCGGATCGCCGTTTATTTGCTCCATTTTTGGCCGGTTTCACCGATGGGGCCGGGTTTATTCGTGATAGCGGTCGACCGGATTCAAAGCGCGAAGCGGTCTTGGTTTCCACCTCGGAACGGTTATTAATCCAGATTCAAGCCATGTTGGCTGATAGTGGACTACATGGTTACCTGGCTTGCGAGGATTTTTCGACGCGGGATTATGGAGAAAACTGCCTGCCTCGCTACCAGCTTTGGCTGACGGGCGAAAATGCCGCCCGTTTTGGCGGACTGGTATACCCACAACTGAAAATTGCCAGAAAACGGGATAGCGCCCTGCGCTTGGTGGAATATCTCGGACGGACGCTCAATACGTCTTCCGAATGTATTCCTGGCCAGAAAATTTTTGAAACGCTGAGCCAACATCATTTGGGAGGGGGATGGTATAGCGATCTGGAGGGACGAAAGTTCAGGGCAGGCATCAAATATCCAGGCGGCGTCAAGATGCGTTACGACGCCAAATTACAGCAGCGGGACATCTCTTTCCGGCAACTGGAAGAATGGGGCATTCTCGCCAAACTGGATCGCATAGGTTCGCCGTTGGCCGGGGATGTGCGCAAGTTGATGGATACCTATGCCGTTTTATCTGTCGAGGAAGTGTTGATCGTGAGCGAGGACGCGGAAACATTCGACGTGCGGATCGCCGATCAGGACCACGAGTTTTTGGTGCAAGGCTGCGCGGTGCATAATTGTATCGGTAAGTATCATCCACACGGCGATACCGCCGTCTACGACACCATCGTCCGCATGGCCCAGCCGTTTTCCCTGCGCTACATGCTGGTGGATGGGCAGGGCAATTTCGGTAGTATCGATGGCGATACGCCCGCCGCGATGCGTTACACCGAGATCCGCATGGCCCACATCGCGCACGAGCTTCTGGCCGACCTCGACAAGGAAACGGTGGATTTCGTCCCCAACTACGACGAATCCGAGCGCGAACCGACGGTATTCCCGACCCGCCTGCCCAATCTGCTGGTCAACGGCTCTTCCGGTATCGCGGTCGGCATGGCCACCAACATCCCGCCGCACAATCTTGGCGAAGTGGTGGACGCGAGCATTGCCTTGATCGACGATCCGGCGCTGACCATCCGTGACCTGATGCGCCATGTTCCGGGGCCGGATTTCCCGACCGCCGGTCTGATCAATGGCGTCCAGGGCATCCGCGACGCCTACGAAACCGGGCGCGGCCGGGTGCAAATGCGCGCTCGCACCGCGATCGAAACCGACGAGGCGCGCAATCGCCAGGCCATCATCGTCACCGAACTGCCGTATCAGGTGAACAAGGCCCGGTTGATCGAGAAGATCGCCGAGCTGGTCAAGGACAAGAAGATCGAGGGCATCGCCGAACTGCGCGACGAGTCCGACAAGGACGGGATGCGCATCTACATCGAATTGCGGCGGGGCGAGTCGGCCGAAGTGGTGCTGAACAATCTGTTCCTGCACACCGCCCTGCAATGCGTGTTCGGCGTCAACATGGTCGCGCTGGTCGAAGGGCAGCCACGCCTGCTCAACCTCAAGCAGGCGCTGGAAGCGTTTCTGGCCCACCGCCGCGAGGTGGTGGCGCGGCGCACCGTGTTCGAGTTGCGCAAGGCCCGCGAGCGCGCCCATATCGTCGAGGGGCTGGCGGTGGCGCTGGCCAATCTCGATCCGCTCATCGCCCTGATCCGGGTCGCCGCCGATCCGGCCGCCGCCCGAACCGCGCTGTTGGACCGGGTGTGGACGCCGGGCCAGGTCACCGACCTGCTGGCGCGCGCCGGCGCGGACAGCTCGCGGCCCGAGGATCTGTCGGTGGAATTCGGTCTGGGCGCGACGGGCTACCGGCTGTCGCCGGCGCAGGCGCAGGCGATCCTGGATTTGCGGCTGCACCGGCTGACCGGCCTGGAGCAGCAAAAGCTGTTGGACGAGTATCAGGACCTGTTGCGCCGCATCCAGGATTATCTGGAGATTCTCACCGTCCCGGAGCGGTTGACGGCGGTGATTCGCGCCGAGTTGACCGAATTGCGCGCCCAATACGCCGATCCCCGCCGTACCGCGATTTTGCCCGAGGAGCAGAACCTTCATCTGGAGGATCTGATCAACGAAGAAACGATGGTGGTGACGTTGTCGCACGCCGGCTACGTCAAAGCGCAGCCGCTGTCGTTGTATCGGGCGCAGAAACGCGGCGGGCGGGGGCGGGCGGCGACCACGGTCAGGGAAGAGGATTTCGTCGACAAGCTGTTCATCGCCAGCACCCACGACACCCTGCTGTGCTTCTCCAACCGGGGCAAGGTGTATTGGAAGAAGGTCTACGAACTGCCGCAGGCCGGCCGGACGGCGCGCGGCAAGCCCATCGTCAACCTGTTGCCGCTGGAGGAGGGCGAGCGGATCAACGCGGTGTTGTCGGTGCGCGAGTTTGGCGACGATCATTACGTGTTTTTCGCCACCGCCAACGGCACGGTCAAGAAAACGCCCTTGTCGGAATATTCCCGGCCCCGACCCAGCGGCATCATCGCCATCGATCTGCGCGAGGGCGATCAACTGGTGAACGTGGAGCTGACCCATGGCCAGCGCGACATCATGCTGTTTACCGACGCCGGCAAGGCGCTGCGCTTCGCCGAAACCGAGGTGCGCGACATGGGCCGTTCGGCCTGCGGGGTGCGCGGCATCCGCCTGGACCAAGGGCAGAAGGTCATCGCCCTGATCGTGGTAGCCGAGGGCGCGGTGCTGACCGTGACCGAGAACGGCTTCGGCAAGCGCACCCCGGTCGACGACTATCCCCGCAAGGGCCGCGGCGGCCAGGGCGTCATCGCCATTCAAACCTCCGAACGCAACGGTCGGCTGGTCGGCGCGGTGCAGGTGGAAAACGACCACGAGCTCATGCTGATCACCGATGGCGGTACCCTGGTTCGGACCCGGGTCGAGGAAATTTCGCTGGTGAGCCGCAACACCCAGGGCGTCAAACTCATCAGCCTGCAAGGCGCGGAAAAGTTGACCGGGGTCGAGAAGATCGAAAGCATCGGCGAAGCGGACAGCAACGGCGACGCGCCGGCGGACGATGACGGTTTGGCGGCGGACATCGGCGAGGACGGCGGAGAGGAATCATGAACGAGGCGGATCGCCTGCGGTCGCTGCGGGAACGGATCGACGCGCTGGATCGGCAAATTCAGACCTTGATCACCGAGCGGGCGCGCTGCGCGCAACAGGTCGGGGCGATCAAGCAGGCGGCCGGCGCCACCGGCAATTTCTACCGCCCCGAACGCGAGGCGCAGGTGCTGCGGCGGGTGATCGAGGCCAACCGGGGGCCGCTCAGCAACGAGGAGATGGCCCGGCTGTTCCGCGAGATCATGTCGGCCTGCCTGGCGCTGGAGGAACCGCTGAAAATCGCCTTTCTCGGCCCGGAAGGGACGTTTACCCAGGCCGCCGCGCTCAAGCATTTCGGCCAGTCGATCCACAGCATTCCGCTGCGGGCGATTGACGAGGTGTTCCGCGAGGTCGAGGCCGGCTCCGCCGATTACGGGGTGGTGCCGGTGGAAAATTCCACCGAGGGCGTGGTCAATCACACCCTGGACATGTTCCTGCAATCGCCGCTGCGGATTTGCGGCGAGGTGCAGATGCGCATCAACCATCATCTGATCACCCGCGCCACCGATCCCGGGGCGATTCGGCGCATTTATTCCCACCGGCAATCCCTGGCGCAGTGCCGGGAATGGCTGGACGCCAACATGCCGCGCGTCGAACAGATCGAGGTCGGCAGCAACGGCGAGGCGGCGCGGCGGGTGCGCGACGAACCGGACGCGGCGGCCATCGCCGGCCAGTGCGCGGCCGATATTTATGAGTTGCCGACCCTGGTGCGCAACATCGAGGACGAGCCGAACAACACCACCCGCTTCCTGATCATCGGCGCGCAGCCGATCGAACCTTCCGGCGACGACAAGACCGCGCTGCTGGTGGCTTCGCTCAACCGACCCGGCGCGCTGTTTCGGTTGCTGGAGCCGCTGGCCCGGAATAATGTGAGCATGAACCGGATCGAGTCGCGGCCTTCGCGGCGGGGGATGTGGGATTACGTGTTCTTCATCGATCTGGACGGCCATGCCCGGGACGAGCCGGTGGCCAGGGCGCTTGCCGAACTGCGCGAGCAGGCCAGCCTGTTTCGGGTGCTGGGATCATACCCCAAGGGCGTGCTATGAACGGCGATCACGCCTTGCCGGGCCGAGCAGGCGCCGGATCGCCGTTTCCTCGGGCGCTCGCGGAGCCGGGAGACCGGGGAATCCGACCCGCCGCTCGATCCTGACCATGCCCAACCCTGCCTTGCTGGATACGGTCCGCCACGTCGAAACGCCCGAGGGGATCACCCTGAAGCTACGGGTGGCCGGACCGATGGCCCGCGCGCTGGCTTGGGGCATGGACAGCCTGATCCGTTACGGCGCGTTGTGGGGATTGTCGATGGGACTGGTGCTGTTGGGCTGGGCCGGGCTGGGCGTGTGGCTGATCACCCTGTTTTTGCTCGAATGGTTCTATCCGGTGGTGTTCGAGATTTACGCCGATGGCGCGACGCCGGGCAAGAAGGCATTGGGTCTGCAAGTGGTGCTGGCCAACGGCGCGCCGGTGGACTGGCCGGCGGCGCTGATTCGCAACCTGCTGCGGGCAGTGGATTTCCTGCCGGCGTTTTACGGGTTCGGTGTCGTGGCCCTGCTGGTCAGCCGCGATTTCCAGCGCCTGGGCGATCTGGCGGCGGGCACGTTGGTGATCTACCGCGATCCTCCGGCCAAGCCGCTCGCGCTGCCGCCGGGGCCAGCGTTGCCGCCGCCACTGCCGCTGAGCGCCGCCGAACAACAAGAGTTGATTGCCTTTGCCGAACGTGGGTCGGTGTTGAACCCCGAACGGCAGGAGGAACTGGCCGCGCTGCTGGCGGATTGCACCAGCGGATTGCGGGGCGTGGCCGCCGTCGAGCGGTTGCGCGCCCACGCCCGCTGGCTGGTGGGAGAGCGGACGTGAAACAACGTCCCTTCGAACAGCGCCACGCCGCCGACTGGCGGGCCTTCGCCGCGACCCTGGATCGGCTGGAACGCCGCAAGCCGGATCGCAACGCCGCCGCCTCGTTGCCGATGGCCGAGTTTCCCGCTGCTTACCGTCGACTGTGCCAGCAATTGTCCATCGCCCGCGCCCGCCGTTACAGCGGACCGCTGCTGGACCGGCTCAACCAACTGGCGTTGCGCGCTCATCAGCAGCTTTATCGCGCCCCGCGCCAGCATGGCCGGGCCGCGCTGGATTTTCTGCTGGTGGATTTCCCTCGCCGGGTGCGGGCCGACGCCCGGCTGTTCTGGCTGTGCGCGGCGTTGCTCTACCTGCCGCTGCTGGGGATGGGCGTGGCGGTTCACCAGTCGCCGGAGTTGATCTACAGCCTGCTGTCGCCGGAGTCGGTGATCGAGATCGAGGAGAATTACGCGCCCGGCCAGGAAGCGGTCGATCGCGCCGCCGCCGACGATCTGGCGATGTTCGGCTACTACATCCACAACAACATCGGCATCGGCTTTCGCACCTTTGCCGGCGGCATCCTCCTCGGCGTCGGCGCGGCGTTCATGCTGTTGTTCAACGGCGTGTTCATCGGCGCGATATCCGGCTATCTCACCGCGCGCGGCCACATCGAGACTTTCTATACGTTCGTCGCCGGCCATGGCGCGTTCGAGCTGACCGGCATCGTGCTGGCCGGGGTCGCCGGCTTGAAGCTGGGCTGGGCGGTGGTCGCGCCGGGTCGTCGCCGTCGAACCGATGCGCTGCGGCGGGCCGCCGCCGAGGGGGTGCGGCTGATGATCGGCGTGGCCGCGTTGCTGGTGCTGGCGGCGTTCATCGAAGCGTTCTGGTCCTCCAATCGCGCCGTTCCCGCCGCCACCAAGTACGCGGTGGGCGGCGCGGGCTGGCTGTCGATGATCGTCTACCTCGGTTGGGCGGGCCGTCGTGCGCCTTGACGCCGTCGCCGCCGAATTGCGGCCGCGCAATTCCTGGGAAGCGACCGACCTCGGCGCGACGATGCTCCGGCGCTGGCCGGGGCCGGTCTATCGGGCGTGGTTCGCACTGGCGCTGCCGCTGTTCGTGTTGCTGCACCTGCTGTGCTGGGGCCACTGGTGGCTGGTGCCGTGGCTGTTGTGGTGGCTCAAACCGTTACTGGACCGTGCGCCGCTGTATGTGCTGGGTCACGCCCTGTTCGGCGACGTGCCGGACCGTCGCCGATTCTGGCGCGAACTGCCGGACCTCCTACGCTGTCAGGCGCTCGCGGCGCTGACCTGGCGCCGCTTCGATCCGGCCCGTTCCTTTCATGTGCCGGTGACGCAACTGGAAGGGCTGGCGGGCAAGGTCCGTCGCCGACGGTTGCGCGATCTGGGCCAGCCCGGGCGAGGGCCGGCCGTGTGGCTGACCGTGATCTGCGCTCATCTGGAAATCGGCCTGGACTTGGCGCTGATCGCTCTGGCGTGGATGCTGATCCCCGATTTCGTGGATCTGGAATGGTACGAGCTGTTGGACGACGCCGAACCGTGGGGGCAATTGTGGCTGAACGCGGTGGGTTTCTGCGGGATGAGTTTGGTGGAGCCGTTCTACGTCGCCGCCGGTTTCGCGCTGTACCTCAATCGGCGCACCTGGCTGGAGGCCTGGGATCTGGAACTGGGCTTTCGGCGTCTGGCGGCGCGCCTGGCGCAAACCCGACCGGCGGCGGTCGTGGTCGGGCTGGCGCTTGGGGCGGCGCTGTGGGTCGGTCAGCCCTCGGTCGGTTTCGCCGCCGACGCCGCGTCCGATGGCGACCTGGAGCTGGATATCGTGAAGATGCGCTGCGAGCAATGGCGGACGCGCGTGGCGGAACTGGCCGACTCGACCGATCCGGTGCAACGGGCGTTGGCTGAAACCCTGCGCGATCCGGAATTGCGGGCGTGCGTCGTCGAGGAACGCTGGCGCTGGCGGGATCGACCGGAGCGGCCAGCGGTCGAGAAACCCGTCGCCGATGGCGCCCTGGCCCGTGGGTTCGCGGCCGGGGTCGAGTATGCGCTGTGGTTCGCGCTGGGCCTGTTGGCGGCCGTGGCCGCTTGGCGACTGTGGCGGCAACCAGTGACCTTGCGCGGACGGCGCCCGCGCCGCGTCCTCGCCAAACCCGCGCTCACCCTGGGCCGAAATGATCCGACCGCGCCGCCGGCCGCCGATCTGGGCGAAGCCGCCTGGCGGCTTTGGACCGCCGGTCAGCCGCGCGAAGCGCTGCGCGCGTTGTATCAGGGCAGCCTGGCGGGACTGGCGACCCGCCATGGCCTGCCGGTTTCCCCCAGCGCCACCGAGGAGGATTGTCTGCGCCTGGCCGCCGCGCGGCTGAACGATGCCAAACTGCTGGAATTTTTCCGCCGCCTGACCCGTGTCTGGCAGGCGACGGCCTACGCCCATCGTCCGCCCGACGAAACCGGCGCGCGCGCGCTGTGCGCGGAATGGCCACGCCATTTCGTCGTCCCCGCGGGATCATCGCCATGACGCGGCGCCAACTCATCCTGGCGGGGCTGGGAATGCTGGCCCTGCTGATCGCGGGCGGCGCGGGGCTCTGGCTGAGTCAGAATCTGGTCAAACGCGGCGAGGAAGTATGGACCGGTTACGGCGAAGCGGCCCGGCGCAATCCATTTTACGTGGCGGACCGGCTGTTGACTCGGCTGGGTCGCGCCGTTCGCAGCGTGCGCCGGCCGCGCGACCTGCCGCCAGCGCTCGATCCCGCCGACACCGTGTTGATGACCATCCCCAGCTACATGCTGGGCACCGCCGAAACCGAACGATGGCTCGCCTGGGTCGACCGCGGCGGCCATCTCCTCATCGGCGTGCGGCGCGAACACGAACCGGGCCAGAGCGGCGATCATTTGCTGAACGCCCTGGCGACGCGCAGCCACGCCCCCACGCAATGCGCCCCGGACCAGCCGGTTCCGGTTCAACCGGACCCCGCCGCGCCGCCGCTCCAGGTTGATTTCCACGCTGGCCTGCGGCTGAACGGCGATTTCTGGCGCGCGATTCAATGGGGCCAGGGCCAGGTGACGCTGTTGACCGACTGGGGATTGTTCGCCAACGGCCGGATCAAGGATCACGATCACGCCGGCTTTCTGTGGGCGTTGATGCGGCGCAATCCCGACGGCGCGATCTGGTTGCAATACCGGACGCAGCCCCCGTCGCTGACGCAACTGCTGTGGGAACGGGCCTGGATACCGCTGGTCGGGCTGATGTTAGCCCTGCTAGCGGCGCTGTGGCATTACAGCCGGCGGCTGGGGCCGATTCTGATGCCACGCTCCGGCGAACAGCGCCGACTGGTCGAGCATCTGGACGCCAGTTCGCGCTTCCTGTGGCGGCGCGGAGCCGGCCCTGCCCTGCTGCACGCCGCCCGTCACCACACGCTGCGCCGCTTGCAGCGCCGCCAGCCGGGCGCCGCCGAATCTTCCCTGGCCGCCGCGCTGGCCGATTCGGACCAACCGCTGAACGACGCGGCCCTGCTCCACACCCTGCAAACCCTGCAACGACTCAATCGGACCCGATGAACGCTCCTTCGGACGCTATCTCCTCCACCCCCGCCGCCCCCTCCGACGATCAGTTAAGCTGGGCCTGGGATCTGTTGCAAAACCTGCGCGACGCGATCGGCCAGGCGCTGATCGGCCAACAGGCCGTGGTCGATCAGACCCTGGCGGCGTTGTGCGCCGCTGGCCATGTCCTGGTCGAGGGCGCGCCGGGTCTGGGCAAGACGCTGTTGGCGCGAGCGCTGGCGACCAGCGTCGCCGCCCGTTTCGCCCGGATCCAGTTCACCGCCGATCTGATGCCCAGCGACGTGACCGGTCACGCCTTGTACAACCTGCGCGACGAGCGGTTCGAAATTCGGCGGGGGCCGGTGTTCTGCCACTTCCTGCTGGCCGACGAAATCAACCGCGCCCCGGCCAAGACCCAGGCGGCGCTGCTGGAAGTCATGCAGGAAGGACAGGTCACCATCGAGGGCGAATCGTTGCCGCTGCCGCCGCCGTTCATGACCCTCGCCACCCAGAACCCCATCGAGCAGGAAGGCACCTATCCGCTGCCGGAGGCGCAACTCGACCGGTTTCTGCTGAAAATCCAGATCGACTATCCGTCCCCAGAGGAAGAAACCGCGCTGGTGCGTTCGGTCACCGGCGGTCGGGTCGGCGACACGCTGGATTTGTCGCGGGTGCGGCCGGTGGCCGATGTCGCGGCGGTGCTAGAGTTGCAGCGCATCGCCGCCCATCTGCGACTGGACGACGCGGTGCTGAACTATGCCGTTCGCCTGGCGGCGACCACCCGCGCTATGCCGGCCTTCGCCATCGGCGCGGGTCCGCGCGGCGGCATCGCCCTGGTGCGGGCCGCCCGAGCCCAGGCACTGTTGAATGGCCGCGATTTCGTCACGCCCGACGACGTGAAGGCCATGGTCAAACCCGCCCTGCGCCATCGCCTGACCCTGGCGGCGGAGTACGAAATGGAAGGGGCGCGGGTGGATGCGTTGCTGGACGAACTGTTGCGGCGGGTGGCGGCGCCGCGGGTATGAGGTTGAGCCCAACGCCCCGGTTGCTGCGCTGGCTGACCGGGTGGGTATTCGGCGAGGTGTTGCTACCGGGGTTGCGGCTGTCGGTTGATCATGCTGAATTCCCCTCCTTGGATTAAGGAGGGGTGGCCCGTAGGGCCGGGGTGGTCTGATCAGTCAGGTTTAGAACCCATACGAAAACTAACGTGTTGTTTTAAATGCAAAGTTAGTGTATATT
>CALGOO010000186.1 GCA_937960715.1 uncultured Candidatus Competibacteraceae bacterium
GCAAGGGATCGAGACAGTAATGATCGGCCGGATTGACCGGCCCGGCGGTGTTGAAGAAGCGCATGGTCATGGAGTTCCTCCGGTCGGGCGGGACGGGGTAGGGCGAGCGACGAGTATCCGAATACGGACGTTACCATCTTAATGGCGTTTCAGCCTTGTCTTCACCAGCCCAGTGACCAAGACGCCGAGGGCAACCTGCGCGGGGGATGCTAACTTTAAATATCAGCGACTCCACCGGTGAACCTGATGCCGCTCTCGCCGCGACCGCGCAAGACGATGCCGGCGACGACACCACGATGGCGGTCCCCACGGGCGGTAACCGCCCTCCCCTCTCGCGATCCAGACCACGCCCATGACCCCCGACGACTTCATCCGGCGCTGGCGGCGCTCGACCCTGACCGAGCGTTCCGCCGCGCAATCGCACTTCAACGAACTGTGCGCGTTGATCGGCCATCCCCCGCCGACGGCGGTCGACCTTCAGGGCGCCGATTTCTGTTTCGAGAAGGGCGTCCGGAAAACTGGCGGCGGGCAGGGCTGGGCCGATGTGTGGAAACGGAACTGCTTCGCCTGGGAATACAAGGGCAAGCACAAGGACTTGGGCGCGGCCCTGCGGCAGTTGCAGCAATACGCGCTGGCGCTGGACAACCCGCCCCTGCTGATCGCCTCCGACTTCGAGACGATTGAAATCCATACGCATTTCACCAACACCGTCCACACCGTCCGCCAGATGACGCTGGACGATCTGGCCGATCCCGCCCAGCGGCAGGTTTTGCAATGGGCGTTCACCGACCCGGAGCGGTTGAAGCCGGGTCGCACCATCGAGGCGGTGACGGCGGAAGCGGCCGAACTGTTCGCCGGGCTGGCGCAATGCCTGCGCGAGCGCGGCCACGAGCCGCAGCGGGTGGCGCACTTCATGACCCGACTGCTGTTCTGCCTGTTCACCGAGGACATCGGCCTGCTGCCGGGCCGGCTGTTCAACGACCTGCTGACGGCGGTCAAGACCCGGCCCACCGCGTTCGTGAACCGCGCCCGCGAACTGTTCGCGGCGATGCGCAGCGGCGGCTGGTTCGGCCTGATCGAGATTCCCTGGTTCAACGGCGGACTGTTCGATGACGCCGACTGTCTGCCGCTGGAATCGGAGGATTTGGAACTGGCCTGGCGGGCGGCGCGGCTGGACTGGTCGGCCATCGAACCGGCGATTTTCGGCACCCTGTTCGAACGCGGTCTCGACCCCGACAAGCGCAGTCAGTTGGGCGCGCATTACACCGATGCCGAATCCATCCGCCGGCTGATCGAACCGGTGATCCGCGCCCCGCTGCTGGCGGAATGGGCGGCGGTGAAGGCGGAACTGACGCGATTGCTGGCGGCCAAGAAGCCCAAACGGACGCAAGCGGAACAGGCGTTGCAACGCTTTCTCGAACGCTTGCGAATGTTTCGGGTGCTGGACCCCGCCTGCGGGTCGGGCAACTTCCTCTATCTGGCCTTGCGGACGCTGAAGGACCTGGAACATCAGGTGATGCTGGAGGCCGAGGCGCTGGGCTTGCAACGGGGCTTTCCGGCGGTCGGGCCGGAAGCCGCGCTGGGTATCGAACTCAATCCCTACGCCGCCGAACTGGCCCGACTGACGGTCTGGATCGGCGAGATTCAATGGATGCTGGGCCACGGCTACAACCTGAACGACCGGCCGATCCTGAAGCCGCTCAATCAGATCGAATGCCGGGATGCGCTGCTGACCCTGCTTCCCTCGCCCTCTGGGAAAGGGGTCGGGGGTGAGGGCGGCTGGGGTGAAACCGCTTGGCCCGCCGCCGACGCCATCGTCGGCAACCCGCCGTTTTTGGGCGACAAGAAGCAGTTGGCGGAACTGGGCGAGGAATATGTAGCGACGCTACGCCGGGTCTATGCCGGGCGCGTGCCGGGCGGTGCGGACCTGGTCTGCTACTGGTTTGAAAAGGCGCGGGCGCACATTGCCGCCGGACAGACGCAACGGGCCGGTCTGGTGGCGACCAACTCGATCCGCCAAAAGCGCAACCGGCCGGTACTGGAGCGCATCCTCAATACCCCTCTCCCCGTGGGAGAGGGGCCGGGGGTGAGGGCGCGCATCTTCCACGCCTGGTCCGACCAACCCTGGATCAATGAAGGCGCGGCAGTGCGAGTGTCGCTGGTGGGGTTTGGCGCTCCACTCCCCTCGCCCTTTGGGAGAGGGGTCGGGGATGAGGGCGCGACCCTCGACGGTCACCTCGTCGCGGAAATTTACGCCGACCTGACCGGCCGGCCGCTCGATGCCACCAGCGGAATCGATTTGACCCAGGCTCGCCCGTTACCGGAAAACGCCGGTTGCTCGTTCTTCGGCCTGTGTCTGGCGGGCGCGTTCGCCGTGGACAGCGCCACGGCGCAACGCTGGCTGCGCGAGCCGAACCCGCACGGCCGGTCCAACAGCGACGTGTTGCGCCCGATCTGGAACGGCGTGGATGTCACCCAGGGCTGGAAAGGCCGCTGGGTGATCGACTTCGGCACCGATTTGAGCGAGCACGAAGCGGCGCTGTACGAAGCGCCGTTCGCGTGGGTGCTGGAGAAGGTGAAGCCGGTGCGGATCACGAACAATCGCAAATCGCGCGCAGTTTACTGGTGGCGGCATGGTGAAACCCGCCCTGGTCTGCGTCGAAAACTGGCGGGACTGACGCGCTATATCGCCACATCCGAAACGGCCAAGCATCGTGTTTTCATCTGGCTGCCGGTCAGCGTTGCGCCCGAACACAAGCTGGTGGTAATCCCGCGCGATGACGATACGACATTTGGGATTGTTTCCTCGCGGATTCATGTCGTCTGGGCACTGGCAACGGGATCAACGCTTGAAGACCGTCCGGTTTATACCGCGTCAGTCTGCTTCGAGACCTTCCCTTTTCCGCCAGGCTTGCAACCGAACCGGAATACCCTCACCCCTACCCCTCTTTCAGAGGGAGAGGGGCTGAATGCCGCCATCGCCGACGCCGCCCGGAAGCTGAACGAGTTGCGCGAAACCTGGCTGAATCCCTCGCAGTGGGTGGATCGGGTTCCCGAAGTCGCGTCCGGTTATCCCGACCGGATCATTCCAAAGCCCGAACACGCCGCCGAGCTGAAAAAGCGAACGCTGACTCAGCTCTACAATCAGCGCCCGACCTGGCTGGTCAACGCCCATCGGGCGCTGGATGAGGCCGTGGCCGCCGCTTACGGCTGGCCGGCGAACCTGAACGATGAGGAGGTGCTGCGCCGGCTGCTGGCGCTGAACCGGGAGCGGGCATGAAGGGTAATACCGATTTTCAATAGGTCTTGCGGTTCACTGCCCAAACCGACATCTTCCCGGATCAATCGGAAAGATGTCGGCCGTTGGCTGACTCAGGGCCATGCACCCGCCATCTGGGCGGAGTACATGGAGAAACCCCCAAGACCGCCTTGCCAATCCCCTACTGAACGACCTCGAACGCGAGATAGATGCGCTTCGCCGGACCTTCGCCACGTTCGATAAACGTCGCCTGCACCGGAGTGCCGATCTTGATGGCTTCTTCCGGCATCGACAGATCGACGCCCAATATCTGCGCGCTGATCGCCGGCCCTTCCTGCAAGCGCACGATGGCGGCGCAGTAGGGATTTTCGCGGCTATAGCCCGCCTCGATCATGTGGGTGGGAGCGACGGTGATGACCGTAAACGCGATGATCTCGCCCTTGCCGGACACTGGCTCCCATTCCATATCGCTGGAATAGCTGGTGGTGCACATCGGGCGCGGCGGCAGATAAAACTTGCCGCTGGTCTTGTTCCGGCAGCCCATCAGCTTGTGCTCGGACAGTAAATGGTAATAGCTGGTGCTGTTGAATGGCAGTTCGCTCATCGCCTTATTGTCTCCGCTCGAAAATATGCACGATCGCGGCCATGCCGCTACCGCCCAGATTGTGGGTCAACCCCAGGTTCAAATCACCCGGCACTTGCCGAGGACCCGCCTCGCCGCGCATCTGTTTGAAGACTTCCACGACCTGACCCGCGCCGGTGGCTCCAACGGGGTGACCTTTGGATTTGAGTCCGCCGGACGAGTTGATCGGCCGGGGGCCGAGCCTGGAGGTCAAACCTTCCTCGATGGCTTTATAGCCCTCGCCAGGCTTGAAGAAACCGAGATCCTCGATGGCGATCAGTTCGGCGATGGTGAAGCAGTCGTGAACCTCGCAGACCTTGATATCCTTGGGCGTTACGCCGGCGGTGGCATAAGCCTGCTCGGCCGCGACCCGCGCCGCCTTGATGGTCGTCAGGCTCTCGCGTTCGTAGGTCGGCACGTCGCTGCCCTGCCCGTAGCCGATGATGTGCAAGGGCTTGTCGGTGAACGACGAGGCGATTTCCTCGGCCACCAGCAGCAGCGAGACCGCGCCGTCGGAAACCGGCGAGCAATCGAACAGGCGCATCGGCCAGGCGATCGCGGGGTTGGCCTGGTCGTCCTTCAGGAAGTCCAGTTCGCTATCCCATTGCGGCACGGGCTTGCCGCGCTTGGCGGCGGCCTTCTGCTTGCTCACCATGATGTCGGCGATCCGCGCCCCAAACTGCGCCTTGGGGTTGAGAACGCCATTCTCGTGGTTCTTGATGGCGATCTTCATGAACGTTTCCGGCGTCGCCCCGTAGCGATCCATATAGGCGGTCGCCAGCAGGGCGTACAGGCCCGGGAAAGTGAAGCCGGCCGGATTTTCGTAGATGCTGTCGCTGGCGGTCGCCAACACGTCGGTCACCCGAGCGATGGGCAAATCGCTTTCTTTCTCAAGGCCACCGACCAGCACCACGTCGGCCAGGCCCGAGCCGATGGTCATGATCGCCTGCCGCAGCGCCAAGCCACTGCTGGCGCAGGCGCATTCGACCCGGCTGGCCGGAATCGGCGTCAGGCCCACCGCGTCGGCGACATAGGGCGCCATGAAGTTCTGGCCTTCGAACATCGTGCTGCTGTAGTTGCCGATGACCAGCGCTTCGATGTCCTTGGGATCAAAGCCCTTGTCAACCGAGGCTCGCATCTCCTGGAAAGCCTGGACGAATAAATCGCGGGTGTTGAGGCCCGGGAATGTCCCGAATGGGGTCATGCCCGCCCCGACGAGGGCAACGCCTCTTCTTAGTTTCTTGACTGCCATGAATCAACCCTCTTGCAACAACTGCGTGGTTTCAACACCTCCCTTCCCTGGGGAAGGGAAATTCACATCGCGCCCTGGCAAGCGGCGCGTATCGGTCAATGCGCCCGTTCCCGCAACCATTTGCCGACGTTCGGGGCGAGAATCTTCTGGGAGGCGCCGCCCGTGTAAATACCGATATGACCGGTATCGATTTCCAGCTCCGTGTAGTCCTTGCTGCCGACATGCTTCTTGAGCGCGACCGTGCAAGGCGGCGGCACTAGATGATCCTTCTTGGCGTAGATGTTCAGTATCGGCATGGTGACGTTGGCAAGATCGACCTTGCGGCCGCCGATCTCGACTTCGCCTTTCACCAGTTTGTTGTCCTGGAGATAGTTCTTCACGAAAAACCGATAGGTTTCCCCGGATGCGGCCGGCCCTCCGAACAGCCACTTTTCCATCCGCAAGAAATTGAGCAGCGCCTCCTTGTTGTCGAGAATATCGATCAAATCGGCGTACTTGCCAATGTTCAACACGAATGGCGAAGCCATCATGAACGAGACGTTCAACAAATCCGCGGGCACATTGCCGAGCGCGTTCACCATCAAATCGACGTTCGCGGCTTTTCCAAGATGGAACAGCAAACCGACGTGCGGCTGCTTGGGGTTGTGCGGATAATCGAAGTCGATCGGGGTCACCGTCAACACCAGGCGATCCACTTTTTCCGGATAAAGCGACGAGTAAGTCGTGCTGATCGTGCCGCCCTGGCAAATACCCAAAAGGGCGATCTTGTCAACCGAGTGGCGTTCGCGGACAGCATCGACGCAATCGTCCAGATAACCATCGATGTAATCCTCGATGGTCAGGTATTTATCCACCGGTCGCGGATAGCCCCAGTCGAGCAAATGCACGTCCAGCCCTTCCTTGAGCAAATTGCGCACCAAGGAGCGGTCGGGTTGCAAATCCGCCACTTCATAACCGTTGATGAGCGGGGGCACGATCAGCAGCGGTGTCTTGAATATCTTATCCTTGTCCACCAGCGGCTTGTAATGATAAATGCGCAACTGGTCCTGAGCATAAAAAATATCCTTTGGGGTGCTGCCAATATCGACATCCTCGTCTTTGAGGGTGCTCAGATTTTCGACGCCCTTAAGCAGCTTTTCATTGATTTTCTTGATTTCATCGACAGCGTCGCTGGGGCGAATATCAATGGGAGATGACAACACGATAGCCTCCTTAATGTCAGCGGATTCCGGATCAGCCAGAAATCAGCCGCTTGTTCAGTTGGTGATCACGGGCGCGGTTTTTGACGCCGTCAAACCGCGAAGCGCTTTTTTGAGATCACGGATCTCTTTTTTCAGGTCGTGAATCGCCCGATAGGCATCATCCATTTCCGAGCGCGTCGGTATATCGAGAGCGCCGTAGACCATGGCCAAGACATCCCGCAGCCTGAGCTTGTAATTCAAGGCGGCGGTGGCCATTTCATTCTGGATCGCCATGAACTCGTCGGTGCAGAATTTTTCGGTCAGGGTACGGTCGGCGGTCTGGAACCAAAGCTGCATCACCTCCCTGACGCTGTGTATTTTTTTGTCTTTCTTGGCCAGATCGGCGAGACGTTCCATGGTGCGCTCGACCGCCTGGCCGATGCCTTGGGCGATCTCCATGTCGTATCGGAGGGCCGCCTTGCGCAAATCCAGCAAGGCATCCGACGCTTTCATGAGCTTGGCGTTGGTTTCCCGGGTCAAACCGGCACCCGGCAGCTCGGCGAAACCGCCGATGGGTGGCTGCAAGCTTTGTTGCTCCAGCATCATGAGCTTGCCGAAGCCGGAGGAACCCGTCATCAATTCGCCAAAATGCCCCGCGCCAATCGCCTGTTGGACGAATCCCAGCCAGGGCGTCAGCAGCGGAATCCACTCTCCAACGGATTTGTTGAGGTCGGTGATGTTGTCGGCGGTCCCTTTCATTTTTCCGGGTAGCGCGGTGATCTGCTCGACCCACTGGCTGATGAACTTTTGCAAATCGGGCTGCCACGGTTTCCCGACTTCAAGATTGGGCGCCACGATTTGCCACGACTTGGTCAGCAGATTCATGAACTGCATCATGGATGTTTGACTGGCAAAGATGCTGCTGGCGGCGCGTTGACCGCTATCGCCGCCACCGCCCTTGGTCCACGCATCGGCCACTTGTCTGAGCCAGGCGGAGGGATCGTAAAAACCGCTCAAAGGATTGCCACCGCCAGCACCCTGAGCCAAATCGTATAAGCCCCCCCAAATTTGCTTCTGGGCTTCGGACCACATTTTCACCATGGATTCGGCTTGTTCTGTCAAATTCATGAGCTTACTCGTCTCCTCTTCAAGAGTATTAAGGTTAACTGTATTGCTTACATAGCAATACCAGGCAAAACATGCCTTCACTCTTAGCTTTTCGCTGGCAACGCCAAGGAAATACTAGACTCGGTTTTCCCACGGTCAAGGCAATTCGTGAAATTGAAAATACAAAATACCCGCCTCCCGGGTCAGGGAGCGGGAATAAAGGAAGGAAAATCGTTATTTCCGGCGGAATTCAAGTTTGGAAAAGCGGCTCAAGCGTTCAAGCCGAGTCCGAAAGCCGATATAAAATCCCCCGGTTTTACCGGGGGCGATTGAGCCGCCCGCGGCTTCTGACCACCGCGGACCATGGACAAGCAGTTATTTGGCCCGCTGCCGCGACCCGTAAGTCACACCACCGGTAACCTCAATCGTGGTTGCATCGATCGCATCGTTCTCGACGATATGCCGAACCGTCGCGGCGATCTCCTCCGGCTCCACCAGGCGCCCGATATGGACATCCTTCAGGATGACGTTGAGCGCATCCTGATTCATGCCCTTCAGGATGGGCGTGGCCGTGTAGCCGGGAGCGACGGCGGCTATGCGGATATCCTTGAGACCCCTCATCGCGAACTCGCCAGCCAGGATCTTGGGCCACAGCGCGACCGCCGCCTTGGTGGAAGAGTAGTTGATCTGTCCGACCTGACCGGTGAGATTGATGGACGAGGTCAGCACGACGACTCCCTTGTAGCCGTTGTCAACCATCCTTCTCACGCCTTCGCGCACCGTCAAAAAGGCGCCGACGAGATTGACATCGATCACCGACCTAAACGCGTCGAGACTCATGACGCTTTTGACCTTGCCCGTCTTATCCGGATTGACCATCAAGCTGTCGTTGATAATTCCGGCATTGGCGAAAACGACATTGATGGCGCCGAATTTTTCGATGGCGGTATCCATCAGTTTCGCGACATCCTCTTCCTTGGCGATGCTGCCAGCAACCCCAACCGCTTCTCCACCGGCAGACTGAATCTCGCCGACGACTCGGTCGAGACCGGCTTGGTTCACGTCGCCCAAGACGACCTTCGCGCCGCCTTTGGCGAAATCCTTGGCAACCGTCTCGCCGATACCGCTGGCGCCGCCGGTGATAACGATCACGCTACCTTTTACTTGCATAATCTCTCTCCAGTTTTATTATTGAAGTCATTGGCCACACGGTCAAAACCGGTTGGGATCGTTTTTTTCATCCCGAACGTCTCCCGCTCCCATTTCGACCGCGCAACCCGGTCGCGGCGTAATAATTACGCGGCTTTTTCTTTCTTATCCACGCCTTCCTTGCCTTCTCCCTTGCCCTCTCTATCAAGATTGAGCTGATAGCGGACGGGACCGATCATTCCATTAAACTCTCCATGCAAGGGGCATTTGGATTTTTCGCTCGCGAAGCTGGTCAAGATTCCCACGTGTCCCCCAGGGAATTCCGTGATCTGCAAAACGCCATCTTCCTCGAGGAACGGGACGGCGGCCAGCGCGCAATCCCGATCCACCAAACTGTCGTCCTTGGAGTACGCCAAAAACCAGCGCACGCCCAGCTTCTTGAGATCGTGCAGGTTGAGCGGCTTGCCGAATAGCGAAACCGGCAGCGTGCCGTCGGGAGCGATGGGCACCTTGAAGGTCTTGCCGCTCATTTCCGCGATGGCCACCGGCAAATGCACCCGTTCCTCGCGCAACCAGCGATTGATGGCGGCGGCCGTCTTGCCGGGATTGCCGCCGGTATCCTTGTACATGGACTTGACGTTATACATGGCGACCAGGGGCGCTTCCTTGCTGATGGCCAGCAGTTTCATGCCCAGACTCATCACATCGCCGTTGACGACCCTGTTACCGTTGCTCAGGGTTTCGTAGGCGTATTCCATGCCCACGCCGGACGGCATACCACTCATGTACTCGCCCAGGGAGGCGGATTTAGTGCCATCCACCGGCGTGACGCCGGTGATCAGCGCGTCGACCACACCCTGCAGCTTGCCCGACAGGACATTGATGAGAGAGATATAGCCGCCTTGACAGATTCCGTTCAAGGTGACCGGACGCCCGTGCTTTTCCTTGAGAAACTGGCACAAGTCGCGCGTCTGCTCGCAGTCGTCCTCACAAGATATCGTTTGCACCGCCGGAGTGATGTCGATGTCCTTGACTTCCCGGACGTAGGTGGGAATGCCTTGGTTGGCGAACGCGTGCGCGTAGCTCTTTCCCTCGCCCGGAAGGAAGCTGAGGATGTGGACCCCCAGCATGTACGGCGGCACCAGCAGGGTCGGCTTGCCTTTTTCGTTGACCACGACGCCCGGTTTGGTGGGAAGCACCTGATACATCCGGAAGCAGGGCGTTTCCTTGACCAGCTTGTAGCCATCCGACCCGAACTGAAAGCCAAACTCGTATTTCATGCTTTCGATCGCTTTCGGGAAGTCGAACGCGACCGCCTCCATGGCGTCGGCTTCCCTGGCGGCAAACTCGCCTACCGTTTCACCATCGCCGCCGACCAGCGTCCTGACCAGCGCATCGACGCCATCGAGAATCTGGTCGGTGTGAAACTCCATCATCTTGCTGGAACTGCTTATGGCGATTTGCATACCCAGTTCCAGATTGTGCCTCAACAGCAACGGCCAATCCCTAAGCGGCGGCGGGTTGCTGCGCATTCCGTGCAAGGCTGTCTTGGCGCCAGCCAGGTACATCGAATCGAAATCATGCCGATGTTGGTCAAAGGCCGCCGTCCACGCAAGACCGTATCGGGCAATATTGAACGCGATTTCGGGGGATTGTCTGATCAGGTTAAACATTTTATTTTCTCCTGGGTTGCTAACAGCTAGCCGATACCCTGCAACAAATCAGTGGGTTCTCCACATCCGCCCCAAAAAGCCATCTGGTAAGAATGCTTCGGTGCTTTTCAGGGAACATCTTTTACTTCTCATCAAGAAAAACATCCAAACGGCGATACCAACGATTTTGCGGTTTCAGCCAACCACCGATTAAAGAGTCAGTTCATTGAGCCGCAAGGGATATTGAAACAGTTTTCTTTTGATCGTACTTGGGAGGTACTTTATTCGGACGGGCTGACAGCCTAAGAGAGCATTCAAGTCGTTCGATTGTTTTTTCGGCACCATCGGAGCCTTTCATGGCTCGAACTCCGCCGGTTATGACAAACCATCTATTTTGCCTGAAAAAACTTTTGCCAGGCGGCGATTGATAATGAGGAACAGTCATCGAAAACCCGGGAATAACCACCGCCCTTACACTCGGCCATAAAAATATCTCTAGGGAATTTATGATATTACATCGAACAAAACAATGCAACAACACATTGTGTCAAGCAAGATTATCGACACTGTGGAGTCATCCGCTCTGGATCGTCGAAGCGCATAAGCAGCCGAACCAATCATCGCGCGACACCCCCTACCTTAAGACGAAGCCGTGGCCAACCGCCCACGGTTAGGCGGCGGACTTGAGCAGCAAAGGTGGTGCTGGCCAACCAAGCCGGCCGGAAGCCGGCTCCACCCTCATCGACGCTCACGCCAGCGCCGGATAATCCACGTAGCCCTTCTCGCCGCCCTGATAGAACGTGTCCGGATCGGGCGCGTTCAGTGGCGCACCGCGCCGGAACCGTTCCGGCAAATCCGGGTTGGCGATGAACAGTCTGCCGAACGCCACGGCGTCGCAGCGATCCCCGGCCACCCACGCTGCGGCCCGGCCCTGATCGAAGCCGCCATTGGACAACAGCGGCGCCTGGCACAGCGGCCGGAAATGTCCGGCCACGTCGGGCACCGCACCCACCGCGCCGTCCAACTGGTTCGGCATGAACGGCTCGCTGAGATGGACATAGGCCAGGCCGTAACCGCTGGCGCAACGGATCAGCGACTCGAACATCGGCACGGTGTCTTCATCCACCGTCATGCCATGCATGTTGTTCATCATCGGGTTGAGGCGGATGCCGACCCGGTCGAACGGCAATTCCCGCCCCACCGCATCCAGAACCTCGAACAAAAACCGGCCCCGGTTTTCACGGGAACCGCCATACTCATCGGTGCGCGCGTTGGAACAGCGGGCGAAAAACTGGTGGAACAAATAGCCATTGGACGAGTGAATCTCCACTCCGTCGAACCCGGCGGCCACCGTATGGCGCGCGGCGCGCTGGAAGTCGGTGACAATTTCGGCGATGTTCTCTCGGCTGAGCGCGCGGGGCGTGACGGTCGGCTGTAACTCCTTCCCCGAAAACATCCGCCAGCTCGGGTTGATCGCCGAGGGCGCGACCGGCGCCTCGCCACCGTGAAAGTCCGGCAGGGACAGTCGGCCGCAGTGCCAGATTTGACAGACGATCAACCCACCCGCCCGATGCACGGCATCCGTCACCCGCCGCCAGCCGGCCACCTGCGCGTCCGACCAGATGCCGGGCGTGTAGGGATAGCCGCGCGCCTGGGGCGACACGATGGTGCCCTCGGAGATGATCAGCCCCGCGCCGGCGCGCTGCGCGTAGTAGCGGGCCATCAGATCGGTCGGCGCAGCCTCCGGATTATCGGCCCGACAACGGGTCAACGGGGCCATGATGACGCGGTTTTTCAGGGAGAGAGCGCCCAGTCGCACCGGGGCGAGCAGTTTCGATGCCATGCGGTTGAAGACCTCGGGTGGAATACGGGTGATGAGGGGTTTGGATTCTATACTTGCGGGGCACTCGGCAACCACCGTCGAAAAACGGCTTCGCTCGCCGCGACCCACCTGTTCCTGGAACCGCCCCGACCCTTGAAATTTCCGACTGCTCTCCTCGCCGACCTGCGCGGCGGCCTGGTCGGCGCCGCCGTGGTGCTGCCGCAAGCCACCGCCTTCGGCGTGACCGTGTTCGCCGCCTCGCTGGGAACCGCGCCCGGCGCGCTGGCCGGACTGGTCGGCGCCATTCTCCTGCTGCTGATTTCCGGCGGCTTCGGCGGCGCGGTCGGCCTGATCAGCGGCCCGACCGGTCCCAGCATGGCGCTGTTGAGCGGCACGGCGGCCATTCTCGCCGGCGCTGGCCTCACCCCCACCGCTATCGCCCCGGCCCTGTTCGCCGTCACCGTCCTCGCCGGCTCGATGCAGTTGTTGCTTGCACTGGTCGGCGGCGGCCGGTTGATGAAATTCATCCCCTATCCCGTCATCGCTGGCCTGACCACCGGCACCGGTTTGCTGTTGATCCGGTCCCAGTTCAAACCCCTGCTCGGCGTCCATCACGCCGACGCCTGGTCCGAGTGGCATTGGCTCCCCATCACCACCGCGACCACCGCCTTCGTCATGGCCCGCTTCGCGCCCCGTTTCCTTCCCTGGCTGCCCGGCCCCATCGCCGCCCTGATCGGCGGAACCGCGTTGTTTCAAGCAACGCTCCATTGCACCACTCTTCCCTCCGCGCCGGCGCACTGGGTCATCGGCGTCCTGCCGGCGCCAGCGGACTTCCGCCCCGCCCTTGATTCGCTCGCCGCTTGGGTCGACCTGCCCTGGCCGCTGATCCTGAACGCCGCCTTCGCCCTGGCGGTGTTGTGCTCCCTCAACACGCTACTGACGGCGGTGCTGGCCGACACCGCCACCGGCCTGCGCCACGACGCTCGGCGCGAGTTGCTGGCGCAAAGCGTGGGGCAGATGCTGACCGGGCTGGCCGGCGGCATGGCCGGCTCGGCCAGCGTGGGCGGCACCGCCGCCGCCGTTCAGGCCGGTGCCCGCCGCTGGGCCGCCCTGGGCGCCGGGCTGGTTTTGCTGCTCCTGTTGCTGTTCGCTGGCCGGACCGGGCAATGGCTGCCCACCAGCGCCCTGGCCGGCATCATCCTGGCCTCGGCGCTCAACCTGCTGGACCGGGACATCCTGGCCTGGCTACGCCGCCGCCGCACCCGGCTGGACGCGGCCATCGCGGTGCTGGTGACTGGCGTCACCCTGGGCTACGACCTGATGGTCGCGGTGCTGGTCGGGCTGGCCATCGCCATCCTGCTGTTCATCCGTCAGCAAAGCCGAGTGCCGATCATCCATCGCCGGCTGACCGGAGCCGAGCGGCATTCGGTGCGGCAGCGCCCGGCGGAACAGGCCGAACTGCTCGTTCGCCATGGTGACCGCATCGTGCTTTATCAATTGCGCGGCACCCTGTTCTTCGCCAAGGCCGATCAACTGTTCGAGGACCTGTTGCCCGATCTCGACCGGCCCGCCTGGGTCATCCTCCACCTGCGGCGGGTCATTCAGATCGACTTTTCCAGCGCGCGGCTGCTGCAACAAATCGCCGCGCGGCTGGAGCGGCACGGCGGCGAACTGCTGTTTTGCGAGGTGCGCGAGGATTTGGGTTTGGGCCGCGAGGTCGAACGCACCCTGCGCAAGCTCAGCCTGCGACCGGAGCGGCTCAACGTCAAAACCTTCGCCGCCGCCGACCTGGCGCTGGAATACGCCGAGAACGCCCTGCTCGACGCGCTGGGGGTCGCGCCGACCGTGCTGGAGCAGCGCGTTCCCCTGGAAGCGCTGGACTTGTGCCGCGCCATGAAGCCGGCGGAAATCGCCGCGCTCGCCGCCGCGCTGCGACCTTGCCTGCTCGAACGCGGCCAACGGCTGTTCGCGGCCGGCGATGCCGGCGCGGAGTTGTATCTGGTGCTGCGCGGCCGGGTGGACATCCGCCTGCCCGCCGCGGACGACCGTTACAAGCGGCTGGCGATCTACGGTCCCGGCACGATGTTCGGCGACATCGCCTTTCTCGATCCGGGTCCGCGCGCCGCCGAGGCGGTGGCGGTCAGGTCGAGCGAACTGTTGATGCTCGGTCGGGCGGATTTCGACCGGCTGCGGAACGACCATCCGGACGCCGCCATCGCCCTGCTACTGGCGCTCGGCCAGCAACAAAGCCGCGCTCTGCGCTGGAGCGCCCAGGAAATCCAGCGGCTGATTCAGTGGTGAGGAAAACCCCGAGTCAACAGTACCGTCAGGATCGCGTGCAGGACGACCGCCGGCCACAGTAGCAAGCCGGCCGAACCGCCCGCGAAGCCAAGGTAGGCGAGATACAGCGTGACGGCCGCGCTGTAGGTCAACATGCCGGACCGTGGGGTACCGGGCCAGCAGGCAAGCCCAAGGGCGACCAGGGCGATGCCGGCCACGCGGGCGACGGGTATGGCGACGCCGGTCAGTTCCTCGCCCAGCAACAACCGCCCGACCAGCCCTGGAACGATCAGCAAAGCCAAGCCAGTCCCGGCTTCACCGACGGCGGCGAAGATCAGCACCCCTTTCATGGCCTGGTCGCGATACTGCGTCGCCTCTCTCACAGGCGACCCGGCTCACCTGACCGATAGCCATTAGCGGTTCTGCGCATGTTGGGCTACCCCCGCCTCCGCGCTCTGCTCCGGCTTGAAGGGTTCGAGCTTGAAGGTCAGTTTATCGATCTTGCCAGTGAACTTGAACGGCACATCGTAGCGATACTCGACGAGCGCCAGCGGGGTGCGGGTGTCCTGGCCGATGTCGAAGGTTTCGTCCTCCGGGAAGGTGATCGGGGTGGTGTGTTCCATGGAGTTTCTGGCCACTTCCTTGCCGTTCACGGTGAGCACGCCGGTCCCGCCCTTGCCCAGGCCCGGACCATCGGACTTGAAGTCGAAGATGATGGTGTGCTTGCCGGCGCCCAACTCAGGCCCTTCCCACATCGTGCGCTTGAGGTCGAGGAGGTTGTAGAGGAACACCGGCTTGCCCCGACCAATTCCCAACTCGCCCTTGCTTAGGAACAGGCCATAGCCGCCGAAGCGCCCGCCGTCGGTAACGATCATGCCTTCCGCGCCACCTTCGGGAATCGTGACCTCGGCAGTAATGGTGTACGACTTGTTCAGGATGCTCGGCGCGCCGCTGTTGGGCACGCCGGTCAGTCCTCCCGTATAGGTGAAGGTCGTGCGCCCCGCCGTCAGGCTCGGACGCGGCGTGTTCCAGCGCGTCAGCGACGAGTTATCGAGCGGCAGCACGTTGTGCTTCGCCGCCTCCAGATAGAAGATGCCCTGCAACTGCTTGAGCTTCTCCGGCATCTTGGCGGCCAGGTCGTTGGACTGGGTGGGGTCCTCCATGACGTTGTAAAGCTCCCACTTGTACCCGGTGATCACGTCCGGCGCCGGCTTGCTGCTCAGTTCCCACGGCAGCGTCGCCGGGGTCGTGGCCGCCACCCAGCCATCGTGGTAGATGGCGCGATTGCCGAGCATCTCGAAGTATTGCGTCATGTGCCGGGTAGGCGCGTTGGCGTTCGTCTTGTCCCAGGTGTACGCCATGCTGGTGCCTTCGATGGGGCGTTGCTTGATGCCGTTGATCGTCTCGGGCGCCGGGATGCCGGTCGCTTCGAGGATGGTTGGCACGATGTCGATGACATGATGAAACTGGCGGCGGATACCGCCCTGGTCCTTGATGTGGCCAGGCCAGGACATGGCCACGCCCTGAGCCGTGCCGCCGAAGTGCGAGGCCACCTGCTTCATCCATTTGAACGGCGTGTCCATCGCCCAGGCCCAGGGGGCCGCGAAGTGCGGGAAGGTCCGGTCGGAGCCCCAGAACTCGTACCAGAGGAACTGGTCCTTGACCGGCACGGCAACGCCATTGAAGGTGGTGAACTCGTTCGGCGTGCCGTTGAGCATCCCTTCGGCGCTCGCGCCGTTATCGCCGGCGATGTAGATGATCAGGGTGTTGTCGAGTTGGCCCATGTCCTCCACCGCCTGGATGACGCGGCCGATCTCGTGGTCGGTGTAGGCAAGGTAGGCCCCGAAGACGTCGGCCTGTTTGATGAAGAGCTTCTTCTCATCCCAACCGAGGGAATCCCACTGCGGCAGCTTCGCGCCGCCATATTCGGGCTGTCCGTCCGGCCAAGGCGTGAGCTGGGCATTCTCGGGCATGATGCCCAGCCGCTTCTGGTTGGCGAAGATGGTCTCGCGCACCTTGTTCCAGCCGCCGTCGAACAGGTGCATGTCGCTGATCTTCTGGATCCACTCCTGGGTCGGATGGTGCGGGGCGTGCGTGCCGCCCGGCACGTAGTAGACGAGCCACGGCTTGCCGGGCGCGACCTCCTTCAACTCCTTGATGTACTGGATCGCCTCGTCGGCCATGGCCGTGGTCAGGTTCCAGTTTGGATTACCTTCGAAGGGGTAGATGGCCGTCGTATTGCGGTACAGGTTCGGTTGCCACTGGCTGGCGTCGCCACCGACGAAGCCATAGAAGTACTCGAAGCCCATGCCGTTTGGCCACTGATCGAAGGGCCCAGCCTGGGTCGCCTGATAGAAGGGCGTGTTGTGATTCTTGCCGAACCACGAGGTCCCATACCCGTTCCCTTTCAGGATCTCACCGATGGTGCCTTTCTCACGCGGGATGACCGAGTCGTAACCTGGGAACCCCGTCGCTATCTCGCCGACCACGCCGAAGCCCACCGAGTGATGGTTGCGCCCGGTGATGATGGCCGCACGGGTGGGGGAGCAGAGCGAGGTGGAGTGGAAATTCGTGTAGCGCAGCCCGGCGTTGGCGATGCGATCCAGCGCGGGGGTCGGGACGACACCTCCGAAGGTGCTCGGCGCGCCGAAGCCGCTGTCGTCGGTCATGATCAGCAGCACGTTGGGCGCGCCCTTGGGCGGCACGACGCGTGGCGCCCACCAGGCTTTCGACTCCGAGGCCTTTTCCTTGATCACCCCGCCGAATTTCGGATCGGGCGGCGGCAATTCCTTGCCGGAGATGGTGGTGGTCGCGCTGGGCGAACCCAGCTCGCCGGTAACGTGCTGCGCGATGCAGCATGAGGAATAGAACACAAGGGCCACACCTGAAACCGCCATGACGACGACCGGTTTGACTGTCTTCATACGAAACCCACTCCTAATTCGGTTATCCCCAAAAACTTGGAAAGACGCTCTATCAAGTAGAGCACAACCATGGAGCGATTATCCGCGTAAATTGAGTTACGAAACCGGCCTATTTCCGCTTACAACCGGTCTGAGCGAAAACCTTGAGTTCGTTACGTTGACCTGGCGCGATTACCCTGGTCCACGTTGCGTGGGCTTATGACTTGCCTAGCCAACTCGAAAGTACGCCTCGCGCGTCGGCAATTCGACCCCGGTCAGCCGCAGCAGCACCACGCTGTCCGGCGCCACGCTGTCGGCGACCTTCACCCGCGTCTCCAACGCCAGTTCGGCAATCAGCACGGTGCCGCGCGGCAGCCGCTTTTCCACCAGCACGCCCTCGCCCCGCCAATCGGGATGCTGCTGGAGGTAGACCGTCGTCCAGTGTTCGCGCGACAGCCGCTCGGTCCGCCGGATGCCCTGTGCCGCCGCTTCGGCCGCGCCGACCCGCTCGATGATCGCCTGGGCCTCCAGCGGATCGCCGCCCCGCAGACAGGCTCGCAACTGCTGGTGCGCCACCAGGTCCAGATAGCGCCGCAACGGGCTGGTCACCTGGGCATAGACGTTCAGCCCCAAGCCACCGTGCGGGCCAGGTTGGCTACTGTACTGGCGCGGGCGCAGCGTGCGCCGCAAGGCATGCATCGCCGCCAGCCCCGCCGGTTGCCGGTCGGCGGCGTCCACCGGGTCTTGGGTGGTGAACGGAAACGACAGACCCCGCTCCAGTGCGAAGCGGGCCGCCGCCTCGCCGGCCATCACCATCGCCTCGGTCACCAGCATCCGGCTGCGCAACCGGGGCAGCGGCTTGATCTCCACCCGGCCGTCGCCGACCCACAGCTTGACTTCGGGCAGGTCGATGAAGACCGCGCCGTTGGCGCGGCGGCGAGCCTGGTGGCGTTGCGCGAGTTCGTACAGGCCGCGAAACGGCTCCTCATCCAGCCGCGTATCGACCTCGTCATAGCTCAGTCGTCGCACCCGCACCCAGCTTGGCGCGATCTCCACGTCGGTCACGACGCCGTCCGCATCCAGTGTCAACCCAAACGACAAGGCCGGCGAAATCTCCGCCAAGCCCAGGCCCAGGCGCGGAATCGCCTCTTCCGGCAGCATCGGGATGGTGGTTTCCGGCAGGTACAGCGTCGCCCCCCGCGCCCGCGCTTCGAGATCGACGGGACTGTCCGGCGACGCCAGAGCGGCGGCGTCGGCGACATGCACCCATAACCGGTTGCCATCCAGACTGATCGCGTCGTCGGGATCGCGATTGCCTTCGTCGTCGATGGCATAGGCCGGCAGGCCGGTCAAATCCAGTCGGGATTCGTCCGGCAACGCGGGCAAATCCATCTCCGGCGGCGTCAACAGCGCGCCAATCCGGCGCGGCCAAGGATTCACCATCCCGTCCCAGTGCCGCAGCCGCAGCAGCAGGGCATGGGCGCTCGGCGGGTTCTGGTCGCAGTCGAGCGCCTGCAACACCCGGCTCTGCTCGCGCTGGCCCAGGGCCACTTCCTCGATTTCCCGTAGATAGGGCGCGTCTTCCGGCGCGCACCGTCCGGCCCGCGCTCGCTGGAGAAAGCCGTTCCACGCCTCCCGTTCGGCCGCCTTCGCCTCCCGGACCACCCGCTCCCGTTCCACCTCGGCCAGCGGCCGGGCGCTGACCACCTCCGGCGTCCCCTGGAAATACAGCCCCTCGTCCACCAGCCGCCAGACGGCCCAGGCCGTCGCCGGGGTATAGGCGCCATAAATCAGTTCCGCCAACTCCGGCAACGTGGTTTGTCCCCCGTCCAACAGCTCGCAGGCCGCTTCGACCTCCCCCACCGGGACATCCAATCCGCGCAAACTGTTCAGGGGTCCCGGATGCAGCAACAGCACGTCCTTGGGACGAACCCGCAGCGACCGGCCGTCCTCCAGTTCGATGTCCAGCTTGTCGCCCAGGGCAGCGACCCGGGCCGGACCGTTCTTGTACAGCACCAGACTGTTTTGCGGGATGTTCATTGGTTTGGGGAGGGCGTGGAGCGGGCAATAAGCGGGTATGATACCAAAGGTTGCCGGCAGCCCCGCCGCAACCATTTCGACCGATCTTCAAGCTCCATCGTTTTCGTCATGAACCCCGCCATCGAACTGACGCTGAACCAGGCTTTCGATTTCCTGCTGCACGTCGCGGTGGTGCGGCCGGTGTTTCTCTGGGGAGCGCCGGGCATCGGCAAGACCGCGCTGGTCAACCGGTTCGCGGCGGCGGTCGGGCTGGAATGCGTGGCGCTGCTGGGCAGCCAGTTGGCCCCGGAGGATTTGCTGGGGGTGCCGAAGATCGACGGCGACTGCTCGCGTTTCTTTCCTCCCGCCAACATCGTCCGTCGGCAACCGTTCGTGCTGTTTCTTGACGAACTCAACGCCGCCAGCCACGACATCCAGAAGGCGTTCTATTCGCTGATCCTGGAACAGCGGGTCGGCGAATACCGGCTGCCCGCCGGCGCCATCGTCGTCGGCGCCGGCAACCGCGCCAAGGACGCCGCTCTGGTCAAGCCGATGCCCTCGGCCCTGATCAATCGCCTGGCGCACGTTCACCTGCGCGCCCACGCCCGCGAGTGGCTGGCCTGGGCGATCAACGAAGGCGGCATCCATCCCTGGGTGGTGGAGTATCTGCAACTGCGCCCGGATCATCTGTGGAACGAGCCACCCAAGCACGAGGAGCCGTTCTCGACGCCGCGCTCCTGGCACATGCTGTCCGACGCTCTGCATTCCTTCGGCGAGTCGGTCGGCGACGAGATGCTGGAGGCGCTGGCCTTCGGCCTGCTGACCCCGGCCCATGCCGGCCAGTTCAAGGGCTTCATCAAGCAGTTGCGACAACGGCACACGCTGGCGGCGATTCTCAAGGGCGACGCCCGCTGGCCCGCCGAACCCGCCGACCGCGACGTGCTGTATTTCCTGACCCAGTCGTTCCGGGCGCATCTGCGCAAGGAATTGCCGGCGGACGAATCCTCCCTGCGCGCGGAACACCAGCAACTCGCGCTACGGGCCAAGAATTTGTTGCGTGATTTGGCGCGGATCAGCGTCGAAATGGCGCAAACCGTGGTCGGCGAGGACGAAAACGGCCAAACCCTGCCGGCGTGGTTCCTGGTCGAGGTCGCGCGGGATCTGCCGCGCCTAGCCGAACGCCGCCGGGGTGGACCGTGAAGCGACGCAAGGCGGCGGAAACGGCGGCGCGGCGCGGATTCCTGGAAGGGCGGACCCTGGCCGGGCAACCACCGCTGGACGCCATCGCCCAGACCGTCCACATCGCCTTCGACGACGAGCATCGTTGGGTCGGCCCCCAAGGTTGGCTGGGGTTGACGGCGGATGGCACGATCTGGGTTCATCCCAAGCGCCAGGCGCCACCGCCCGAATGGGCGCGGCTGCTGGCGCTGGCCTATGTCTGCCTGGGATTCGGCTTGGTCCGGTCGCGCGAACCCCAGGCTTTGTGGGAAATCGCCGGCTTGCTGGTGGCCGAACGCTTCTGCCAGGAAATCGGCATCGGCGCCACCCCGGAGAGCCTGCTGCATCCCGACGTCGAGATTCCGACCCAGGGCGAGGAAACGCTGTTTGGTCTGCTCACCGCCGACGGTTGCGACCCCGCGCTGCTGGCCTGGCGCGAGGCGTTGTGCGGCAGGACGAAAACGGTGTTTTGCCCCGCCGAAGCGTCAATGACGTGCTATCGCAGCCAGCCGCCCGACTGGAAGGCGCTGCTGGCCGACGGCATCAGTCGCGGGGTGAGCCAGGCCATCGAACGGGCTGGCGGACTGATCGTCGCGCCCGCCGGTCCCGCCCGGCCGCCCACCGCCGCCGAAAAGGCCCGCCGCCGGCTGGTCAGTCATCATCCCCTGCTGGGCGCGCTGGCGGTGGACTTCGCCTTGAGCGAGGATCGCCGGCTGTGCCAGTTGCACGACATCCGGGTCGCCGCTATCGACGTGGGCAATCGAACGATCTGGATCAACCCGACCGCTGGGTTGAACGACGCCGAATGTCTGTTCGTCCTGACGCACGAACTGTTGCACGCCGGCTTGAATCACGCTTCCCGCCGGCGTGGCCGCGATCCCTTTCTGTGGAACGCCGCCTGCGATTTCGTCATCAACGGCTGGCTGATGGAGATGGGGATCGGGCAGCCGCCGACTCTGGGAATGCTGCACGATCCGGAACTGGCCGGCTGTTCCGCCGAGGAGATTTACGACCGGTTGGCGCGCGATCTGCGCCGCGCCCGCAAGCTGGCCACCTTGCGCGGGCCGGGCGCTCCCGATCTGCTCGGGGCCGATCAGGGTCGGGGTTTCGTGGATGCCGAAGCCTACTGCCGCCGCGCCTTGTGGCAAGGGCTGGATCGCTGTCTGATGGGCGGCTGGCGGGGCACCCTGCCGGCTGGCTTGGTGGAGGAAATCCGCAGTCTGGCCCAGCCGCCGATCCCCTGGGATGTCCGGCTGGCCTACTGGTTCGACGAACAGTTCCCGCCACCCGAACGGCGGCGCAGCTACGCCCGGCCCTCGCGCCGGCAATCGAGCACGCCGGACATTCCCCGACCGTCGATCATCCCGCCGCCGGAGGAGGAGCGGCGGGCGCGGGTGTTCGGCGTGGTGCTGGACACCTCCGGCTCGATGGAACCCCGGCTGCTGGGCAAGGCGCTCGGCGCCATCGCCAGTTACGCGCAGGCACGGGAAGTATTCGCGGTGCGGCTGGTCTATTGCGACGCGACCGCCTACGACGCCGGCTGGTTGCCGCCGGAGACGCTGCTGGAGCGGGTCGCGGTCCGGGGACGGGGCGGGACCGTGTTGCAACGCGGGGTCGATTGCCTGCGGGACGCGGCGCGGCGCAACGATTTTCCCCTCCGGGGACCGGTGCTGTTGATCACCGACGGCTATTGCGAGGACCGGCTCGACATCGCTTTCGATCACGCCTTTCTGACGCCGGAAGGCCATTCCCTGCCGTTCGCGCCGCGCGGGGAAGTATTCTGGCTGCGGTGAAGCCAGCCGTTCGGCGAGCGTTTTCTGGAGACCCCGCGATGGAATTTCCCTATGGCTTGAGCGATTTCGGCACCCTCATCCGCGAGGGCTACTTCTATCAGGACCGCACCGACCGGATTCCGCAACTGGAAAAGGCCGGGCGGCAACTGATCCTCGTCCGTCCCCGCCGCTTCGGCAAAAGCCTGTTGCTGTCGATGCTGGAGCACTACTACGATGTGAACCGGGCTGGGGAATTCGCGGCGCTGTTCGGCGGCCTGGCCATCGGTCGCAACCCCACGCCCCGGCGTAACCAGTACTTTGTGCTGAAATGGGATTTCTCGCTGGTGAAGGCACAGGGCGAGTTGAAGGAGATCGAGGCGGCGTTGCATCAGCATCTCAATGACCGGATCGCGCAATTCGCCGTAGATTATGAGACCTACCTGACCCGGCCGATTGTCCTTCGCCCGAACAACGCCATTTCTTCGCTGGAATCGTTGCTCACCGCGACAAGCGCGACTCCCCACAAAATCTACCTGCTGATCGACGAATACGACAACTTCGCCAACGACGTGCTGATGGCGCGGCAGCAGGATTACGAAGCCCTGCTCTATGGCGAAGGGTTGCTCAAGACCGTGTTCAAGGCGGTGAAGGCTGCCGCCAGTGGGCGCGGCGTGGATCGCGTCTTCATCGCCGGCGTCTCGCCGGTGGTGCTCAGCGACATGACCAGCGGCTACAACGTTGGAGAGAACATCTACCTGGAACCGGCGTTCAACGATCTGTGCAGCTTCACCGAGGCCGAAATCGCCGCCGTGCTAGCGCGACTGGCTGAGGAAAGCGCGGCCTGGTCCCCCGCCGAGGCGCTGGATACCATGCGGACGTTCTATAACGGTTACCGGTTCAGCGCCAAGACCGGGGAGAGTATCTACAATCCCACCCTGAGCCTGTATTTTCTGAAGCATCTGCAAAATCACGGGGAATATCCCGATCCGCTGCTGGATGAGAATCTGGCGATGGACCGCAACAAGTTGTTGTATATCTCCCGGCTACCCCATGGCGAAGACGTCTTAATCAAAGCCTTGAGCAGTGACCGCGCCCTGACGATTCCACAACTGGCCCGACGGTTTGGAGTGCAGGACATACTGAACACGGTCAAGGATCAACCCTTCATGGCGTCCCTGCTGTATTACTTTGGCATCCTCACTTGGGTAGGTCTGACCCCTTTTCACGAAGGTGTGTTCAAAATTCCGAATCTGGTGGCCAAGGCATTATATGTGGAGCGGTTGCAGGAAATCTGGCTGCCGGGCTATGAAGATCAGGAGCATGTGCGCGACGTCAGCAAACGCTTCTGCCAGACCGGCGATCTCCAACCGCTATGCGACTTCATCGAAAC
>CALGOO010000187.1 GCA_937960715.1 uncultured Candidatus Competibacteraceae bacterium
GATAAGGTGTGTAGACTTCCTGGTAGCCGTGTTCCTGGGTATGCAGGTCGAGCATGAATTGAATCAGCGCTCGATGCAGCCGCGCCAACTGACCTTGGATGACCGTGAAACGAGCCCCGGTCAGTTTTACGCCGGCTTCGAAATCCAGTCCCCCTCCTTCGCCGAGGTCGATATGATCGCGTGGTTTGAATGCGAATTGGTATGGTTCCCCCCAGCGCCGGATTTCAACATTATCGGTCTCGCCGTCGCCGGTCGGTGTGGTGGCGTGCGGGATGTTGGGAATGTCTAGCTGGAGGTTTGATAATTCGGCTTGGACGGTATCGAGTTCAGTTTCGGTCCGCTTGAGGGCATCACCCAGACCAGCGATTTCATTCAGTAGCAATTGAATGTCCTGTCCGCTGGCTTTGGCGTGACCGATGGCTTTGGAGCGAGCGTTGCGTTCGTTTTGAAGCTCTTGGGTACGAATTTGCAAAGCTTTGCGTCGAGTTTCCAGGCTGCTGATGCGTGCTATATCCAGGGTATATCCGCGTCGGGCAAGTTTGGTGGCGGTGAATTCCAGGTCGTTTCGAAGCAGTTTCGGATCCAGCATGGAGGGGGAAATCCTGAGTGGTGGGCAATGAGAAGAGGTTTGAAGGGAAGATTATAGTTGATTTTATAAGTGGATTTTCAATGTGATGATATAAGAATCCTTCATTATTAAAGGCGACCCACAAAATGGGTCGCCTCCCGAAATTACACAACTCGCTTAGATATCACGGGTCCACAACGAAGCCATGGCCGGTCCAGTACCGACGCACAGCGAGGCGCCCCCCAAGGATTTACCCTGCCGCTCCAGTTCGTAATACAAGCTGACCACGATGCGCAGACCGGTGGAACCCACCGGATGCCCCAAGGCGATGCCAGAGCCGTTGAAGTTACAGTTGTCCGGCGTCAGGCTCATGCCCTGCTCCTGCAGCATCCGGCCAACGCCCAGCCACTGCGCGGCGAATGCCTCGTTGACTTCCCAGTAGTCGATATCGGTGAACTTCTTGCCAGCCTGCTGGAGCGCCTTGGGAATCGCCACCGCCGGACCCAGGCCCATCACCACCGGATCGATGCCGGCGTTGCAGATGCTGACCAGTTTCATCAGCGGCTTGATGCCCATGGCCCTGGCCTTGTCCAGCGACATGATCACCACCGCGCTGGCGCCGTCGTTGATGCTGGAGGCATTGGCGGCGGTCACCACGCCGTCTTTCTTGAACGCGGTGGGCAGCTTGACCATCTTTTCCATGCTGGCGTCGGGGATGAAGTTCTCGTCGGCATCGAAGAAGGTCGAGCCTTTCTTGGACTTGAGTTCGACCGGCACGATCTCACGCTTGAAAATACCTTCCTTGGTGGCCTTGGTGCAGCGAGTGTGGCTGATCAGCGCCAACTCGTCACACTCCTGGCGGGTGATGCCGTACTTGACCGCGACGTTTTCCGCCGTCATGGCCATGTGGCCGGGCACCAGCTCGTCGAACAGGCCATCGTGGATCATGCTGTCCTCGATGTTGCCCTGCCCCATCCGGTAACCCATGCGGGCCTTGGGCAACAGGTAAGGCGCGTTGGTCATGCTCTCGACGCCCACGACCAAGCCGATCTCGGTCTGGCCAAGCATGATGTTGTGACAGGCGATTTCCAGCGCGCGCATGCCGGAGGTGCAGTTCTGGTTGACCGAAACGGCGCTGCTGCGATGTGGCAAACCGACCCGCATGCTCACTTGGCGGGCCGGCAGAGAGCCTTGCATGCCGCCGTACAGTTGGCCCATGCAAATCTCGTCGATCTGGTCAGCCGGCACGCCGGACCGCTCAATGGCGCCCTTGGCGGCGGTGATCGCCAGTTCGCGCGCCGGCACATCCTTGAGGGTGCCCATGAATCTGCCGATCGCCGTCCGGGCGGCGCTAACAATCACGACTTCTTTGAGAGCCATCGGATACTCCTCGACTTGCGTGGTTATGAGTGGATGCGTTAAGCGTGGCCGATCCCGGGCCTTGTGACCTAGGGTTCCTCCCGCCAGTATCCGCGGGCTTGTCCAGCGAGCAGCGTGCGGCGAGTGGGCATGGGAAATTAAAGCTTATCGCTGGTGTATGTCAATTTTCCCCAGAGTGATTTCTTCAGGTTCATCACTATTATATGATGGTATAAGAAACCGGGTCATGAGCAAATCTTGGCGGCCACGCTTAAAATATGGTCTTATCATCTAACTAGGCGACGAAGAGACCGACAGGATGAGCCGCACGATGGAAGCGCCCGCATGACCCTTGATGTGGACGAAAATCCGGCCCAACCGCTGGGATGGCCGACGATCGGCGAACGCGAATTCACTGACCTGGTTACCGGACGCGCTCGCAAGCTGCTGATTCTTGCTCGTTACCTGGTGGCGCATCGACCCGATTCCCCGCCACTCACCCGACCTCTGGTGGCGGACCTGCTGTCCCAGGCCACCCAGGTCGAGGAACTCTTGGACGCCTATGGCGCGCGCACCAACCGACAATGGTCACGATTCCGGTCGCTCACCGCCACGATCAAGCTGTTTACCAGCGTCGGTTATGAAATCCTGCATATCCAGCACTCCCTCCCGTTTTATCGCCTGTTACCGAGCGGCCGGGATTTCGGCGCGGCGACCGCCCGATCGCTGGCGTTGACTCACGCCATTCTGACGCGAGCGGCGAAATGGATCCTGACCCAAGCCTTGCGTCTGGGTTTGCCGCCACCCGGTCATCCGCCCAACCCGCTGGATTACGCCGAATCGTTGCCACCGGGCCGCCTGCCCAGCGACCGCCCCGTGCGTCGGGTCAAGAGCACGTCGGAAACCGTCACTCACTTGGCGACCGCCTATCTGAACCTGGCCACCGAAGGCGAGCTGCTCGATGTCGTCAACCGCATCGAACCGGCGGACTACACCCGTTGTTTTCCAGACCCCATCAGCGAGGATAGCCTGCGCCATCTCAAGGTCGGATTTCACCGCCTGCAATCCCTGTACGATACCCACGTATCCGAGACCGAAATCGAATACCTGGACGCCAACCTGCCCACCCTGCGCGGTCATGTCAGCGTCACCTTCCACCTGCTTGAAATCGCCACCTATCTCGTTCACTACTACGAACGCCATCTCAACGTCCGCACCGGCGATGCGTCACTGCGCCGCAAACCAGTCATCACCGCCGACGCCCTGCTGGACATGCTGATGAGCTATTCGATCACCTACGCGGGGCTGTACCTTGACCTCGGTCGACGCCTGTGTCACACCATGCTCAAGCACTACGCCGAGATCGGCGTGATCGAGGTTTCGGCACCGAACTATCGCGGCTTCCATGTCCGCCCGGCCACCCTGGTGGCGAAGATCGTTCAGCACTACGGCAGCGAGGTTCGCATGGAACTGGACGGTCAATCCTACGACGCCAGTGCGCCACTGGATCTGTTCCGGGCCAACGAGAAAATCAACGCGCGAAAAAGGCGCTGGCTGGTGGCGAAAATCGGCCGCATGCCCCTGCCCGAAGGTGAGTTGTCGGCCCTCCAAATCCGCGCCGTGATCATGAACACGCTGTTCCGGCTGGCCGAACAGGGCAAGCTGGTGATCTACCAGCAGCCGCTGCAACTGTCGGAGGAATTCGCCGGCGAGGGTATCCTGCTGGAGAAGGTCACCACTGAAATTGCCCGCTTGCAGGCCACCGGGCAAATCGACATCCGAACCGATCTCGGCATCACCTTCACGGGTGACCAACGGGTCTTGGGCGATCTCAAGCTGCTGGCCGAATCGGGTTATGGGGAAGACTGCTTCGGCAACAACATCACGCTGCCTCGGGAAATCGCGTATTTACGCCGGTAGGAAGCGCGCCCTGGCGAATTTTCGCGTTGTTCCATGACGGATTTCCTCCTACCATTGCAGCTTATCGCCCTTCATTCCGTTGTTTTCCTTTAAGTTAACGAGGTTAATGTCCAACATGAACAAACCCAGGAAAGTCGCAATTCTCACGGCGGGCGGTTTGGCGCCCTGTCTGAGTTCGGCCATCGGCGGTCTCATCGAGCGCTACACCGAGATCGATCCCACCATCGAGATCATCTGTTATCGCAGCGGCTACAAGGGATTGCTGCTCGGCGACTCCTACAAGGTGACGCCGGAAGTCCGCGAAAAGGCCGGGCTGCTGCACCGCTTCGGCGGCTCGCCCGTCGGCAACAGTCGGGTCAAGCTCACCAACGTCAAGGACTGCGTGAAACGCGGCCTGGTCAAGGAAGGCGAGGACCCGCAGAAAGTCGCCGCCGACCAACTGATCAAGGACGGCGTGGACGTCCTCCACACCATCGGTGGCGACGACACCAACACCGCCGCCGCCGATCTCGCCGCCTTCCTGGCGAAACACGACTACGGCCTCACCGTCATCGGCCTACCCAAGACCGTCGACAACGACGTGTATCCGATCCGGCAGTCGCTGGGCGCCTGGACCGCCGCCGAACAGGGCGCTCGCTACTTCCAGAACGTGGTCGCCGAGAATAACGCCAACCCGCGCATGTTGATCGTCCACGAAGTCATGGGCCGCAACTGCGGCTGGCTCACCGCCGCCACCGCGCTGGAATATCGCAAGCTGCTCGACCGCGCCGAATGGCTGCCCGCCATCGGACTGGACCGTTCCGCGTTCGAGGTTCACGCCGTGTTCGTGCCCGAGATGGAAATCGACATCGCCGCCGAGGCCAAGCGCCTGCGCGCCGCGATGGACCAGGTCGATTGCATCAACCTCTTCGTTTCGGAAGGCGCGGGCGTCGAAGCCATCGTGGCCGAGCTACAGGCCAAGGGTCAGGAAGTCCCGCGCGATGCGTTCGGCCACATCAAGCTTGACGCCGTCAACCCCGGCAAATGGTTCGGCGAGCAGTTCGCCCAGATGATCGGCTCGGAAAAGACCCTCATTCAAAAATCCGGCTACTTCTCGCGCGCTTCCGCCGCCAACATCGAAGACCTTCGCCTCATCAAGTCCTGTGTCGATCTCGCCGTCGAATGCGCCATGCGCCGCGAATCGGGCGTGATCGGCCACGACGAGGATCGCGGCGGCGTGTTGCGCGCCATCGAATTCCCGCGGATCAAGGGCGGCAAACCCTTCGACATCGACACCCCCTGGTTCACCGAAATGCTGGCGGCCATCGGGCAGCCGAAGGGTAAGAAGGTCACGGTCAGCCATTAGCAAAACAGCGTGAACACGCCGGGATCGGGCCGCGCCGGCCCGTGCCCGATCCCGGCGGATTTTACCCCTCCGCGAACCGGTCTCTCACCGATACCGTCGCCGCGAACTCCGCCGGTCAAGTTCCCGCAGTCGTTCCAGCTTTTCGCCGATTTGTCTTTCCAGACCGTTGACAGTCGGCTGATAGTAGCGAGCATCCCGCAGGGGTTCCGGAAAATAGCACTCCCCGGCGGCATAGGCGTTCGGCTCGTCGTGCGCGTAGCGGTAATCCTCGCCATGGCCCAGTTCCCGCGCCAGCGCGGTGGGTGCATTGCGCAAATGCGGCGGCACCTCCAGCGTGCCGTGGCGCTCAACATCGCGGCGAGCGGCGGCAAACGCGGTGTAGACGGCATTGCTCTTGGCCGCGACCGCCAGATAGACCACCGCCTGGGCGATGGCCAGTTCGCCCTCGGGGCTGCCCAGCCGCTCCTGCGCTTCCCAGGCGTTCAGCGCCAATTGCAGGGCGCGCGGATCGGCGTTGCCGATGTCCTCGCTGGCCATGCGCGCCACCCGCCGAGCGATGTACAGCGGGTCGCAGCCGCCGTCGAGCATCCGGGCCAGCCAGTACAGCGCCGCGTCGGGACTGCTGCCGCGCACCGCCTTGTGCAGGGCGGAAATCTGGTCGTAAAACAGATCACCGCCCCGGTCGAAGCGCCGGCCCGCCCCGTCGCTCATCACCGCTTCCAGCGCCGCCTCCAGCGGGAGGCCTTGCGCCTCGGCCAGTTCCGCCGCCAGCTCCAGCCAAATCAGGGCGCGGCGGGCGTCGCCGTCGGCGGTCTGGGCCAGTCGGACCCGCGCGGCGTCGGACAACGGCCCGCGCCCACCCAGCCCGTGCTCCGGATCGGTCAGCGCGCGGTCCACCACCTGGCCGATGGCGGCGACATCCAGACTGCTCAGCACGTAGACCCGCACCCGCGACAGCAGGGCGTTGTTGAGGGCGAAGCCGGGGTTTTCGGTGGTGGCCCCCACAAAGATCAGCGTGCCGTCCTCGACGTAGGGCAGAAAAGCGTCCTGCTGGGCCTTGTTGAAACGGTGAACCTCGTCCACGAACAACACGGTGCGGCGCTCTTGCTCGCGCCACAACGCCTGGGCCCGCTCCACCGCCGCTCGCACCTCGCGCACGCCAGCCATGGTCGCCGACAGCCGGATAAACTCCGCCCGACAGGCGCCGGCCAGCAATTCCGCCAGCGTGGTCTTGCCCGTGCCGGGCGGTCCCCACAACACCATGGAATGCGGCTGGCCCCGCTCGATGGCGGTCCGCAGCGGTTGGCCCGAATTCAGCAGATGACGCTGACCCACGAAGTCGGCCAATTGACGTGGCCGCAACCGGTCGGCCAGGGGGCGACGGGAATCCGCAACGGGCATCGGGTCAGCTCGCGTCGCCGACCACGTCCACGCCGGCCGGCGGAGTGAATTTCAGCAACGCGGGATCGAGCGACGGATTCCGCTCCAGCTTTTGAAAATCCAGCCGGGTGCGTTGACCGAAACCGTCCTCCAGTTCCAGGGTGACCAGCGTGTCGTTCTTGAAAGCGACCCGCAACAATCGGAATTCCGGTTGTGGTTGCCTGGGCGTCAGGTCGTACCAGTCCAGTCCATCCCGGTTGCGGACCCCGCTGACGGTGAATGTGTCCTCGATGGGCGCCGCGCCGCTCAGCAGCGCCAGCGGCGTGGAACCGAGCGCCTGGTCCAGCTTGCGCACCGTGACCTGGGCCAAATCGACATCGTAGGCCCACAGCCGTTCACCGTCGGCGACGATGATCTGTTCGGCGGGGGTTCGATAATCCCAGCGAAACTGGCCGGGTTTGCGCATCAGCATTCGACCGCTGGAGGTTTGCGTCACCTGCCCCCGGTCGTTGAACACGCGCTGGATGAAATCCGCCCGCAGCGATTGCAGGCTTTGAAAATAACGTTGCACCGGTGAGGATGTGGCGGCCAGCGCCAATGCCGCCAGCACCAACCCTAGGCCTAGAACGATCGGTTTCAATAGGCGTATCACGTTGCGCTCCCTAAAAGGACGTTCATCATGGACCACGTTTGGCGGATTTGTTCCCTCGGCGCTTTCGGCCGCTCGCGCACGCTTCCGCATGGGCGGAACCCTGCGTAATCCGGACAGGAGGCGGATGATTTTCAAGCGATTGGATAGAAACGATGGGCCAAGCGGAGGCGCGCGGCATTCTAACCCGGATTATTCATAAAAAAGCAAGCCTAATTTATCTCATTAATATAATAATCGTTGTTTAAAGATGACAAAACCACTCATTGGCCCGGCACGCTAAATCCCAACTATTCACCGCGTTGATTTCCTTTGTTTTTTACCTACACTGCTCTTGGGTCCGTGCCTAACGACCTATCACACCACCTATGACCGATTCGACGAGTACGGCAATCCGGCGATGGTCGCGGAATTCGGACCCCACGGCGGCACTCGCACCAAAACCTTCACGTACCACCTTGATCCAGCGAAGTGGATCATCCATCAAGTCCAAAACGAAACCACCTGGATCCCAAACGCCAGCGATCCGGACCCATCCATTCAGGTCGGCTCGATCGCGCGCGCGTTCGATGCGAACGGCAACTTGACCGCATCGACCAGCAACGGCGTGACCACCCAGTACACCTACGATAGCGAGGGCAACGTTTCGTCCACCACCTTTCCGCGCGGGTTGACCCACACCTACGGGAATTACCGGCGCGGGATACCGCAATCGGAGTCGCAGCCGGAGGGCATCCAGATCGAGAGGCAGGTCAGCGCCGCAGGCAACGTCACCTACGCGCGCAACGGCGAGAGCCACGCGACCCGGTACGGCTACGACGGGCTCAATCGCCTGACCTCGATCGTTCCGCCGACGGGAAACGCCACCACCATCACCTACAGCCATCCCTCATCGGGCGGTGGCATTCGATTCGGCGGCATCCTCAAAACCGCCCAGCGGGGTTCGCTGACGCAAACCACCGACTTCGATGGATTCGGCCATCCGCTCAACATCCAATTGGGTGACATCCACCATTTTTATTATTACGATGCGCTGGGGCGCCGAACCGTGGTCTCGAATCCGGGACTCACCCCGGACAACTATGTGACCCGCTACGACTACGACAGCCTGGATCGGGTCGTTCGGGTGACCCGCCAGGACGGCGCGCAACGAACCCTTTCGCATGGTGCCAGCGCCACGACCGTCACGGACGAGCGAGGCAATGCGACAACTTACCGCTATCGTGCTTACGGCGATCCCGGCCAGCGATTTCTGATGGCCATCGACGCGCCCGAGCCCTCCGCGAACGTCACCCTCGCCCGCAATGGCGTGGATCTGGTCACGACGGTCACGCAAGACGGGTTCACCCGGACTTACGGGTATAACGCCCACTATTACCTGACCTCGGTGGACCATCCGGAAACCGGCACGACTTTGTATGACCGCGACGAGGCCGGTAACCTGCTTTCCAGCAAGGTCGGCCTGGAGGAGAGGACCGACTACAGCTACGACGGGCAAAATCGGCTGGATCGTGTCGATTATCCGGGGAACACCCCCGCCGTCACCCACACGTACTCCAAGACCGGCAAATTGAAGTCGGTGTCCTCCTCGGTGGCGACACGCGACTTCGAGTACGATCCGAACGACAACTTGACGGCGGAATCCCTGGTGGTCGACGGCACCGTTTGGCAAGCCCGGTACGCCTACGACGGCAACGACCGGCTGGCATCGATCGCCTACCCCCATTCGCTCAGAACGGTTGATTATGCGCCGGACGCCCTGGGACGCCCCACTCGCGTCGCGGATTCCGTCGCCGGCGTCGACTACGTCACCGCCGTTGCATACTGGCCATCGGGCCAAATCGGGGGGATCGCCTATGGCAACGGGACCGTCACGGAGTACGGGCAGAACGTGCGCCTGTGGCCGAGCTCGTTCCAGACGTTCGCGCCCGGCCAGGGGGACATCCACACCACCCAATACGGCTACGATGGCGCGGGCAACCTGACGCGGATCGATGATGCCACCGACGCCAATAACCGGCGCGGGTTGGGCTACGACGCGCTCGATCGGCTGACCACCGTGTCGGGGCCGTGGGGGAGCGGCGGCATCGAATACACGGGGAGCGGCAACATCGCCCGCCAAACCTTTGGCGCGCAACGCACCGACTACACCTACGACCCCCAGAACCGGCTGAGCCGACTCGGCGGCGCGCAAACGGCCGCGTTCGACTACGACGGGCGCGGCAACATCGTCGCCGACTCGCGCCGCGTCTACGAATACGACGGCGTTCCCAACCTGCGCTGCGCCGGCGCCAGCGCCCCCTGCGGCGGCGCGGCGAGCCGGATCGAATACGCCTACGACGGCCTGAATCGCCGGGTGTGGGTGAATCGGCGGGGCGTCAAGACCTACGAGTTTCACGCCGCCGGCGGCAACCTGCTGGCGGAATTCACGCCCGGCCAAGGCAATCGTCGGGTCGAGTATTACTACCTCGGCGGCAAGCGGGTGGCGCAGCGGGTTGCTTCCGATTCACCGCTGCTGACGGTGCTCAAGAGCGGCGCGGGCGCGGGCACGGTGACCAGCAACCCGGCCGGCATCGACTGCGGCGTCGACTGCGACGAGAGCTACCCCGCCGGCACGGTCGTCGCCCTCACCGCCACGGCGGCGCCCGGATCGGCGT
>CALGOO010000188.1 GCA_937960715.1 uncultured Candidatus Competibacteraceae bacterium
CGCGCCGGAATCCGTGACCGTCGAAGCCCAATGGCGCGGCCTACCTTTGCCGGTTCCCTTGGTCGTTGGCCAGGAGCGGCGCATTGATTTCCCCGAGCCGATTGCTGATCTAGACGTGCCGCAAGCGGTGACGGCGCATTCGCGCCTGGTGCTCACGCCCACCGGCCAGTTGCATTGGCAGGCCCAGGAACCCTTTCCCGCCGCGCGCGTGCTGGCCACCTCGGTCAGCGGCACGCTCTACCAACTGGATGTGCATGCGGCCACCCAGGGCGAGCCGCCGCCGCCCCTGGTGATTCGCGACCCCGTGGTGGCCGCGCTGACGCCTTCCAGCAACAGCGCCGGGGTGAGCGCAGCGCCGGGCGGCGTTGCGCCCGATGCCGTCGCTGCGGCCTTGATCCCCGACTTCCTCAAGCACGGCGCGCCGGGCGCAACGCCGGCGGACCGCCCGGATTATGTCGCGTTGACGCGCTTTGCGCTGGCGCATTACCTCGGGCCGGCGCGCGCGATTCCGCCACTCGACGCCCGTCCGGCGCCGGTGCCGCCGACACTTCGGCAGGGCGGGCTGCGCGTCCAGGGCGCCCTGCTGGCGGTGCGCCCGCTGGCGTCCTGGAAGGTGGGCGCTTATTACGTGACGGCGCTGGGCGTCGTCAATCGGCGTTCTTTCCCGGTCGACTTCGATCCCCGGGCGTTGCGCGGCGATCTGCGGTTTGTCGCTGCGTTGCATCCGGTATTAGCCCCGGCCGGCAGCGGTCATCAACACACGGTGTGGGCGGTGGTGACCGACCAGCCGTTTCACCGCGCGGTGGCCGCCGATGTCCCTCACTAAACTGGGCCTGATCGGATTATTCGCCGGCGTGCTCATTCTGGGCGGCGTTCTGTTCTCGCAGGACCGTTCGCCGCTGTCTGCCGGGACGTCGCACGCGCCCGAGACGCCCTATCGGCGCGGTGACGACCCCACCTATGCCGAAGAACTGAAAAAAATGACCGCCCTGTTGCGGGACATCGGCTATCAGTTCCGCCAGGCCGAAAACCAGCATCTGCTCGCGGAGAAAAAGCTGGAGGCGTTTGCGCGCAACGAGGTGGACCGCGCGCAGCGCGAGGCGCAACAGGACATCGCGCAACTGAAAACCCAACTCCAGCAGACGCAAAAAGACCTGGCGCAGCAAATGGAAGTCCGGGCGCAGGACCCGGCCGTGGCCCAATTGCGCGCGGAGGTCGAACGGTTACGCGCCGCGCAAAACGCGCCGTCGGCGTCCCCGGCGGACGAACCCGCCGCCGCCCCGGCATCGCCGCCCGCGCCCGCCCGTCCCGAGGCGAATCGCGTGTTGAGCGCCGTGCCGGGCGATGAGGCCTTGCAGCGCCTGCAAGATCAGCTCGACGCGCCATCAGGAACGCCCTTGGCTTGGCCGGGCCTGCCGGGCCTGGAGGGGTTGGCCGCGCTGAATCCAGCCCTGGGCCGGGCGGGCGCGCCCCGCGCCGCCGCGCCCGCCGGCAAGCCGCCGCTGGCCGGATTCACCGAGCCGTATGTCACCCTAACGCCGTATGTCGCCGGCGGATCGGAGGCCGGGCGCGCGGGTGGGGTGCGCACCGCCGCCTATCTTTCCGCGCCGGGTGTCCCGGCCGCGAACGCCGCGCGCTGGCGCATTCCCCGCTATCCCTTCACGGTCAAAAGCGGCCCGGCGGGCGCAACGGCGACGATCCCGGTCTACACGATTCCCGACGCCGCCACCCTGGTCGACAACGCCACGATGACGCCGCTGGTCGGGCGCGTGCCGCTACGCGGACAGGTGCGCGACCCGTTTCGCTTCAAGCTGATCACCGGGGCCACCAACCTGGCCAGCAACGGCCATCGCATTCCCGGCATCGTCAACGCCGTCTGGACCGGTTACGTCCTCGGCGTGCGCGAGCAATCCTGCGTGCGCGCCTATCTGGACACGGTGACCTTTACCTTTGCCGACGGCCGCCTGCACACCGTCCATCGGGGGAAAGGCGAAGCCGGGCAAGCGCCGTCCGTGAAACAGCACCTGGGCTACCTCACCGACCGCTGGGGCAAGCCGTGCATCCGGGGACAACTCTTTGACAACGCGGGCGCGTATTTAAAGGATCGCAGCGTCGCCGCGTTCCTGGATGGCTTGGCCCAGGCCTATGCCCAATCCCAAGTCACGATTCAGCAGGACAGCGGCGTATTGACCGGGTACGTGTCCGGCGACACCTATGAGTATGCCTTTGGCAAAGGGGTGAGCGGCGCCACGAGCGAGATCGCCGATTACGTGCGCGAACGGGCGGCGGACGCGTTTGACGTCGTGTACGTGCCGCCGGGTGTGGACGTGCAACTGTTCATTGAAACCACCATCCCCATCGACTACGCGACCGATGGCCGCAAACTCCGTTACGACTACCCGCCCGGAGGAACCCATGCCCGCCTCGATTGACGCCCCTCGTTTTCTGTTGTTCGGCTTCGTCCTTGGGGCCGCCCTGGGGGCCACGGGCTGTTCCTCGACGCCGAGCGAATCGCAACTTTTGCCCGACGACGGGCCGACCACCCTGCAGGTGTACGAAGCGCACCTCGGGGGGCTGCTGCCTAGGACGGCGTCCGCCGCGCCGGGAACGGCGCTCGCGCCCTGGACCGGGGGCGTCCCGGCGGCGGCCGACTGGAGCGCGCCCAGCCAGCGCAGTCACCAGGCGCTGACCGATCTGCAACGCGATTTTCAGCGCGTGCCCAATCCCAACGTGCTGGGCTATGTCTATCCGCACCGCGCCGGCGATCTCCCGGTGCCAGGCTACTACACGGTGTTTTCCCTGTACGAGAAAACCCCTTACGCGCAACCGGGGGAGGCCGCGCCATGAGCCGCACCGCTGCCCTGTCGCCGCCGGTGCCCGCCGCCGCGCCCCACGCGCCGACCCCGCCGTGGTGGGCGCAGCTCCTGCACCGCGTCATCGGCGACTGGCCGTGGTGGGGCGGCGGCAAAATTCCCCTCAGCCGCGCCGCCTTTCGCGCGTTGTTCGACGCCCGTCCGTCGCTGGCCGATTACCTGCCGTTCGTCGATTACGACGCGACCGATCAGGTGTTTCGGCTCAACGATGGCGTTTCGGTGGGCGCGGTGTTCCGCCTGGGCGCGGCCGATCTGGATGGCCGTTCGCCCGAACGGCGGGCGGAGTTCAACGCGCAGCTCGATCACGCCTTGTGCCGGCTGCCCGCCGACGACGAGCGGTATCCCTATCTCACGCAGCTCTACCTGGAAGACCGCCAACCGGCGAATATCGCCGACGCCCTGGCCACCGCCATGCCCGAAGCCGTGCGCGCGACGCCGTTTTCTCAGGCCTGGCTGGAGCTCATGCGCACCCATTTCGAGGCCATGCGCGCGCCGCAGGGGATTTTCGACGACGAACGGGTCCGGCAGTCCGGCGATCAGGCCAAGGGCTGGCGCGCCATCGACCGGCAAATTCATCTGTGCGTGTACCGGAAAGCGCCGGCGTCGGCCTGGAAAGCGCGCCGCTACCGGCCCGGCGAGCAGTTGACGCACGCCTTCACGCCCTTCCTGAACGCGCTGGAGGCGTTGGGCGTTGCGGTGCAACGGCTGGACGACACCGGGCTGCGCGCCTGGCTGTTGCCCTGGCTGACCCCGGTCGTCGCCGGTCATGCGTCGCCGGAGGATTACCTGGCGGCCCAGCCGCTGCCCCCGCGCGCGCAACGCGGCGCGGCCTGGGACCTGGGCGCGCACGTCCTGCAACTCCCGCCGCAACCGATTCCCGACCGCGACGACGAGCGTGATCGCGGCGTCTGGCGCTTTGGCTCCACGTACACCCGTTATCTCACCTTCCAAGGGGTGGAGTTCGCGCCCGACGACGGTGCGTTGACCACCGACCGGCAGGTCGGCCACGACGTGCGCGCCTGCGTCTGGGACCGGATGCCGCCCCAAAGCGTGCTGGTATGGACGATCGCGCCGCGGCCGGCCGAAGCCATCGACCGCCATTTGGATACCCTGCAACTGTTCGTTGACCAAACGACCTCGGACAGCGCGGCGGCCGCTCGTGAGGAACTGGCGGCGGCTAAGGCGGCCCGACGGCAACATCAAATGATTTACCCGGTGCAAATCGGGCTGTATTTGCGCGCGCCCACCCTGGAAATGCTGGAAACCGATACGCTACAAACCGGCAACGCCCTGGCCGAGACCGGGTTACGCCTCATTCCGCCCCGCTACGATCTGCTCGCCGACGACAGCTTCGTGCGCAATCTGCCGATGGTCTATGACGCGCGTTTTGACCGGCGCCACGCCCTGCGCGCGCGGTTGACCTACAGCGCGCATCTGGCCGCACTCCTGCCGTTCTACGGGCGCGGCGTGGGCACGGCGAATCCGGGTTATGTCATGTACCGGCGCGATGGCCAGGTGTTCACCGTCAATCCCCATCGCGATCGGGTGCGCGTGGCGCATACCGTGCTGTTCGGCCCGACCGGCTCGGGCAAATCGGCGACCGCCATTGCCCTGGCGATGCAATCCATGGCCGTCAACCGGCCCCGGCAGGTGATCATCGAAAAAGGCCATTCCTTTGGCTTGCTGATGGACTATTACGAACGGCTCGGCCTTCGGGTGCGGCGGATCGTATTCACGCGCGACCTGGATGTGTGCTATCCGCCCTATGCCGACACCGCAGAAGCCCTCGCCGAGCATCGCGGCGGCTCCGGAATGGACGACGAACAACGCTCGTACCTGGCCGAAATGCTGTACCGCACCGAGTTGATGGTGACGGGCGGCCGCGAAGCGGAGATTGAGGCGCTGACCCGTTCGGATCGGGCAGCGCTTCAGGAAGGATTGATCCGCGCCCTGGAGGCCAGCGAGCAGGCCGGACAGCCGCATGCCCGGCCAATCGATGTGTACCGGGCGTTGAAACAGATGGCCGAGGAAGAATCCATCCCGGAAATCCGCCTGTCGATCCGGCGGATGGCCGATGCCCTGCAACTATGGACCGCCGGCCCGCGCGGGCACTTTTTTAACCGCTATGGCGAGGGCTTTGCCGACGAGGATGACGTGGTGCATATCGATCTGGGCCTGCTCACCACGTCGGGCAACGAGGACATGCTGGCGTTGACTGTGCTGTCCCTGCTGGCCCATATCACCGGCTGGGCGGAACGCCAGCAAGCCTCGGGCCGCCCGATCGAAGTGTGGTTCGACGAAGGCCACTACATTTCCAAGACGCCGCTCACGGTGAAGGGCTTTATCGTCGGCACCAAGGTCTGGCGTAAGTTGCACACCTGGCTGATGTTCGCCACCCAGGATTTTTCCGATTTCAGCGCCGACGCCCGACAGATTCTCTCCCAGGCGGAATGGTGGATTCTGTTGTCGATGGGGCCGGCCGAGGCCCGGCAAGTCAGCCAATTCCGTGATCTGACCGCTGAGGAACAGCGTCTGCTCACCCAAGCCCTCAAGGAACCGGGCCGCTTTGTCGAGGGCGTGCTGCTCTCGGAAAAACTGCCCCCGGCGCTGCTGCGCTTCGTCCCGCCCCCGCTGGCCCTGGCCCTGGCGCAAACCGAGGGCGCGGAAAAAAACCAGCGCGGGCAGCTCATGCGCGAACACAACATCAGCGAACTGGACGCCGCGCTGCGCATTGCCCAAGACATCGCCGACCAACGCGCGCGCCGGCGCGCTCCGGAGACCCCGTTATGATCGCATCATCTCACGGCACGCGCAGGATACGCCGGCCCTCTCCTTCGCAGGTGACCTCCCCCGTGCTGCCGTGGCTCCTCGCCTTGGGCGTGGGCCTGGCGCCGCTGATGCTCCCCCGGCTCGATCCGGTACCGGTCGCCCACGCGCAAGACCGCATCGACGCACTCAAGGGCGTCCTGGGCGCGGGCGTGCGCTCCGACGACATTCCCGCCGGCAACGATGGCTGGAGCTTCTCGCTCGGGACCGGCGCGAACACGGACGGCATCGTGCCGGCGACCTACACCCAAAAGCAGGTAATCAACGCTCAGTTCTCGGCCGGGTTTGGCTATTCCTGTGGGAAGTTCAATGCCTTCGATAACGTGGAGGCGATGATCAATCAGACGATCGACAAGTTCAAACAACTGCCGCAGATGTTCGTGATGGCCGTGCAGGGGGCGATCGCCTCGCTGCCGGCTTACCTTCTCAACAAGATCAATCCCACCCTGTACAACACCGTCACGAAGAATCTCGACGAGGCGTTCCGGCTGTTCGAGGTGAATTTCAAGGACTGCCAGCAGATCGAGCGCGAGATCGCCCTGGGGCAGAACCCGTATCACCACCTGGTGATGGCCGGTATCGGCGACCGCCTGCGGGTGGAGATGGGCTTTGGCAGCGGCACCATCGACGAGCGCATGAAAACCGTGCGTGAAAGCGGACCGTCCAACGGCATCGTCATGAGTGACGGCCGCCGCTACGGCGGCGACGGTCAGGAACCGATCGCGGCCACCCAGAATGTGGCGACCGCCGGCATCAATCTGTTGACCGGCCGAGGGGCCAGCGACGACAGCACGTTTGCGGCGTCGCTCCATGAACCGCACCCGATCACGCAAGCCTTTGCCTCGCCCCAGGATCTGGTCGACTTCCTCACCGAGATTTACGGCGCCCAGGCGTTCTTGTTAACCCAGGAAGGACCGACCCAATCCACGCCCGGCGTCGGCTATCCGCAAAAATATATCGCGATGCGCGATGAGGCCATTGAACACCTGCAAAAAGTCGTGCGCCGCGAGATCGAGCGGGAGGCCTTCGAGACCGAGAGCGGGATGCAGTTACCGCCGGCCGCGCTGGAGGAAATCCGCCGCCTGCCGTCCTACAGCCAGAGCATCGCCATCGACGATCGCGCCCGCCAACACGCCCTCGAACAACTCACGCTCAAACTCGATTTCGCCTTGCAGGCGCTCAAGACCGGACTCAAAGAACCCAATCTGGCGCAAAGCGAGGCCTTTGAGGTGATCGAGCGCGAGATCAGCCAACTGATGATGGAAATCCAGGACGACCGCGCGCAACTGGACCGCTTGGCGCTGCTGCGATGAAGGCGCTGGCGTTGAAATTCTATGGGTTACCCGGCGCCTTGATTCTGGCGGCATTGACGGTCATCGCCTGGGGCGGACCGTGGCTGATCGAAGGCATGACCCTCGAACGCCTGGCGGGGACTCAGACGCTGATCGAGCGCCTTTGGTGGCCGGCCACCGCCGTCCGGTGCTTGGCGTACCTCGGGTTGGCGGTGGGTATTCATGTCACCGCCTGCCGACGGCGGCGCACCGTGCCGATGCGCCGGGCCGTGGGGACGTTCCTCGCGCTGATCGCTAGCGATCTGTTGTTGGCGCAGCTTCCATTTACGTTGCTTGACTAGCCAAGAGGAGAAACGCGCATGGCCGTCAATGGCATCCTGGAAGGCTATCTCAGTATTTATGGCTGGCAGGTTTACAGTTCCCTGTTTTTGCTGCTGGTCGCGGTGGGTCTGGTGCTCTATCCTCTCGCGCGCCTCATTGTCGATCTGGCCCTGGCGCAGGTGGAAGGCCGCACCGATCCGGTCGCCGGCGCGCGCACGTTAATTGCCAGACTGACCGTGTATGTGCTGGTGCTGGTGCTGGGCCTGGTGCCGATCGTGCCGCTCCAAGTCAGCGCCACCCAGGTCCAGAATCGCTGTGGCCGCACCGCCCTCACGATCCTGGGTGAAGCCACGACCTCGGTGACCGGCGAAGGCTATGGTCTGACCTCACTCCAGGACGCCCGTGTCCCGTTATTGCCCTATCTGGCCATGCTGCTGGCGTCGGGCTTCAATGCCATTCTGTATCAGGCCACGCCCTGCCTGCACGACCTCACGAATCTCAATCTGGCCTTCAACACCCTGGATTTCAGCGCGGCCGAGCATCCCAATGAACTGAAATCCAGCGTGGAGCGCTTCGAGCGCGAGTGCGGCGCGACCGCGCGCCGGTTGGCCATCGCCATGCTCAGCGGCGAGCATGGACCGGAGATGCGCACCTATCTCGAAGGCCAACTCGCCGCCTATGCCACCGAACCGGACGCACGGCGCAAGCAACTGGTCTATCCCGGCTCGACGTTTTACCAGGACGTGTTTTACAAGCCGTGTGGCGGCGGCGCCGACCCCGCCACTGCGCAGGGCCGGCTGTGCATCATGCGTCCGCTGCGCGCTGAAAATCCGGTCGCCGGCTTTCCTTATGATCCGGCGCGCGACCACGATGTCAGCCGTTACCAGGCCGCCACTGGCCAGGGGCTGCCCACCTGCGATGAGTGGTGGAACGACGCCGAGAACGGGTTACGCGCGCAACTGAGAGCAGTGGGTCGCGACGGATTGTTGGCCAAGATGGCGCAGTTCGATCGGAATTGCCCCGCTGCGGTCGGCATGGCGGGCGGGTTTTGCACGGGCACATTCGCCATGCCCTCGGTGGAGAACCTCGATGACGTGGTCGTGGAGCAAATGTTGCTCGCAGGAAAACGGCAGCTTTCGGTGCAAACGCCGGAACTCGGCTGGGGCAGCGCGCTGATCGCCGCCGGCCTGTTTGCGTTCACCGATGTGGCGGAGAACATCGCCGCCCAGGCCGGCAGTTATCTGCTGTCGATCTACGTGATGAAAATCGGCGCCAGTCTGCTCCAGCCCTTCGTCCTGATGACCGTGTTCATGCTATGGGGGGTGTTTCTGGTCATCGGCGAGATGCGCGGCCTGATCCTGCTCAAGGGCCTGATGCTGATCTTTGTGCTCAGCATCCTCCCCGGCTTGTGGAGCTTCGCCGATTACATCGACGATCAACTATTCCTCGCCCTGTACCCCGGTGCGCCCCCGGTGTCCGTGACAAACATTCCCGCCGAACTGATGAGCGATCACTCGACCATCGAGCGCATCCTGCTGACCTTTACCACCGCTGTGTTCTACGTGATCTTCCCGCTGCTCATGCTCTATCTGGTCGCCGAGGCGGGCGGGCCGAGTCAAGGAAGCACTATCGGGGGTGCTGGTATCAATGATCCGGCCAGGGCGCAAGGGGGAATCGCCGGCTCGGGAGCGGGGGAAGCCCGGTGGCGGAATCCTTTCAAATCCTTCGGATCGGGGAAAGGCTAAGTGCCATGATGATGCGGCAAAACTATCGACTGCCTCAACGCCGGGGATCGAAAGCGCAGACCCGCCGGGTCACCGGGTCGTCCGATCCGGCGACGTCAATTCTTGCCGTGGTAATGCTTGTGGAAGCAATTTCCTACATAGGCGTTGTACGTAGCATCGCCATACAACTCTTCCGTCGTCGGCCCGAACTTCTGCTCGTTGAACGCATTCGGCCTGGGCTTTCTCGGCTTTTCCTCCTCGCCGGAACTAAGCCACGCCGACAGCAGCACGAGGCCGGCCAGGATCGCGACGCTAAACAGGCCGCTCAGGCCGTAATGCACCAGGACGTACAGCGCGCCCGCGATCACCACACCCCACCGAAACAGGGCGCCGAGGGGCGGCAGGCGGTATTCGGGTTCTTGGCGCATGCGCAGGCTCCTGGTGATTTGCAGAGGATACCGGCTGTATCACCCACAACGCCCTTTGTCAAATTTTTGGAGATCTCGCGATGATGAACGATGAGCGCCAGCCCTTGGAATTCACGCCGCTACCGGGCGCGAACGCCCAGGAACGCCAGCAAGCCGCCCGCGAGCAATGGCGGCAGGAGGTAGAACGGTTGTGCGATGAGGAAGAACGGTTGCGCGATGAAGAAGAGCGCCAGCGCCAGCAGGAAGAATGGGCGCGTCAAGAACGGGAAAGCCGGCTCGCGGAACGCCTGGCGTCCATCGCGCAACGCGACCGGGACGAATATCGCACGCCCACGGCTGCCGGTGGTTTTTTTGAGTTCCTGCGCCACCATTGGGCCACTTTCCAGGCGCATCGATCAGTGGCCTCGTCCAAGCCGAAGCGGCGCTAGGCGACGACGATGGCCCGCTATCCGATTGAAGCGTTGCTGCGCCCGCCGGTGGAGTGGTCGAGCAGTGTGGGCGCGGCCAGTCTGGCGGCCATGGTGTGGCGCGCGCCCGAGGTGTGGATGATGACCCCGGTGGTCGCCGACGGCGTGGTGGCGGCGTTGGTTGTCCTGGCTGGCGTGCGGTTTCTGCAGGGTTGGCGGGTGGTGCGCTATCAACGCGGACTGCGCCGTCATCGCCGGTTTCGCATCCCCTCGCGGCAGCTCGACCGGATGACGGACGGGTTGTTTCTGGGGCGCGGCTTTGCCTGGACCGCCCGGCACACCCAGCGCCTGTGGGATGCGACCCGGGCGCACCACCGGCCGTATGTCGAGCCGCGCGGCAGGTTCGGGCACCGCCCGCCGGCTGACAGCGGCCTGCCCGCGCTGCACGGGGTGGGCTGGCCCGAAGGCGAGCAGCGCATCGTGTTGCCGCCCGCAGAACGGCAAGGCCATGTGTTTGTGGTGGGCACCACCGGCGTGGGCAAGACCCGCGCGGCGGAAGTGATGATGATTCAGGACATCCGCGCCGGCCATCCGGTGATTGCCATGGACCCCAAGGGGGACCCGGAGCTGTTCCGGCGGCTGCACAGCGAAGCGCGGCGGGCCGGACGGCCGTTTTTCTTCTTTCACCTGGGCTATCCCGATCATTCGGCGCGTTATAACCCGATCGGGCGCTTCTCGCGCATCACCGAAGTCGCCACGCGCATCGCGAACCAACTGCCGAGCCAGGGCAACGCCGAGGCGTTCCGGCAATTCGCCTGGCTGTTTACCCATGTGATCGCCCGGGCGCTGGTCGCGCTGGGCGAGCAACCCGATTACCGCAAGACGCTCCAGCACATGAATCACATCGAGCCGTTGCTGGTGCGCTATTTCGAGCAGTGGCTGGATCAGGACGGCCCGGCGCACTGGCGCGAGCAATTGGATTTCGCCGCCGCGCAGCCCAAGGCCCCCGATACCGCCGAGTTTCCCCGCCACCTCAAAGGGCGCGACCCCCGGGCCTTGGCCCTGGTGCGTTTTTATAAGGACCACGATCTGTACGATCCGGTCGCCGACGGCCTACGCCGCGCCTTCGAGTACGAAAAAACCTTTTTCGACAAGATTTCGGTGGCGGTGCAACCGCTGCTGGAGAAACTGCTATCCGGGCGGGTGGGCGAACTGATCAATCCTGACTACGGCGATGCCGACGATCCGCGCCCGATCCTCGATTGGCCCACGGTCATTCGCCAGCGCGCCGTGGTCTATTGCGGCTTCGACGCGCTCACTGATCCGGAAGTGGCCGGCGTGGTCGGGCAAAGCCTGATCGCCGATCTGGTGGCCTATGCCGGCGAACTGTACAAACACGGGCTGGGCGTGAATCTGCCGGTCACTGAACCGCTCCCCGAGACCTGTCTGCATCTCGATGAGTTCTCCGAGCTGGTGCGCGGCCCGGAAATCGTCCAAGCCTTGAACAAAGGCCGGGGCGCCGGCTTGCGCTTTGTGGTGTACACCCAGACCCTGGCCGACATCGCCGCCGGACTGGGGCATCGGGAACGCGCCCAACAGGTGCTCGGTAACGTCACCAACACCCTGGTGATGCTGCGCGTGGCCGATGTGGAAACCGCCGAGCTGCTCACTACCCGGCTCGGGACGGTGGAAGTCAATAGGCTGATGTTGGTATCCGGCGCCACCGACTCGTCGGAACCGGACTCGCCGGTCGATTTTGTCAGCAACACCCAGGAGCGCGTCTCCAGTCAGACCACCGGACTTCTGGAGCCGGGTCATCTCATGCAACTGCCGCGCGGCCACGCTTTTGTGCTCATGGCCGGCGGCCGTCTCTACAAGACGCAGTGGCCGGAACTGACCGATGCGCCGCGTCCCCTGCCCGCGGACTTGGATGGCATCGCGCGCGACATGGCGCAGCGCTATCAACCGGTCGCGGGGATGGCGTTGCGCACGGACGCCGATTCCCTGCAACGCGCCGCGTTCGTTGCCGGAGGCGCGGCATGAATGACCGGCCCGTGCGTCCCGCGCCCCCGCCGCCGTATCGCCGGCCGTGGAGCCTGGCCGGCGCCCTGGAGCGCAGCTTGGCGCTGTTGTCGATGGTGGCGCTGGGGTGGCTGTTGTCCCTGGCGATGGAATGGGGCGGCATGGCGTTCGGTCTCTGGGACGAACCGGGGGCCGGGCACAGTACGCGCCTGTTGCAGACCGAACTCGCGTGGCTGCGCCAGGATTGGGCGCCCATCACCGGGCCTCCGCGCCTGTGGGACTGGACGCAGGAAGGCGCGCGCCTTGCCTATCGCGGGACCGGTCTGCAAGGACTGATCACCTGGGTCGTGACGCCGGGGCCGCACGAACCATCCGGTGTGGCCGCAGTGCGTCGCACCTTGCTGCACGTCGGCGATTATCTGCTGGCCGCCGCCCAGATCACCCAACTGGTGGGCGTGCGCCTGGCCGTGGTGCTGCTCAGCCTGCCGGCGTTCGCCGTGGC
>CALGOO010000189.1 GCA_937960715.1 uncultured Candidatus Competibacteraceae bacterium
AAAGAAGCCGCTTGAACCGGCCATTTCATCGATGCATCACTTTGAATCACACCCTAATCGGTTTAAACCATCCTGGCGGCCACAAGATCGGCTGGAATTTGCTTCCGTGGAGCAAATTTTACTGGAAAATCAGTGGCTGGTTTTCGGCGGACGCTCCTTGGGATGTACAAATACCTCTTGGGGTTAGCATTGATGGGGTGATGCCGGGGCTGGTTCAGGTGTCGACAGAATCACTCAGGGTCGGGAGCGCGTGGATCACCCGGCAAATACAGTCCGATGAGTCTGTGAAGCGCGCTTGAGGTTCTTGGACCAGCCAGACCGTCCACCTTCAGGTAAATTCCAGGCAGGGTGTTCAGAAACCGCTGCAGCGATTCCACCCAGGGCGAAGCCTCCGTCTCGGCGTAGCGCAGCGGTTCAGGCGCGGATTCGCCATTCGTGGCGAATTCGATCAAATCTCGTTCCGCCAATCGACGCAGCAACACCGCCGCGCCGCAACGGTGGGCGACGGCGGTTTCGTTCCAGATGTCGTCGGTAACGTATTTGCCTTGCTGGTAATGAGCGGAATAGTTCCACAGGTAGGGCGAGGGTACTTCGGGATGATGCAGTCGGTAATTCCAGCCACCATGACCTTCCAGTTTGAACAGGGTACCGGCGATGCTCCAATCCGACCATTGATCGAAGTGGTGCAGACACAGCGCGTCGGCGGCGCTGTCTTCCCAGGCGAACGGTGGCTCGCCTTCAGCCGGTCGGCCATCCGGCAGGTGACGAGTCCGCTCGGTCAGTGGGTCGCCATTATGCAAATGCACGGTAAAATCACGACCGGCGTCGACCTCGTGCAGCACCGCCACCACGAACCAGGGTATGTTCAACCGCCGACCCACCGTCCAGTAGCGATCACGGTCGGCCATGATGGCGTCTACCCGTTCCTCCACCTCGACGACCCGCTCCAAGCGAATCGCGCAGGTGGCGAACAGGTGTTGATAGCCGTGCTGCAATTCCGGTGTTAAGGTGATGCGGCTCAATGGAAATTTCCCTTGTTTGGCTCTAGGGTAGCGGACGGTCGGCGTGAAGCGGCGCTAAATTCTGCTAAATTTGCCCCTCATGATACCATCCCCTTTTCCCCTGCTGGCACAGGGCGCGCTGGATACGCCCATCGCCTGGTGGCATGGCCAACCCGTCAGCCGCGCGACCTTTCTGCGCCATGTCGCTGGTGTTGCCAGTCGTCTGCCGCCCGCGTGCTTTATCCTTAATCTGTGCGAGGACCGCTATCGGTTCCTGGTCGCGTTCGCCGCCGTGGGCGTGAATGGCCAGATCAACCTCCTGCCGTCCAGCCGCGCCAGCCTGCACCTGCGCCAATTGGTCGAGGATTATCCCGACAGCGCCCGGATCACGGATGATGACCTCGATTCGTGGCTCGCGTCGGATGAGGTCGCCGAATCCGTTTCCGCCACCCCCGAACTGCCAGCCGAGCAGGCCATGGCCATCGCCTTCACCTCCGGCAGCACCGGCCGCGCCAAACCCAACCGCAAAACCTGGGGTGAATTGATCAGCGGCGCGGCGCAGGCGCGACAACGCTTTGGCTTCGCGCCGGGCATGACGATCGTGGCGACCGTGCCGCCGCAGCACATGTACGGCCTGGAAACTTCGATCATGGCGCCGCTCGCCAGTGGCGCCAGCGTTCATGGCGGGCGACCGTTCTTCCCGGACGATATACGCGCCGCGCTGGATGTCGTGCCGCCACCGCGCGTGCTGGTGACCACGCCGGTTCATCTTCATGCCTGTGTCAGGGCGGATTTGCGCTGGCCACGGCTGGCTTTCCTGATCTCGGCGACCGCCCCTCTGTCTTCCGCGCTGGCCGCCCAGGCCGAGACCGCGTTTGCCGCGCCGGTGCTGGAAATCTACGGCTGCACCGAGGCCGGTTCCATCGCCAGTCGCCGCACCCTGGACGGTGACCGCTGGCGGTTGTACGACGGGTTCCAGATGCGCGACGGCCTCCTGTCCGGCGCGCATCTGCCGGAGCCGGTTGCCTTGAACGATGTGGTCGAGGAATGCGGCCCAACCGAATTCAAGCTGCTCGGTCGTCGGGAAGACCTGATTAATATCGCCGGTAAGCGAACTTCGCTGGGATATCTGAACCATCAACTCAACGCCATCGAAGGCGTGGCGGAGGGGGTTTTCGTCATGCCGGACGCGGCGGGAACGGAGGTTCAGCGGTTGCTGGCCGTGGTGGCCGCGCCTGGGCTGGATGAACGACAGGTGCTTGCCGCCCTGGCCGAACTGCTTGACCCGGTGTTTCTGCCCCGGCCCCTCGTCAAGGTGGACGCGCTGCCGCGCAACGAGACCGGCAAGGTGACGCGCGCCGCCCTGCTGGCCTTGATCGCCGCCCCCCATCCCTATCTTGAGCGCCCATGAGTTCTGAATCGCCGCACTCCGTCGCTCCACGCCAGCCATTGTCGAATCCCGCCAGATGCCAGGTGATCGCCGCCGACCATCCCAGTTTGAGAGGACATTTCCCTGATAATCCGATTGTGCCAGGCGTGGTGATTTTGGAGGAGGTGATGCAGGCGTTCAAGGATTGGCGGCCGGAAAGCCGGGTGACTGGAATGCCCGTGGTGAAGTTTCTGGCGCCGTTGCGGCCAGGACAGTCGTTCACCATCCGGTTCGCGGAGTCCGGCGTTCGCGGCATTCGGTTCGAGTGCGTCCGGGACGACGGCCAGGCGCTCGCGCAAGGTTGTTTGACCGTCGTTCACGCCGGTGGCTAGCCGCTGCCTGATTCCACGCCGTCGCCCTTGCGACCGCGGTAGGCCCTAAACAGATCAAGCTCGACGTGGCAACCCGCCTCGGCGAAGCCAGCGGCGCGGATCGCCTGGAGGATGGTCTCGGGTGGAACGCAATTTTCGATGGTATCCCAGTAATAATGCATCAGGGTTTGCAGGTCGCGCTGGCCGGTGGTTAGCCAGCCGAGCAACGGCACCAGCCGGCCCAGATAGAACTTGAGCAGGGCGCGCTTGACCGGATGGGCGGGCCGGGTGATTTCCAGGATCAGCAGCACGCCGCCTGGCCGCAACACGCGGTGAAATTCGCGGAAGGTGACGTTGAGATCGGCGACGTGGCGCAGCGCGTAGCCCATGCTGACCAGGTCGCAGCAGGCGTCGGCGACCGGCAACTGCTCCATCAGGCCCTGCATCAGCGGAATGCCCAACAACCGACGTACTTCGGCCAGCATCCCGGCGCTGATATCCAACCCGATCACCGTCCGTGGGTCGCCGGTGATGACCAACGCCTGCCGCGCCACCAGTCCGGTGCCGATGGCGACATCGAGCACGGTCATGCCGGGGCGTAGCCCCGCCCGCAGCAGCGCCCGACGGCGGTACCAGCCGCCGGAGCCGAACGACAGCAGCCGGTTGATGTGATCGTAGTAGCGGGCGGTGCGGTCGAACAGCCCGCGCACGAAGGCGGGTCGTTGCGCCAGATTGGGGTAGTAGTCCGGCAGTGTTGGATGCGGTTGCAACGGTGGGTCGGATTTCAAGGGGCGTGGTCCTGGCGGTGGCGGGCGGTGGCGCTGGTCGCCAACCCTTCGATTTCGATCAGCAATTCCCGGCGGCAGATGTCGGCGCGCAGAAAAAGCAATGGGGTATCCGACCCGAACGCCCGTGCAATCCGGGCGCGCGCCGGCCCTGGATCGATGTCTGGCCGGACGTACACCCGAAGCAACGCGGGACGCAACGGCGCCAGCGTCCGCTGGTTGGCCTGGGCGATCAGCGCCTCCAGATTCAGCAGGGTTTCGTCCAGTTGCGCCATCGGATCAAGATGTTGACTGGCGTGACCGACCACGCTGGCGGTGCCGGAAATGTAGAGATGATCATCCCGCTCGCCCCAGTGCTTGAGGATGGCCCGCGAGAACGAAGGGCTTTGCGGGCCATACTGAATCGGGTAATGAAAAGCGCTGATCTGGCGAGGATTTTCGATTTGCCAGCCGGCTTTCCGGGCGGCCAGGGCGTACAGCCGCAGGCCGGGTTCGCGGGCGCCGATGGCGGAGGCCGCCGGCGGACGGGTTTCCAGCTCCACCCGTTCCGCCCGCAAGGCGGCGTGCCGGCCCACGCAAAATGCCCGATACCGCTCCAGACCGTCAACCTCCTGGTTGATGGCGGGAAAGTAATTCCAGATTCGCAGCGGATGTGGATAGCCCCGAGCGCGAGCCGCCGCGAGCAGCCGTTGATAGGCGGCGGCGGTCAGGGAGTTCAGGGCGTTCGGAGCCGATTCATCCAGACGAAGGTGCAGGAACAGGGCATCGCCGTTATCGGCGTAATGCACGCCATCCAGAGCGCCGATCCGCGCGGGTCGGGCGCCGAGCCAGACCTCGGCGGTCGCGTCGCCCAGTTCCGTGAGGGGAACGACGCAAACCCGCAGGTCCGTGGAGGGAGCGGCCGACGAGCCAAACCGGAGCAATGCCAGCAGTCGGTCATCGTTCAACCAAGCGTCCGCTGACGCGGCGTCGCAATAAAAAACGGTAAAGGGCGTCATGCGGCGGGATCGTGTGAATCGAATCTGTTCAAGGTGGGATGGCGGAACGGCGCGACCCATCCAGGCGATGAAGAAGGCGGTTCGGTGGGCATTGGCAATGAAGTCGGATCGTTACGAGTTTTGGCCGTAGGCCATGATATAAATGATATAGTTTAACGACGAACTCGCGAAAGCCGATAGCGTCGCCGCTCGTCGATGCCCTGTCCCATCCCATCCTTAAAACGAGGTTACCCATGGAAGCTCTCTCGCCATTCGAGCTGGAGGTGGCTCGACTGTTGGTTGAGACCCTGCATCTGGAGGACATCCAACCGGAGAACATTGAGCCGGAGCGGCCCTTGTTCGGCGACGGACTGGGCTTGGATTCCATCGATGCGCTGGAATTGGCGCTGGCGATTTCGAAAACCTACGGTTTTCAACTGCGCTCGGAGGACAAGGACAACCGGCGCGTTTTCGCTTCGCTGCGGGCGCTGAGCCAGCACATCGCGCAACAGCGCACCCGCTGAAGACCGGTTGGAATCGGAGAATCGTTTCCGCGCCGGACCGGGACAGATGGGATTTCCGTGGTCACCGCTTTCAATACGTAGCCATGAGCCGATTTGCATGGAGTGCCGTGTGCATGTTGGTTGCGCTGGGACTGATCTTGACGCTGATGGAGCCCGATTGGCGCCAAGCCCATGCGCTCATAAGTTTGACTGGCTGTTATGTCGTGCTCCTGGCGGTGGGGTCATTGACGCCGCGTCTGGATTTCTACCTGCGCGCGGCCCGACGCGGGCCGACCGACCGACCATGGGTGGCGCTGACCTTCGACGATGGTCCCCATCCGGCCACTACGCCGTTATTGCTGGAGCTGCTGCGACGTGAGCGGATTTCCGCCGCGTTTTTTTTCGTGGGCGAGGCGGCGCGGCGCTACCCGGGCCTGGTCGCGCGCGCGGCCGCGGACGGTCATCTGATCGGCAATCACTCCGACCGGCACGGTTATGGCTGGACGGTCTCCTCCACCGAGCGACTGTTCGTCGAGTTTGCGGCGGCCAACCGAACCCTTGCCGATATTTTGGGCCAACCGCCGCGGTTCGCGCGGACGCCAGCCGGAATATCCCGCCCGCATTTGGCCGATGTATTGCGAAGATTGCAGCTTTGTAACGTTGCCTGGGATGTTCGGGGCCTGGAAGGTTTTTATCGCGATCCCGAGCGCATCGCGGCGCGGGTCGCTCGCCGGGCGCGCAACGGTTCGATCCTCCTGCTGCACGAACTTTATTACGGAATGCCGTGTTGCAAGCCCCGGCAGGCGCTCACGACCGCGCAACTGACGATTAATCGTTTGCGCGCGTGCGGTTTTCATTTCGTGCGCCTGGATCGGTTGCTGGAGCAGGCGGATCCCGCGGTATTGTCGAGCGAGCGCAATCCGCCGTTGGAGTCGGGTGTCCTGCGGGTCGAAACCGGCGTCGACAAGGTGATGAGCGACCGTGGCGCCGCCACGGTCGCGCCCCGGGCGAGACGCGCCGCATGAGCCAAAACTGGGCGCGGCTTCCAGAACGGGGCAATCCGCTGGTGCTGCGACTGATTTTGTGGATCGCCCTGCGGATCGGCCGGTCGGCGGGCCGCGCCCTGTTGTATCCCATCACTCTGTATTTTCTGGCGACCGCCCCGGCGGCGCGGCGCGGGTCTTGGTTGTTCCTGCGACGGGCGCTGGGCCGCGAACCGGGTTGGCGGGAGGTGTTTCGCCACATCCATTGTTTCGCCGCGACCATTCTGGACCGAGTGTATTTTCTGACCGGACGATTGCGGCCGTTCGATATCGAGATTTTCGGTGACCGGTGGGTTGTGGAGCAGGCGGCGTCCGGGCTGGGCTGCGTTCTGCTGGGATCACACCTCGGCAGTTTTGAGGTTTTGCGGGCAATTGGTGTCACCCTGCGGCATTTTCCGATCAAAATCCTGATGAATACCGGCCATAACCGCGGTATCACCGGATTTCTCAACGCGCTGAATCCGGCATTGGCTCAGACTATCCTTCCCATCGACGGACCGGACACCCTGCTCCGGGTCCGGGAGAGCGTGGCGCAGGGTTATATGGTCGGTGTGCTGGGCGATCGGGTGACGGCGGGCGAAAGAGCGGTGCGCGTCCGCTTTTTTGACCAGGAGACGGCGTTTCCCGCCGGGCCGTTGTTGTTGGCGGCGCTGGCGGATTGTCCGGTCATCCTGTTCTTCGGCCTGTATCGCGGCGGCCATCGCTACGAAATCCATTTCGAACGATTGGCGGAACGGATCGCGCTGGACCGGCGCCGACGCCAGGAGCAACTGACCCTCTGGGTGCAACGCTACGCCGACCGGCTGGAGCATTACGCCCGCCTCGCACCCTACAACTGGTTCAATTTCTACGATTACTGGGAGGAGGCATGAAGGCGGGAGCGACGGCGTCCCGACGCTTCGCCCGGCAACTGGGCATGGGCTGGGACGGCCTGGCGATGCTGGCGCTGTCGAATCTGCTTTTGCTGGCGACCCTGGGCTTGAGCGGGTTGTGGTTGCTGCGCCGGGTCTGGCGCATCGCGCGGGACACGCCGGTTGCCGGGATGGACGGGGACTGGGTGGTGGTGCTGGGCGCCCGGCTGTTCCATGACCAGGTCGCGCCCGGCTACGCCCGCCGGTTGCGCCGCGCCGCCGTGCTATACCAGGCCGATCCCCAACGACGGATTTTGCTGGTCGGCGGTTACACCGGCGGCAGCGTCAGCGAGGCCCAGCGCGGTCGGGAGTTTCTCGGCGCGCTGGGTCTTCCGGCGGACTGCCTGTTCATCGAGGACCAGTCCTTGAACACGCTCGACAATCTGCGCCAGGCGCGGCGTTTGCTGGGCGGGGATGGTGCGCGGCCCTTCGTACTGGTGACGAGCCGTTATCATCTGGCTCGCGGCGAGGTGCTGGCGCGTGGCCTGGGCTTGCGACCGACGCCGTGCGCCGCCGAGGAGTGCCTGCGCCTCGATCCGTGGACGCTGTGGCGGCTCGGCCTGGAAGCCTGGTACCTGCACTGGTACGAGGTGGGCAAGGCCTGGTCGCGTTGGACCGGCAACCGCCACAGTCTGGCGCGGATCACCTGATGGGATTGCGACCGTGCGACTCGACCAGGCGCGCATTCAAACCTTGATTCCCCACGCGGGCGCCATGTGTCTGCTGGAGGCGGTGATCGCCTGGGACGAGGACAGCATCCTGTGCCTGACCGAGACCCATCGCGATCCCGCCAATCCGTTGCGTCGGCAAGGTCGGCTGGCGATGGTGCATGCTTGCGAGTATGGGGCGCAGGCGGCGGCGATTCACGGCGGTTTGCGCGCCCGGGCGGCGGGGCAAAGCGCCCCTGCCGGTTATTTGGCCGCGCTGCGCGACGTGCGCTGGTTCGCCGAGGACCTGGCGGCGGTGGAGGCGCCGCTGGAGGTCGCCGCCTGCTTGGTGCTGGGCGACGCCGACTACTGCATCTACGCGATCCAGGTCAGCGCCGCCGACCGGACATTGGCGGAAGCCCGGATCACCATCGCGCCGCAACCGAAAAGCGGGGTCCACGGGTGAAATATTGGATATGGCTGCCGTTGGCGTGCTGGCCGTTGGCGGGCATGGCCGACGATGATGCGCTCTCCCAGGTGATGCGGGCGCTGGCGGCGGCGCCGACGGTGGAAGCGACGTTTCGGGAGGAAAAAACCTTGGCGGTGCTGGATGCGCCGCTGGTCGCCACCGGCGTGTTGTATTACCGCGCGCCCGATCTTCTGCGCAAGCGGACCCTGCATCCGCAACCCGAGGATTATGAAGCGGATGGCCACTGGCTGACGGTCGAAACGCCGGAGGCCGGACGCCGGCAGTTCGATCTCAATGGCTATCCGCAACTACGCCCCTTCGTCGAGGCGATTCGCGCCGCCCAGGCCGGCGACCGGGCGGCGCTGGAGCGTTATTACCGGTTGGAATTTCAGGGAACGCCCGCCGACTGGAGCCTGCGCCTGACGCCCCGCGACGCGGACGCGCAACGCTACGTCGTCGCCATCGTGCTACGCGGCCGAAATGGGCGGATCGACAGCATGGAGACGCTGGAGCCGGATGGCGACCGCAGCCTGATGACGATCACCTGGCGCTGAGACTGAGGTCCATCATGCGCCGCTGGTCGATTCCGCTGCTATGGTTGCTGGCCGCGCTGGGCTGCGGCTGGATCGTCCTGACCACGCCGGTCGCCGCCGATTTGACGCTGTTCGCCTCCCGCGCCGATCCGGTGGCGGAACTGCTGCTGGAACAATTGCGCAGCGGCCCGACCACCCGATTGATCCTGCTCGGACTGGCCGGCGGCGCGGAAACCGAACGCGCCGCCGTCAGCCAGCGGCTGACCGAACGGCTGAAGGTTCATGACGAATTCGTCCGGGTCGCCAATGGCGCGGACACCCTGCCCGAAGCGGAATTGCAGGCGCTGTTCGCCCACCGCTACCGACTGAGCCCGACGGTTACCCCGGAACGCTTCACGGTGGATAGCTTGCGCGCCGGTTTGCGACAACGTCTGGCCGAATTGCAGTCACCGCTGGCGGTGTTCCAGAAACGCTGGCTGGCTGGCGATCCGACCGGCGAACTGCTGAATCTGCTCAAGCGGTGGCAGGGTGGTTTGCGTGAACCGGCCAAGCGGCTGGGCCTCTGGTTTTCGCCGGATGGGGAGCGCGCGTTGCTGCTGGTCGAAACCCGCGCCTCCGGTTATGACCTCGCCGCCCAGCGCAAAGCGGTGACCGCCATTCGCGCGGCTTTCGCCGCCGCTCGCGTGGAAACCGGCGTGCAACTGGAGATGAGCGGCCCCGGCGTGCTGGCGACGCTGGCGGCGGACACGATCCACGCCCAGGCGGAGTTTCTCAGCACGCTGGCGCTGGCGGCGGTGGTGCTGATTCTGCTGCTGGTCTACCGCTCGGCGCGCACGGTCTGGCTCGGCGCGCTGCCGATGCTGGCGGCGTTGCTGGCCGGCGCGGCGGCGGTGGACCTGATCTTCGGCAAGATGTACCTCATCACCCTGGCGTTCAGCATGACCCTGCTGGGGGAGACGCTGGACTATCCCACCTACCTGTTCAGCCATCGGCGGGCGACGGAAACGGTGGTGGATACCTTGCGCCAGTTGTGGCCGACCTTGCGGCTGTGCGTGGCGACCACGCTGCTCGGTTGTCTGGCGATGCTCGACGCCGATTTTCCCGGCTTGAGCCAGTTGGGCGTGTTCACCGTCGCCGGCATCGCCGCCGCCGTGGCGACCACCCGTTGGTTGTTGCCGGCCCTATTACCGCCGCGCTGGACGCCGCCGCAGCCGGTCGCCATCGGCGCCTGGGCGGACCGGGCGTTGCAACCCCGGCCCCGGTTGGCGCTGGCGCTGGGTGGGTGCGGAGCGCTGGTATTGTTGGCGCTGATGGTCAAGGCCCCGCCGCTGTGGGAAAACGACCTGGCCGCGCTCAGTCCGGTACCGCGCGAACTGATGCGACTCGATCAGGAACTGCGCACCGCGCTGGGCGCCCCGGAAGTCGGCCATTTGATCGCCATCGTCGCGCCGGACGCGGAAACCGCCCTGCGCCACGGCGAAACCATCGCGGTTTATCTGGATGACCGTCAGCGGGAAGGTCTGCTGACCGGGTACGACGGCCCGATGCGCTCGCTGCCCAGCGCGCGGACCCAGCAACAGCGCCAGGCGTCGTTGCCGGACGCGGCGACGCTGACCGCCAACCTGAACGCCGCTTTGCAAGGTTTGCCGTTCAAGCCGGGATCGTTCGCGCCGTTTCTCGACGCCGTCGACGCCGCGCGCGCCGCGTCGCCACTACGGCCCGAGGACTTGCGCGGTACGTTGTTGGGGACGCGGGTCAACGCCATGCTGTTTCCCGGCGGGCGCGGCTGGACCGCCTTGCTGCCGTTGAGCGGCGTGCGGGATGCCGGCGCCCTGGCCGCCGATTTACCGCAAGCTGAATCCAGCCAAGCGTACTATCTCGACTTGCGTGCGGAAACCAACCGGCTGGTGGCCGGTTTCCGCGCAGCGACCCTGGTTCGGATCGGTTGGGGCGCGGCGCTGATCGTGGCGGTGGTCTGGCTCGGACTGCGCTCCTGGCGTCGGGTGGTCGCCGCGCTCTTGCCGGTGGCGCTGGCGCTGGTGTTCACGGTGGCGGCCCTGTTGGCGTTGGGCGAGCGGTTGTCGCTGTTCCATCTGGTCTCGCTGCTGCTGGTGTTGGGGGTCGGCGTCGATTACGGGCTGTTTTTCAGCCGGCCGGGCGCCGATCCGGATTCGCGCCGCCGCACCCTGCATGCGCTGCTGGTCTGCTGCGGTTCGGCCCTGACCGTTTTTGGTATGCTTTCACTTTCCGCGCTGCCGGCGCTGCGGGCCATCGGCTTGACCGTGAGCCTGGGCGTGGCCGCCAGTTTCATCGCCGCCCTGGTGGCGGCCCGACCTTTGTTGACGAAGATGAGTTGACTCATGGCGATCAAGCCGCTGGCCATCGCCGCCTGCACCCTGACCAACGCCTTGGGACGCGGTCTCGCGGCCTCGCTGCGCGCGTTGCGGGAGGGCGAAAGCGGGTTGCGACCTTGCGATTTCGAGGACGCTGAGCTGAATACCTGGATCGGCCAGGTGGCCGGCCTGGACCAAGAACCGTTGCGCGGCGAGCTGGCGCCGTTCGATTGTCGCAACAACCGGCTGGCGCGGCTGGGCCTGGAACAGGATGGGTTCGGCGCGGCGGTGCGCCAGGCCCGCGACCGTTACGGCGCGGATCGGATCGGCGTGTTCATCGGCACCAGCACCTCCGGCATCGGCGCCACCGAACACGCCTATCGCCAGCGCGACCCCATCACCGGGAGCTTGCCGGCGACCTTCGATTACCAGCATACCCACAACGTATTCTCGGTGGCCGATTTCACGCGACGCTGGTTGGGTCTGACGGGGGTGGCGTTCGCCATTTCCACCGCCTGTTCCTCCAGCGCCAAGGCGTTCGCCTCCGCCTGGCGGCAGATGCGGGGGGGATTGTGCGACGCCGCCGTGGTCGGGGGCGTGGACAGCCTGTGCCTGACCACCTTGCATGGCTTCAACGCCTTGGGGTTGATCTCCGCCCGGCCCTGCCGACCGTGGGATGTCGACCGCGATGGCCTGAACATTGGTGAAGCAGCCGGCTTCGCGCTGCTGGAATGGGCCAAACCCAACGATGATCGCGTCCTGCTGCTCGGTTACGGCGAAAGCAGCGACGCCTACCACATGACCGCCGCGCATCCCGAGGGAGCGGGGGCGGCGCTAGCGATGCAAGAGGCGCTGGCCCGAGCGGAGATTCTCCCGGCGCAGGTGGACTACATCAACCTGCACGGCACCGCCACGCCATTGAACGACGCCGCCGAGGATCGGGCGGTGCTGCGCGTGTTCGGGCCGGCCACGCCGTGCAGCTCCACCAAGGGCTGGACCGGGCATACCCTGGGCGCGGCGGGCGTCACCGAGGCCGTTTTCGTTGCCCTGTGCCTGGAACAGGACCTGATTCCGGGCACGCTCAACACCCGCCGGCGCGATCCGAGGCTGGGTGCGGGCGTGGTGTTGGAGAACCGGGAGCGCCCCTTGCGGCTGGCCCTGAGCAACTCCTTCGGTTTCGGCGGCACCAATTGCAGCCTGCTGCTTGGACGGAGGCGTCGATGAATCCGCTTGCCGTGGAAGCCGTGGGCCTCATGGCGCCGGGACTGGCGGGCTGGCCGGCCAGTCAGGCGGTGCTGGCGGGCCAGCGGCCCCATGCCGCCGAGCCGATGCCGGCAACCATGGCCACGCTGCTGCCGGCCAACGAGCGGCGGCGCGTCACCGCCACGATCAAGCTGGCGCTCCAGGCCGCGCAGGAGGCCATGGCTCAGGCGGCTCTCGCCCTCGACCCCTCTCCCGGCAACGGGCGAGGAGAGTTGTCGGTGCGCACGGTGTTCGCGTCCTCCGGCGGGGATAGCGAGATCCTGGACAAAATCTGCGTGGCGCTGACCCAGCCCGACCGGCCGGTATCGCCGACCCATTTTCATCAGTCGGTCCACAACACGCCGGCCGGCTACTGGTCGATCGCCACCGGTTGCATGCAGCCCTCGCTCAGTCTGTCCGCCTACGATGGCAGTTTCGCCGCCGGCCTGCGGGAAGCGGCGGCGCTGGCGTGGGCCGATCAGGCGCGGGTGTTGCTAATCGCCTACGATCTGCCGCCGCCGTTTCCGCTGGCCGAGCGCCGCCAGATCATCGCCCCGTTCGCGGCGGCGCTGCTGCTGAATCCGGCGACGACAGCCAACCGGCTGGCGTTGTTGCGACTGGATCCCGGCGCGAGTGGACAGCCGGCGGACCGGCTGGACGACGCGGGTCTGGAGCGGTTGCGCGCCGGCAATCCCGCCGCGCGTGGCCTGCCGTTGCTGTGCGCCATCGCCCGACGAGCGACCAGGCGGGTAATCTTGTTCGCCGGCACGAGCGCGACCTTGCGCGTGGCGGTCGAGCCGTGAAGCGGGCGCTGGTCACCGGCGGCAGCGGCGACCTTGGCCGCGCGATTGGCCAGCGGCTGGCGCGCGGCGGGTTGTACGTGATCGTTCACGCCCACCAGCATCCCGAGCGGGCGGCCGAGGTCGTGGACGCCATTCGAACGGGGGGTGGCTCGGCGGAAACGGCGATCTTCGATGTCGCCGATGTGGATCAAACTCGCCATATCCTGGCGGAACTGCTTGAAGCCGGCCCGATTCAGGTGTTGGTCAACAACGCCGGCATTCACGACGACGCCCCCATGGCCGGGATGGCGTCGGCGCAATGGCGACGGGTGATCGACGTGTGCCTGCACGGCTTCTTCAACGTGACCCAACCGCTGTTGCTGCCGATGATGGCGACCCGCTGGGGCCGCATCGTCAACATCTCCTCGCTGGCCGGAGTGACCGGCAATCGCGGCCAGGCCAATTACGCCGCCGCCAAGGCCGGCCTGCACGGCGCCACCAAGGCGCTGGCGCTGGAGCTGGCCTCGCGTGGGGTCACGGTCAACGCCGTCGCGCCGGGCATCATCGCCGGATCGGCCACGGAAGCGGTCTTCGACGCGGCGGCCATCAAAACCCTGGTGCCGATGCGCCGCGCGGGAACGCCGGACGAAGTGGCCGATCTGGTCGGATTCCTGGCGTCCGAGCAGGCGGCTTACCTGACTGGCCAAATCATCGGTCTCAACGGCGGCATCGTCTGAAGAGCGCCGATGACCATTGCCGTCGTCATCCCCGCCTACAACGAAGCCGCCACCATCGCCGACATCGTTCACCGCGCGCGGCGACAGATCGAATGGGTGATCGTGGTGGACGACGGTTCCCGCGACGACACCGCCGCGCGGGCCGAGGCGGCGGGCGCGGTGGTGGTGCGCCAGCCGATCAATCAGGGCAAGGGCGCCAGCTTGTGGCATGGGATGCAAACCGCGCTGGCGAAGGGGGCGGAAGCGGTCATCACCCTGGACGCCGACGGTCAGCATCGGCCCGAGGACATTCCAAAACTGCTGGCAGCTCGTCCGCGCCGGCCCAGTTGTCCCATCATCGCCGCCCGTCTGCAATGTCGCCAGGCCGCGCCCCGGCTGCGGCGCTTCGCCAATGGCATGGCCGACTTCTGGGTGTCCTGGGCGGCCGGCTGCCCGATCCCCGACACCCAGTCCGGCTTCCGGCTGTATCCCGCCGAGTTTCTGCGCCAGGCGAACGGACCCGAACCGGGAAGGCGCGGTTTCGCCTTTGAGAGCGCCCTGCTGATGCAGGCGGGTTGCCAGCGGCGCTATCCGGGAGTGGTCGCCATCGAAACGATTTACCTCGCCCAGGGTCGCCCCAGCCATTACCGGCCCTGGCGAGATACGCTGCGCATCGTGAATCTGGTGGCGTGGTCGTTGCTCAGGCGCGGTTTGTATCCGCTGGGTTTACTCCGTTCCCTGCGGCTACTACCATTACCCACGCTTAGCAAGGAAACCTTTTTGCAACACGAAGAAACGGGGGGAAACCATGAAAGCTAGAACATGGCTCGCGCTCATTGGCATCGTGGCCCTGGCGCTGGTGGGTTGCAAGAGCAATCCGATCTACAATGTCGAGGGCGCGCCGGTCAGCACCAGCACGAGCGGCTATAATCTGAGAGATGTCCGCAACGCCATCCAGCAGGCCGGAGTGTCGCTGGGCTGGCAGATGAAGGACGTTCAGCCCGGACTGATCATTGGCACGCTCTATGTGCGCGATCACATGGCCCAGGTCGAGATTCCGTATAACCGGACCAGCTACAGCATCATCTACCGGGACAGCCAAAATCTCGGCTACGACGGCGTCAACATCCACAGCAACTACAACGGCTGGGTTCAACGTTTGAGTGGCGCGATCAACGCGCAACTGAGTCGACTCTGACGCGCGCCGCCGGGGAGGAGTCTCCCGACGATAAACCCGATCCCAACCCGCCCGTTCTGACGCGCGCCGCCGGGGAGGAAACAGTTCGACTCAGTCCCCGGCGTTTTCGGCCTTCGCCTTATCCCCCGATTAGGTAAAGCACGCGAAGCGTGGTACATTCGGCACCGAGTTTGTCGCGGCGCGGTCCGGTTCGCGCCCCGAGGTTTCCGCCGTTCCTCCCGGAATTGTCGCCAAGGGGTCGTTCAGGCCCCCTGTTCCTCCCGCAAACCCGCCGTGGTTCGCCCCTGCTGGGGTTCCCCGATTACCCTCCATTTTCAAATTATTCCGTCTGGACCGGTTCCTTGCGCCACGCATGGGCAGGCGGATTCAGGAGTTGTGAATGCCATTTGCCGCTCTCGGCCTGGTTGCCGACCTGGCGCGCGCCGTCGCCACCCAAGGCTATGCCACGCCCACCCCGATTCAATCTCAAGCCATTCCCATGATTCTGGCGGGGTGCGATCTCCTCGCCGCCGCCCAGACGGGCACCGGCAAGACCGCCGCCTTCACCCTGCCGCTGTTACAGCGCCTGCAACTTGACGCGAGTGGGGCGCTACCCGCCGGTCGGCCGCGCGCCCTGGTGCTGACCCCGACCCGCGAACTGGCCGCCCAGATCGCCGACAGCGTGCGCGTCTATGGCCGCCATGTCGCACCTCGCACCGCGCTGCTGGTCGGCGGCGTCAGCATGGGACCGCAGTTCGACGCCTTGCGCCGCCGGGTCGATGTCCTGGTGGCCACGCCAGGGCGGTTGCTGGACCACCTGAGCCAGAAAACCGTCAGTCTGGCCGGCGTCGAGATTCTGGTGCTGGACGAGGCCGACCGGATGCTGGACCTGGGTTTCCTGCCGGCGATCCGGCGCCTGTTGGCACTGTTGCCCAAGCGGCGGCAGACCCTGCTGTTCTCGGCTACCTTCGCCGAGCCGATCCGCCAGTTGGCGGGCGATTTTCTGCGCGACCCGGCGGTGATCGACATCGCCCCGCGCAACGCGCCCGCCGACCGGGTGGAGCAGCAGGTGCATCCGGTGGACGCGGAGCGGAAAACCGCTTTGCTCAGTCATCTGCTGAGCGCCGGCGGGCGTGACGCGACCCTGGTGTTTACCCGCACCAAGCACGGCGCCGACCGGCTGAGCCGCCAGCTCGAACGCGATGGCATCCGCACCGCCGCCCTGCACGGCAATAAGAGCCAGTCGGCCCGTACCCGCGCCCTGGACGATTTCAAGCAGGGCCGGATTCAGGTGCTGGTGGCCACCGACATCGCCGCCCGTGGCCTGGACATCGTGCAATTGCCGCGGGTGGTGAATTACGAACTGCCGCATGTGCCGGAGGACTACGTCCATCGCATCGGCCGCACCGGCCGCGCGGGTTACGCTGGGTTGGCGATTTCGCTGGTCAGCGCCGATGAAACTCCGCGGTTGCGGGACATCCAGCGCTTGCTAGGCCGACAATTGCCGTCGTCGGTGGTCGAAGGATTTGCGCCCAGCGGTGGTCGGCGCCCGCCAGCGCCAACCGCGCCGATTGCGTCCGGCGTTCGGCATCATTCGGCGCATCGCGCTGGCCCGCCGACTGGAGAGCGACCCGCCTCGTCGTCTCCGCGCCGGTCCACGCGCCCGGAAGCCGGGTCCGGGAATGCTTCCCGGCGCCACCATCATCCCAACCCGCCCCGGCGGGTCGTAACCACAGGAGACCGCGCATGAAAACCGTCTTCATTGGCAATCTGCCTTCGGACGCCACCGAGCAGGAGGTGACGGACCTGTTCGCCGCCTACGGGCGGGTTCACGGGCTGCGACTGACCCGGGATGTGTTTTCCGGTCTTTGCCGCGGTTTTGGCTTCGTCAAGATGGAAGGCCACGAGGCGCGCGCCGCCATCGGCGGACTCAACGGCCAGGAATTGCGCGGCCAGCGCCTCAAGGTAAACGAGGAGCGGGCACCCAACGCCCGGGGCGGACGCCACCGCTAGCCGGCGGATGCTCGGTCAGGGAGGGTGACGCCGGCGGTCGAACCCGGCGTAGCGCGAAGCCGATCATGCGCTCGTTCCCTCGTTTTATCCGCTTTTCTCCTCGTTTCGTTCGCCGGTGCGCGCTGCTGATCCCGGCAGTCGGCCTGGGGTTGGCGTTGGACGCGGCGTTGCCGCCGCCGTTGGATCGCGCTCGCCAGGTCTCGGCGCTGGTGCTGGACCGTCAGGGCCGCATCCTGCGCGCGTTCGCGGCGCCGCCGGGCGTCTGGCGGTTGCCGGCGCGACCCGATGACGTGGATCCGCTGTACCTGCGGATGTTGCGGGCTTATGAGGATCAGCGGTTCGACGCTCATCCCGGCGTGGACCCGGTGGCGGTGGTGCGGGCGCTGGGACAGTGGCTACGCCACCGCCGGGTGGTGTCGGGCGCCTCGACCCTGACCATGCAAGCAGCCCGGCTACTGGAGCCCCACGAGCGCGATCTGGCTGGCAAGCTCGGTGAAATGCTGCGCGCCCTGCAACTGGAGCGGCGCCATGCCAAGGACGAGATTCTCGGTTTCTATCTGACGCTGGCGCCGTTCGGGGGCAACCTGGAAGGAGTCCGCGCGGGCGCGCTGGCCTGGTTCGGCAAGGAGCCGACCCGGTTGACGGCGGCGGAAGCGGCGCTGCTGGTGGTGTTGCCGCAAGCGCCGTCGCGGCTGCGGCCGGACCGCTTTCCCGACCGGGCGCGGGCGGCGCGCGACAAGGTGTTGACGCGCATGGGCCAACTGGGGGTACTGACCGGGCGGCAGGTCGAGGAGGCCCGCCAGGAACCGTTGCCGAGCCGGTTGCGCCCCTTGCCCTTCCTGACCCCGCATCTTGCCGACCGGTTGCGAACTTCGCGACCCGGCGTGACGCAGCACCCCACCTTCATCGATCGAGGCTTGCAGCAGACCCTGGAAACGCTGGCTCGCCAACGGCAGTCCGCGCTGGAGTCGGAAAGCAGCCTGGCGATCCTGGTGGTCGCCCACCGCGACCGGCGGGTGCTGGCCTATGTCGGCGCCAGCGATTTCCGCGATCCGCGCCGCGCCGGGCAGGTGGACATGATCCGGGCGGTGCGCTCGCCGGGTTCGACCCTGAAGCCGCTGGTCTACGGTCTCGGCTTCGACGATCTGCTGATCCATCCCGAAACCTTGATCGAGGATGTGCCCACCCGCTTTGGCGACTACAGCCCCACCAATTTCCGCAACACCTACGCTGGGCAATTGACGGTGCGCGAAGCCCTGCAACAGTCGTCGAACATCCCGGCGGTGGCGGTGTTGGAGCAGGTGGGGCCGGCGCGGCTGGCGGCGCGGCTGCGCGAGGTCGGTTTGCCCTTGCACTGGAGCATGGCCCATCCCCGACCGGGATTGCCGCTGGCGCTCGGCGGCGTTGGCATGACCCTGGAGGAACTGGTGACGTTGTATGTCGGTTTCGCCAACGGCGGCGGGGTGGCGCCGTTGCGGTTCGGTCCCACCGATCCCGAGGTGTCCGGCCAGCGCCTGCTGACGGAAGCAGCCTGCTGGTATCTGCAAGACATCCTCCGCCATGGACCGATCCCACAAAACGTGGTCGGGCCGGCCAGCGTCGCCCGACCGCGCGCCATCGCCCATAAGACCGGCACGTCCTACGGTTTCCGCGACGCCTGGGCGCTGGGCTTCGATGCCGATTACACGGTGGGCGTGTGGGCCGGCCGGCCGGACGGTTCGCCCAGCCCGGGTCACTATGGCCGCAACACCGCCGCGCCGCTGCTGTTTCGGGTATTCGACCTGCTGCCGGAACCGGCGCCTCGCCCGGCCGCGCCGCCTCCGGGCGTCCTTCAGGTCGGCCGCGACCAGTTGCCGGAACGGTTGCGCTACTTCCGCACTCGGCCGGTGGCGGAAACCGTCAATGCTCCGCCGCTGACCCTCACTTTTCCGGTGGCTGGCTCGACGGTGGAATTGCCGGAACGCGGCGGCGTGCTGGCCGAACTGCCGCTGACGGCGAGGGGTGGGGTCAGGCCACTGCGCTGGCTGGTGAACGGTCGGCCGCTGACGACGGACCCATGGCGGCGGGACGCGTTCTGGTCGCCGGATGGCGTGGGACTGGTCCGGGTCACCGTGCTGGACCAGGCGGGCCAGACGGCCAGCGCCGAGGCATGGATCCATCGAGGTGAATGAAGGTCAAGCCGCCTTTCCCGCCTTGGAAGCGGGAATTGCGGGTCGGTGATTGCAACACCCGCGTCGTGGAGAGAATCGCGGCGGGTTTCGTGAAAAACGCGGGCAAGTTCCGTCGCCCGTGTATAATGCCGCCCATTTGACAATGGCTCCCATCGCCCGCCCCGCGCTGTCTTGATCGCCAACAGCGGCGGCGCATTTCCGCATGACTCCAAAGCGTGGCGAACACTCAACGAGGCACTTGCATGGAAAGTATTCTGAGTTTCCTGGTCCCCGCCGCCTTGGCCCAGACCGGCGGCGCCCCCGGCGGCGCCGAGATGGGTTTGATGAACCTGCTGTTTCCCATCATCCTGATCGCGGCGTTCTACTTCCTGCTGATTCGCCCGCAGACCAAGCGCGCCAAGGAACACAAGCAGATGGTCGAGGGACTCAAGAAGGGCGACGAAATCGTCACCGGCGGCGGCGTGCTGGGCCGCGTCACCGAGATCGGCGAGAACTTCATGCAGGTGGAAATCGCCGATGGCGTGCAGATCAAGGTTCAAAAGGCTTCCGTGGGATCGCTGATGCCCAAGGGCACCTACAAGGGCAATCTCTAATCCAGCGCCAGCGCGCCGCCCGGCGCCTGGCGGGAACCGCTGCGTCATGTCCACTCCGTATACCCTGAATCAATATCCCTGGTGGAAGTATCTGCTGATCGGCCTGGTGATGCTCTGGGGCCTGATCTTCGCCTTGCCCAATCTGTTCGGCGAAGACCCCGCCGTGCAGATTTCCGGCGCCCGCGCCAACATCGCCATCGACGCGGCGTTCCAGAACCGGGTCGCCGCCTTGCTCGACGTCGACAAGCTGTCTTCCAAGCGGCTGGAACTGGAGAACGGTCGGCTGCTGATCCGTTTTCCCGACACCGAAGTGCAGCTCAAGGCCGCCGACATCCTCAAGGATCGGCTGGGTCGCGACTACATCGTCGCCTTGAACCTCGCCTCATCGGCCCCGGATTTCCTGCGGGCCATGGGCCTGAATCCGATGTATTTGGGCCTCGACCTGCGCGGCGGCGTGCATTTCCTGATGCAGGTGGACATGGACGCCACCATCAAGCAGATCGAGGATGGCTACGTGGATGAAATCCGTGCCCAGTTGCGCGCCGAAAAAGTGCAATACACTTCAGTGGGACGGGTTGCCGGTGGCGGGGTGCAGGTGGAGTTCAAGGACGAGGCCGAACGCGACAAGGCCGCTCAGGCGCTGCGCAAGCAACTACCGAGCCTGCAACAGAGCGAACCCGATTCGCTGAGCCTGAGACTGACCCTTGGCGAACCCGAGATCAAGGAAAAGCGCGACTTCGCCTTGCAGCAGAACATCACGACCCTGCGCAACCGGGTCAACGAACTGGGCGTGGCCGAGCCGATCATCCAGCAGCAGGGCAGCGACCGCATCGTGGTGCAACTCCCCGGCGTGCAGGACACCGCCCGCGCCAAGGAAATCCTCGGCGCCACCGCCACGCTGGAATTCCGCCTGGCGGATGAGGAGAACGACTGGAATCAGGCCGCCACGACCGGTCGCGCGCCAATCAACTCGCGGTTGTACAAGGACCGCGAAGGGCGGCCCGTACTGCTCCAAAAACGGGTGATGCTGACCGGCGATTCCATCGTCGACGCCGCCTCCGGGATCGATCAGCAGAGCGGCGGGCCGGCGGTGTACGTCACCCTGGACGGCAAGGGCGCCAAGCGCATGGAAGACGGCACCAAGGGCAACATCGGCAAGCGCATGGGCGTGGTGTTCATCGAGAACAAGACCGAAACCAAGCGGGTGGACGGTGAGCTGAAAAAGACCGCCTACACGGTCGAGGAAGTGATCAATGTCGCCGTCATCCGCGACCGGTTGGGCAAGCGCTTTCAGATCACCGGCCTGGACAGCACCCGCGAGGCCCGCGACCTGGCGCTGCTGCTGCGGGCCGGGGCGCTGGCCAGTCCCATCGAGATCATCGAGGAGCGCACGGTGGGGCCCAGCGCCGGCAAGGAGAACATCGCTCAGGGCTTCCGCGCCGCCACCCTATCGCTGCTGGTGATCGCCGTCTTCATGACCTGGCGCTACAAGAACTTCGGCCTGATCGCCACCGCCGCGCTGGCCGCCAATGTCGTGCTGATCATCGCCGCGCTGTCCATGCTGCAAGCCACCCTCACTTTGCCCGGCATCGCCGGCATCGTATTGACCATGGGCATGGCGGTGGACGCCAACGTGTTGATCTACGAGCGCATCCGCGAGGAACTGCGTAACGGCAACAGCCCGCAGGCGGCGATCCACGCCGGCTTCGACCGAGCGTTCGACACCATCCTCGACTCCAACCTGACCACCTTGATCGCGGCGATCATGC